>NZ_JAXHDC010000061.1:0-14618 GCF_037072045.1 Oceanobacillus sp. MO10714A | reverse complement strand
ATGTAGTATTTGAAATAGAAAAACCAGCAGCTTTCCATTTCAAATTGAAAAGCTGCTGGTTTTTCTAACTGTATAGTTTTGTTTTTGAGTCCCAACAAAATCAGTTCATTGTCAGCTCCCTTTATTTCACCGTAATAACAACATCTTCACTTGCCTTTACCTGCTTCAACTTCTGTTTATTTAAATCTTCAATATCATTCATATTTGTAATAAGCATAGGTGTGACAGTACTTGCTGCTTTTTCACCTACCACTGCCAAGTCTACGTCAACAAGTGCATCTCCTTTTTTTACTTTGTCTCCTTCTTTAACATGGATGGTAAACCCATCTCCATCCAATGCAACTGTTTCTAAACCAATATGAATTAAAATTTCTGTTCCATTGCATGCTTTAATCCCTACCGCATGTTTTGTCGGGAACGCTTGTATAATGTCTCCATCAACTGGTGATACCACTTTACCATTAGACGGTTTAATAGCAATTCCATCACCCATCATTTTTTCAGCAAATACCGGATCAGGTACTTCTTCCAAAGGTATTACTTCACCGTCAACAGGAGCAAATAATTCAATTTCCTGATTCTCTTTCTTTTTAAAAAGCTTCCCAAGCATAGCGCTATCCCTCCATTTAATTTATTACATACATGTTTATAAAAATCACTTTAGAAAGTGAAAACTTGGAAAAATATACCAGTCCATTTTCAAGTGTATTCTGCGTTCGGATTATCACTTTGATTTTATGGTAATAAGCTGGATCAAACTGCAGAGAAACTCCCAAATCTACATCACTTCATACAGCAAGATGTATTGCTACACTTATTGAAGAACAAGGCTATACATCCCTAAAAGTGAAATTTTATATGCATGATGATGATATCAATAAACTGTTGCAAATCGGCTTTTCCAGCAGCTCTCACAGAAAATTACTAGCTGATGATATTGTGACTGTCTTGCAAAAGAAATCAGCTGAGGAAATGAAAGAATTCTTGATTAAAAACTATCCTTCTCACTTTCTATAAAAGAATCCTCTATAAAAAATATTTGCTGATTCAATTATGAATGGAAACCAAGACTGGAGCAACTTTAGTCTTCAGCTTGCAGAGATAGTAGGGTATTTTCTCTGCAAGCTTTTTTCTATGGTTAAAATAACGAAGAAACCGAATGATTACGGTCAATTGGACTTGTTTCCAACATAAAAATATTAAACAACTACTTTTCCATTGACATACTATGACAGTCATAGTAATATACTTATACAAACAATTACTTTGTCTGTCATAGTATTTTATTTGTTATAGATAAGAAGAGTCATTGCAAGGCAAGGAGGGGTTTTGTTGGAAGGAAGAATTTCAGCAGATTTATTGCGTGGTCATACAGACACGATTGTGTTGGGAATACTATTAAAAAACGATGCCTATGGATATCAAATATACAAATCCATCATGGATCGAACAGACGGACTATATCAATTAAAGGAAGCCACGCTTTATTCCAGCTATAAACGATTAGAAAAAGAAGCATGTATCGTTGCCTATTGGGGAGATGAAAGTCAGGGTGGCCGGAGAAAATATTACCGTATTACTGATAAAGGCCGCATACAATACAAACAAAATATCGCCGATTGGGAATTTACTCAGCGGATTTTGAATCAATTATTGAAGGAGGAAGACGATTAATATGATGATAAAAAAATATGTCGATGATTTATTTCACGGATATGAATCAACAGCTGAGCTGGAGGATTTTAAAGAAGAAATCATAATAAATTTAAAGGACCGCGTGCAGGATTTAGAAAAAGCAGGAAAATCATCTGATGAGGCATTTGCAGAAGCTGTCTCAGAATTAGGTGACATTACAGCAATTGCCGATGATTTAAGCAGAGAAAAACGAAAGGAGATTATTGGAAAAATGTATGTAGATACAAAACCCAAGCTTTCTGCAGGATATGCCATTGGATATACACTTGCTGCAGGAGTTTTATTGTTTGGAATTATTACAAGTCTAATTACTTATTTTTCTGCAGGAAATAATTTATTCATTGCTATTTCCTCCTTCCTGCCATTCGTTGTACCTGCAGGAGCAGCGTTAACCTATTTAGGTTTAACAACAGAAACAACTTCCAAATATCCGATGGACTGGAAAAGGGCACTTATCTATGCCCTTGCTGTCGGCGCCATTTTATTCGGAATTTCCATCTCCAGTTCACACTTTTTTATGGAAAACAGTGATCCCGCTGCTATCCTGGGGGTGCTGGTTCCTTTTGTATTACCAGGCGTTCTGGTTATTGCCTTCTTAATGCTTACCGAAAAAAAACGGTTCAAACCATGGCTAATGCAGGAGCATGAACGATATCACGAAGCCTACGCAGGCTATTATAAAGATACAGAAGAAGTGACAAAACGCGGAATGCTGTCCGGAGCTTTATGGATTGGAGCGATAGGGGTCTTTCTTCTTATCTGGATATTGACTAATATCCTTTACTCCCTTCCTGTATTCCTATTTGCCATTGTAGGAGAACTCTTAATTGAGTACCGTATGATATCAAAGCATAAACGCAATTCAGCAACAAAATAATATCCAGACTACAATACTAAATTTTCATCCGTTTTTTACACCCATATTCTAAAAAGAAATGGGTGTTTTTATGTATACATATACCCTTAGGTATTCCTCTGAGCCTGTATACTTGATAGCGCCTGTAGTTAAGATATATGGTATTTAATATAAACAAAATAATCAAGTGAAATTTTCTAAATAACTAAAAAGTATTGTGACTTCAGAGTATAAGTCGAAACTTACCATAAATAGAGGAAAAGCAATAAGTCACTAGTTTTGATAAACAAAGGTATACTTATGAGGTTATTTGTCATGGGGTGCCATTGCAATTTGGTAATGCAATTCAATCCATTCTGTTAATTAAAAATACAATTTCTTTAAAGTGCATGTATTGGAGGAAAGCGAGAAGAGCTATATGGACACATAGATATGCCATGAATTCTATAACGAAAAGCTATAGCTTAATCAATAAATGCTTGCGGGGATGCCTATAACTAGAGGTCGTACGCCTTTACATCCCCGCCTTTACATTTTTTCATTGTTGTATAAGTCCCTTTCTAATAAAAGTACTAATCTTTTATTACTAAGCCCATTAGTGATGCCAATTGAATAGCTTGGTATGTGGAGACTTTGCAACCTTTGATAGCTTCGAGTGAAACCGTAAGTGAATCAAACTTTGAAGAACTTATATCTATTCCTTTTAGTGATGTCTGTTCGAAGTTTGCTTCATTGAGATCACATCCATCGAATGCAATTCTTTTAAATTTACATTCATAAAAATCGACATTTTGTAAGGAAGACTCTTGAAATATAACCTTCTGAAGTTTTGCATTTCCAAAGGTGGCGAAGTTCAATATGGAATTTTCAAATTTTACATTACCGATAGATGACTCTGGAAATTCACAGCCAACTAACTTACAGTTTATAAACTCTACTCGGTGAATCGATGATTTGCTAAAATCTACATTGGATAAGTCACATTTTTCAAAGCGAACATCTGTTATGTCGCCATTGCTAAAATCCGTATTTGTAAACGTACTATTTCTTACGACTGCATTATATAGCCGTAAACGATCCACAGCCTCATTTGTGAAATTAGAATCGGTGATTTCACACATTTCTAGAATCGGATCTTCTTCGTAAAAGATATCTTGGAAATTTTTTGTGAATAGTGCTGGAGAAATTTTAGGAGTATCAATTTTCATGCTTAGCTTCCTTTCAGATATACTTATTTAGCCAACTAGCGAGCAGTATATCATAGATAAAAGCGACTAACTAGGATGTTGTAATGAAGAATTCGTTGAAAGAAGAATCATGAAGAACAAAGTGCCAAAAAAATGCACGGCGTATATTTAACAGGATAAATAAGAAAATTGCCAGCACACTAATCATACCTAAGTCCAAATTGTTTGAAAGGTTTTACATATGGAAAAAGCCTTGAAATATGTCGATTACATGCTATACTTGTAACATTTAAAGTGAATATTATTTTCATATAATCGCGGGGATATGGCCTGCAAGTTTCTACCGGTTTACCGTAAATAAACTGACTATGAAAAGTAGCACAAAAAGATAATTTTGCCGTTTAGGTTAAAATTTATCTTTTTATTTCGAGTCTATCCGCTCAGAAATTCTTGCTTCTTCATAGTTAGAAGCAGGAATTTCTGGGTTTTTTTATTGGAAAGGAGATCGTTATGGAACGATTAAAGCAAAAGATTATAAACGAAGGTAAGGTTTTATCTGATTCTGTATTGAAGGTGGATTCGTTTTTAAACCATCAAATTGATCCGGTATTAATGCAGGAAGTTGGGGAGGAGTTTGCTTCCCGCTTTCAAGATGAAAAAATTACAAAGGTATTAACACTGGAGTCATCAGGAATTGCTCCATCGGTTATGACTGCATTACGGTTGGGTGTTCCAACGATATTTGCCCGGAAACGTAAATCGCTCACCTTAATCGATCACTTATACAGTGCAGAAGTCTATTCCTACACGAAACAAGAATCGAACACTATTTCTATATCGAAGGATTACATCACGCATGATGATGTTGTCTTAGTTATTGATGACTTTCTCGCTAATGGACAAGCTGCACTCGGTTTAATCGATATGGTTAAACAATCCGGGGCGACATTAGCAGGAATTGGAATCGTCATTGAAAAAGGTTTTCAAAATGGTAGAAAGCTTATTGAGCAAGAAGGGATCCGAGTGGAATCATTAGCTATTGTTTCTTCGCTTGAAAATGGGGAAGTAACCTTTAAGGAGGATTAACCTAGATGAAAACAGCGGCATTAGGGATGCAACATGTACTTGCAATGTATGCAGGCGCGATATTGGTCCCACTTATAATCGGCGGTGCACTGGGTCTAACAACAGAACAACTCACGTATCTTGTTGCGATCGATATCTTCATGTGCGGAGTAGCAACCATTCTACAAATTGGAAGCAACCGTTTCTTTGGAATTGGACTTCCAGTCGTTCTTGGCTGTACCTTTACAGCGGTAGGACCAATTATTGCGATTGGCGGAGAATTTGGTATCTCAGCGATATATGGTTCGATTATTGCATCAGGAGTTTTTATCATTTTGATAAGCACGATATTTGGGAAGTTAGTTCGCTTTTTCCCTCCGATTGTGACGGGAAGTGTCGTTACGATTATCGGATTAACCCTCATCCCTGTTGCAATTAATAATTTAGCTGGAGGACAAGGGGCTAGTGACTTTGGTTCATCAATGAATCTATTATTAGGATTTGGTACCTTAACGTTCATCATTTTCATGTATCGCTTTTCGAAAGGATTTATCCGGTCAATATCCATTATCATCGGACTTATTGCCGGTACTCTAGTAGCTGCTGTTTTAGGGAAAGTTAATTTTAGTGCCGTCGGGGAGGCTTCTTATTTTCATATGCCGCAAGTCTTTTACTTTGGTATGCCAACATTTGAAATCTCCGCAGTTCTCACGATGTGTCTTGTTGCCATGGTTTCCTTAGTGGAATCTACGGGTGTTTATTTTGCACTTAGTGATATTACAGATAGAACGTTATCGGAGGAGGATTTAGCAAAAGGTTATCGTGCGGAAGGGATTGCAGTATTATTAGGAGGAATTTTTAATGCTTTTCAATATACGGCATTCTCACAAAACGTTGGTCTTGTTCAATTAACGGGTGTA
This sequence comes from Oceanobacillus sp. MO10714A, assembly GCF_037072045.1. Lineage (NCBI taxonomy): Bacteria > Bacillati > Bacillota > Bacilli > Caryophanales > Bacillaceae > Oceanobacillus > Oceanobacillus sp. MO10714A. Next base: position 8,895 of record NZ_JAXHDC010000061.1, on the reverse strand, counting down.
AAAAAACGGAAAGTCATCTTCGTAGCTGGGATTATCTTGCTTGTATTTGGATTAGTTCCTAAAATTGCTGCCGTAACAACGATTATTCCCACCGCTGTATTAGGTGGTGCCATGCTTGCAATGTTCGGCATGGTTGTATCCCAAGGAATTAAGATGCTAGGAAGGGTGATTAGTGAGTCCCCGGAAAATTCGATGATTATTGCCTGCTCGGTAGGGATGGGACTGGGGGTAACCGTTGTACCTGACCTATTCTCTGTTTTACCATCCGGCATCCAAATTTTAACGAATAATGGGATTGTTGCAGGAAGTGTAACAGCGATTGTTTTAAATATTATTTTTAATATACGCCCTTTTACATCTAAACGCTCTTCCCCCGAAGCCGCTCAACAAATGGCAGAACAAAAGGCGCTTTAGTTTCCCTTCTAGGCACCTGACCATTTTCATTCAGGTTAGGTACATGCAGCTCATCTCTGAATAGGATATAGTGTAAACGACTAAGATTCCGAGGAAAATGTATGTGAATAATCACTAATTGGCAAGGTACCGAATACAATAACGGATATAATCGGTATAGACAGATATTGATAGAAGAAGCAATGAACATTGCAGTAGTTGAGTTCCTGGACAAATAGTCAAAGTAAAATAAGAGAAAGAACAAGGTATTTGAGTATATGAAGTCGAGATCATAACTGCACAGGGCGTTAAATATGAAGTAGAAGTTGATATGAATACAGGAAAAATTGTAAAGGTCGAAGTGGATTAAAAGCTAAGGCATAATGGGTGGGGAAATTGTATAAGGAATGATGGATAAAAAGGGAATAATAGATGCGTTTTAAATGGAAGAAGACCATTGATCGGATGGTCTTCTTTTTGTTTTTTTAAACAACTTCCTACATGTATTGGATAAGCGACAGATTAGTAAAACTATTGGAGTTAGTTTGCCGAGTAAGCAAGTTAAACACATTTTAGCTCAATATAAAACTTTATTCTGGTACCCTAATTATATATGCATCTGGTACTTTTCATTAGACAGAATACTTGTAATAATAAGCATTATGATTTTTATAACTAACTCTGTAACCGTTTTCTCTAAATGGATTATAAATACTGAATAAGAAAGAGGTGACCGCTTAAAAGCTCAATAAGTATCTGGTGAAAAGTTGGAAAATTGGTATATATAGCGCTAGTGCAGCGTTTTAAATTTATTGAAAAGATATAGAAAGGTAGAGGTGGTGATTATTTTATGAATATAAGTGTATTAATCTTGTTTTTAAATGCAACATTGCTTCCCGTTCTTTCTCTTATTATTGTAGTTACGATACTTAGAAAGCAATACCTTCCAGTTATTCGCCAAATGGAAAAAGAAGAAGCCGAACAACTACAGGAAGAAGGAAAAGTTAATGATGCTTATAAAATGGAGAAAAATGCAAACGTAAATTAAGGGGGATACATATGGCCATTGCAATATTTATTATAGTTTTGATTATCTACATCTTTGTTGGTGCTGTAGTAAGTAAATTCGTTAAAAATAGCGATGATTTTTATACAATGGGAGGCAAAGGATCCACAATCCTAATAGTGAGTACATTAGCTGCTACATTTCTTAGTGCTACGACATTATTAGGTATTGCAGGACAATCATATACGGAAGGTCCTTTAGTCTATTCAACACTTGGCTCTTTTGGTTCATGGATCGGTACGTTACTTGCAGTAGTATATATTGGTCGAAAAATGAAAGCATTAGATTGTACAACCATGCCAGATTTCTTTGAAAAGAGATTTAAAAGTAAATGGGTTAGTGTTGTTGCAACAATTATCATGATTATTGGATTAATTGGTTACGGTGTCGTTCAGTTTATCGGAGCAGGTTTAGTATTGAGTGAAATCATTGATATAAGATTTGAGTTAATTATGGTTTTATTTACGATTGCATTACTTGCTTTTACAGCCTTTGGTGGGATGTACAGTGTGGTCATTACAGATACGATAATGCTTTTTACAATGTTAGCAATTACATTCATCATTGCTCCAATGATTATTGGACAAGCAGGCTTTGATCAAATAAAGAATTTATCTGAAACAATACCAGGATATTGGACGTTAGCAGGAGCAGAGGATCGTTCCATTGGTTGGTCTATTTCTCAATTCCTTGTATGGATCTTATTCTTTACTTGTATGCCTGCTCTTGTTTCTCGTGTTTTCCCTGCAAAAAATGACTTTGTTATATTAAAAGTTGCATCGATTGGAGTGTTTTTTGCTCCGCTTATGCAAATTCCTATTTTTATTGCCGCAGGAGGAATGCAGGTACTTGCTCCGAATATAACACCAACAGATAATGTGATGGTTTTTGGATTCATGGAGTTTACTCCACCAGCAATAGCCGGTATTGGACTTGCTGCATTGATGGCTACAGTTCTATCTACGGCATCAACGTTATTTGTCTTAGTTGGTTTCGCTCTTTCTCGAGATCTATACGAAAGAATATTCGAGAAAAAACTTACGGACAGACAAAGCTTGTCATACGCACGTATCGCACAAATCATAGTAGCTGCCGTGGTTTGTCTTATTGCTATTATGCAACCATCCGCTATTTACTGGATTTCTATTTATGCAGGTTCCTTCTTTGCGGTAGGGTGGTTGCCGACAATCATCGCCTCATTTGAATGGAGGCGTATGAATTCTAAAGCAGCATTATCAAGTATGATTATCGGTGTTACAACATTTGTTATCTTTGGAGAACTAATAAGGAGAGGTGTGATGCCTGTTCCTGAGGGTATAGATGAACTTATGCTTGCTCTTGTTTTCTCAGTTGGATCATTAATTATTATTGCTTTATTAACAAAGCCGAATACGTATGAGCTACAGTATTTTACAAAAATGAAGCAAACAAGTATGGCAAAGATCACAATTAAAGAATTTCAGAAAAAGCCAAATGGGCTTGCATTGATAAAGAAACAATATAGACAAGTCATTCTAAGTGCTGTCGCGATTACTTTAATTTCTGTTGCGATATGGGGTTATTTATTTGTTCAGCTAGGGCTGTAATTCTTTATTGGGGGTGAAGGTATTGAAAAAAGTCGAGGAAAGAATAAACTTTAGGAGATTAAAGAACACAATTGATAAAAGTGCAGAAATAGGCGAAATACCTGGAAATGGGTTGAAAAGGCTCGCGCTCTCGGATGAAGACAAAGAAATGCGAGATTTGTTTAAGAGTTGGATGGAGGAAACTGGATTATCCGTTCGTATCGACGACTTTGGTAATATGTATGGAAGAAGAGAAGGAAAAAGGGATCTGGCACCTGTTTTAATCGGGTCTCATTTAGATACACAACCAAGAGGGGGACGTTTCGATGGGATATTAGGTGTTCTAACAGCCTTAGAGGTTGTAAGAACACTTAACGACTATCATATTGAGACAGCTAGACCTATAGAAATTATTAATTTTACAAATGAAGAAGGCGCTCGTTTTGAACCACCAATGATGGCATCAGGTGGTCTAGCTGGTATATTCGAGAAAGAATTTGTATATAGTAGGGTTGATCGAACTGGAAAGAGTTTTGAAGATGAACTAAAACGAATTGGTTATGACGGATTGCAAGAAAATAGAATAAAGGATTTTTTTGCATTCTTAGAGCTTCACATTGAACAAGGACCTGTGTTAGAGAGTGAAAATATTTCTATTGGTGGAGTTGAGGGGATTCAAGGAATGAATTGGCGTGAAATAACAGTAACCGGGGAGGCCGATCATGCCGGTCCTACGCCAATGCATTTAAGAAAAGATGCTCTCGCAGCTGCATCGAAAATGATGAGTGTTATTGAAGAAACAGCAATTAAGTATGGTGTAACGGCAACGGTGGGCCGTCTTTCCGTTACTCCAGATGTTGCAAATTGCGTCCCAGGTGAAGTGGTATTCTCACTAGATGTTCGTCATATGGACAATGATTTAAGAATGAAAACCTTGGAAAAAATGATAGATGAAATGGAAAAGGTAGCGTTAGAACGAAACGTTTCATTTGAAGTTGAAAATTTATGGGACTCAGAAACAACATTATTCAATGAAAAACTTAGAAATTTGATAATGGAAACCGCTGAGAAATATGGATATACAAGTAAAAGCATCCCAAGTGGTGCTGGTCACGATGCGAAGTATATGAATGAACTTGGGCCAACTGCGATGATATTCTTACCAAGCGTTAATGGAAAGAGTCATGATGTATCAGAACTTACCTTAGATGAAGATATAGAAAAAGGGGCAAATGTATTATTTGGTGTAATTAAAAGGTTAGCAAACGATGAGATGAAACTATAAATTCTTTACCGTAGATCGGAATACTTTTATGAAAGAGGGGATCCTGTATGAGTAACATAACATCAAAAAATTTAGAAATAGTAAATCAAGCGATTGATGATTTATGGGAGGAAGAATTACTTTTTCTTAAATCAATTGGATCATTTGAAAGTACATTAGGAAATGAGAAGGAAACGCAAATTTTTATTAAGAAACATTTAGACGACATGAATTTAACAACTACTCTGTTTTCACCTGATCCTAAACGTCTTTCCGCTTATGAAAATTATGGAAAGCCTGAATGGGATTATGAGGACCGGCCAGTTTTAGTTGGGGAATGGAAATCCGATGGAGAAAAACTGGGAAAAAGTTTAATTCTTCAAGGTCATATTGATGTCGTAAGTGCAGAACCAAAACAATTATGGGAAGAGGACCCATTCATACCAACCATCATTGACAATAAAATGTATGGACGAGGGATATTGGATATGAAGGGCGGAGTAGCTGCGGCTATCTATGCAGTAAAAGCACTACAGAAAGCAAATATAAAATTGGGCGCAGACCTCCAAATTCAAACAGTAATTGAAGAGGAATGTACAGGAAACGGAGCACTAGCATTACTAGATAAAGGATTTGTAGCAGATGGTGCATTAATACCTGAACCAACAGAACTTCGCGGAATTCATTCGCAATTAGGTGTTATGTGGTTGAGAGTGAAGGTGAAGGGAAGCGGGGCTCATGTCGAACGAGCAGAAATGGCGCAAAATGCGATTAATAAGTCAACAATACTAATTCAGGCGCTGGAAGATTACAGAAAGCATATTAATGCTCAACCAAACATCCAGATTTTACCCATCATTCTCATCCTTTAAATGTAAATGTAGGAGTCGGATATGGAGGAGACTGGCCTTCTAGTGTTCCTAATGAATATACATTTGAGGCAAGGGTAGGGTTTTATCCAGGAACTGATCCATCAGACGTCCAAGAAGAAGTAAAGCAATGGTTTTTAAAAGCCTCTGAACAGGATGATTGGCTAAAGGAGAATCCACCGGAGATTACATTTTTTGGTTTCCATGCACCAGGATATACAATATCTAAAGATAGTGAGCTTTTTAACCGTATAGCTTTAGCACATAAAAAAACAACAAATGAAGAAATGGAATCATTGGCATTCACTGCTACTACTGACCTTCGTGCATTTGGTGAGTTTGGTATACCTGCAACGTGTTATGGACCAAGCGGAGCCAATATGCATGCACCAAATGAATATATTGACTTAGATAGTCTTAAAACTGTAACAAAAACAATTGCTGCATTTATTTTAGATTGGTGTAAGGAGAATAACTAGGACATCATTTAATAGTTAAATAACTTAGAGAAAGACAAGTTCATTAGTCCAGCAAAATATTGTACTAGTGAACTTGTCTTCTCATTTATTATCTTATGCTGCTTTTTTACTTTCTTTTTTTGATACCCTACTCTTACCTAAAAAGCTAGTCTAAAATGAAATGGGCTTGCTTTGAGAGAATGAAACCACTCATTAATGTATTTCTTGATCTTTTAATAATCATGATAACAATGCAAGCTTATTAAAGGCCTATCCATTCATTCTAAAATAGGATTGATAAGTTGAAACTCTCCTTCTCTTTTTATAAAAACTGTATTTATAAGATTACAACCGCCAAGCAGCTTGTTTGGGCTGTTGGCGGATATTTAAAATAAGCTTATAGATTTCCAATTGATAAATATTTCGTTTCTAAATAAGGCTCGATTCCCTCACTGCCACCTTCTCGGCCGATTCCACTTTCTTTCATTCCCCCAAATGGCGCATGTGCGGCAGATGGTGCTCCGTCGTTCCAACCAACGATTCCGAAGTCGAGGTTTTCATTTAAGTAAACCCCTGTACGGTAATCATTTGTGAAGAAATAAGATGCTAACCCAAATGGAGTACTATTGGCAATCCTGATTGCTTCATCTAACTCTGTAAAGGTGGTGATTGGAATAACTGGTCCAAATGTTTCTTCTTGCATAATATTCATATCTTCTCTTACACCTTTTAAAACAGTTGGATGGATGAAGAAGTACCCTTTTTCTTGGTTGGCATCGAATACGTTACCAGTTAGGACCTCAGCACCTTTATTAACCGCATCTTCTAGCTGGAAAACAACTTTATTGAATCCCTTTTCATTAATGACCGGACCAACATCTGTATCTTCATTCAAACCATTACCTAACTTTAATTGACTTACTGCACTTGCCAGCTTTGAGAGAATTCTTCTACCACGCTTTCATGTACTAAGACGCGGTTTGCACAAATGCACGTTTGTCCCGCATTACGGAATTTTGAAGCGACGGTCTGGGTTACGGCGAAATCAACGTCTGCATCAGCTGCAACAATGACTGGTGCATGTCCACCAAGTTCCATTGAGATATGTTTCACCGTATCAGCACTCTTTGCAATAAGAGACTTACCTACTGGAGTGGACCCTGTAAATGTGATTTTACGGATGTAAGGACTACTTGTAAAAATATCACCAATTGTTGAGCCATTACCGTTCACGCATTGTACTACATTTTCTGGAATCCCGGCATGGTGAGCAAGCTCAATTAATTTTATTGTTGTCAGCGGTGTTTCTGCAGCTGGTTTTACAATAAATGTACATCCTGCAGCAAGTGCCGGGGCTGCCTTTCTCGTCATCATGGCTGCAGGGAAGTTCCAAGGTGTAATTGCTGCGACTGGACCAACTGCTTGACGTGTAATAATAATTCGCTTTGTTTCCGTGTTTGCCGGAATGGTCCGTCCGTAAAGACGTTTTGCTTCTTCAGCATACCAATCGATATAACTTGTTGCATAATCGACTTCACCAAGCGACTCTCTAATTGGCTTTCCACTTTCTAGCGTCATCACCTTAGCGATTTCTTCTTTACTTTCCTGAATAAGGCGAGACCATTTTTGCAATAGCCTTGAACGCTCATGGGCATTGACAGAAGACCATGCCTTAAAGCTTTCGTGGCTTCTTAAGATAGCTTGTTCGACTTCTTCTTTGGTGTTTGTTTTTACTTCTTCGATTAACTCACCTGTTGCTGGATTCTTTACTGAAATATATTTTGTCAATTTTATTTCCTCCTATTGATTAGCGAAAGCATCTTCAAGAATTGCTAATCCTTTGTTCAATTCTTCATCTGTTATTACAAGTGGAGCTAAGAAGCGAATGACATTTCCTTTAATTCCGGCAGATAATAGCAGTAAACCATTGTCATTTGCATATTTAGCAATTTTAGCTGTTGTTTCTTTATCTGGGTTTTTATTTTGACGGTTATCGACGATTTCAACAGCAACCATCGCGCCTAGACGGCGAATTTCACCGACAAACGTATACTTCTCTTGTAGTTCTGTAAGTTTATTTTCAATCTTTTCACCAACGATTTCCGCCTTGGCAGGTAGATTCTCTTCTTCCATAATATCAATGACTGCTAATGCTGCGGCGCATGCAACAGGGCTTCCTGCATACGTTCCACCAAGCTCTCCAGGATTTGAGGCATCCAGAATTTCTTTACGGCCAACAACGCCACTTAGTGGAAGACCAGCTGCAAGGGATTTCGAAACCGTAATTAAATCTGGAACGACATCGAAATGATCAATTCCAAAATATGCCCCAGTACGTCCAAAGCCAGTTTGGATTTCATCAGCTACAAAAACAATGCCATGCTCTGAGCAAAATTCTCTTACCGCTTGCACGAACTCTTTAGGAGGGATAATGAATCCACCTTCTCCTTGAACTGGTTCCATAACGACACAAGCGACTGTTTCTGGTGCAACCGTTTCCACGAAAAAGTCTTTAAAATCCTGTATGACATGGTCGGTATATTCTTCTTCCGATAATGATTCTGGTCTCTGATACGGATAAGGGAATGGAGCTTGATAGACTTCTGGTGCAAAGGGACCAAAGCCAAACTTATAAGGCTTTACTTTGCTCGTCATGCTCATAGTCATGTTCGTACGACCGTGGAACCCTCGAACGAACGAAACAACAGCTTGTCTACCTGTATATTTACGAGCTACTTTGACAGCATTTTCCACCGCCTCTGCACCTGAATTTAAGAGTAGTGCTTGCTTTTCAAAGTTTCCAGGTGTAATATTGCAAAGTTTTTCGGCAAGCTCAATATAGCCTTCGTACATCATGACGTTAAAGCCAGGATGTAAAAATTTATCAATTTGTTCTTTAATTGCTTCTGTTACTTTCGGGTGTGTGTGTCCAACGTTTAAAGTACCAATCGCCCCTGCAAAGTCGATAAATTCATTTCCCTCGATGTCCGTAATTGTCGAGCCTTGTGCATCCCGCGCAATGTGTAAGTTTCCATTACTAACCCCACGAGGGATATATTTATTTCGTTTATCTTGCAATTCTTTTGTACTTTTAGTTAATGAATCCATTTTGTAATGCCTCCCATTTTCAGTATTTATACTGATATTATAAGATTCTGTTATAATGAAAAGTACCAGAATTATAATTAATATGGTACCAGAAGGAGAGGGAGAAGTTGATGATGTTAATCAAGGTTGATCGAGAGAATACTGGAAAGCATATCTATCAGCAAATCTACTT
>NZ_JAXHDC010000060.1:0-14762 GCF_037072045.1 Oceanobacillus sp. MO10714A | reverse complement strand
GTCAACATCAACTCACTATCGTTCGTTGTGTTTCCTTTATCTCATTCCGGAGTGCTCCAGTTTGTACGTTGCTAAACGGGCGCTTCCGCCTTTGTTATAAACGCAACTTTTTATCATCTGCCTGCATCTTAGTAGTAAGGGGAGGGAGCAAGTTGAACCTAGTCGACAGGTTAAAAAGAAAAGAAGAGGCTGCTTTAGTTGAACTCATGAATCAATATGGGGACTATTTGCTCCGAATGGCTTACCTATTAATCAAGGATCACCAACGGGCAGAGGAAGCGGTGCAAGATACATTTATCTCCGCATTTGAAAAAATAAATCAGCTGGAAAAGGAAGAACATTTAAAGAGCTGGCTGACAACGATAACGATTAATCGTTGTCGGCAGCAAATGCGCAAATGGAGTTTTAAGCATATTTTCCCAGATATAGAAACAGTCGAGCGCACACAACAAGCGGATAGGATTGATAGTCCGGAAGCGGATTTATTGGCAGTCGAGTGGAACGAGAATCTCACGGCTCAAATTCATGCATTGGATTATAAATACCGAGAAGTCATCACGTTATTTTATTTTAACGAATTGAAGCTTGCGGAAATTGCTGCCTTGACAAATATAAAGGAAAATACTATCAAGTCACGGCTAAAGCGGGCGAAAAAATTGTTAAAAGACCATTTACTAAAGGAGGATGCGCATAATGGAGGATAAAAAACAGATGAAGAATCGACTAAATAAGGAACTTGAAAATATTCGGTTTACAAAGCAAACAGATGTGTTGAAAAAAGTTTACCGGCCAACGTGGAAAGATAAACTTCATCAACTATGGAATAAAGAGATCAGCATACCAATTCTTCCAGTAAGTTCAGCCGTGGTCATCCTTTTGTTCGGTTACGGATTTTTCACAATTTCTGAATTCAATAATCAAGATGAATATCCGTATGAAACGATTGAAATCGGAGGTAATACGTATTGGAAAGCGGAAGTAGAGAGGAGACTTGTGAATGAGGAATAATATTACGTTAAAAATAAAGCATTTGGTTATGATTATGACGGGCATTTTTATCCTTATTCCGCTTGCAAGTATTTATCTGATACCACAACTTGAACTCGGTATAGTAAAATATAAGCTTGCGAATGGAAGTGGGGTTGGAAAAGACAAAATTCTCGAACTCTTGGAAGACAATATTCTGCCGAGTCAAAAATATCACCTGATTGAAGAGCGTTTCTTAAGTGGGGAGTGGATGAATGACTATGCAATATATGTCGGGCCTTCTATGACGACAAGCGTGGCTGCGGATCATGATTGGCCATTCATCAGTTGGGAAGAAAAGCAACCATATATTGAGGATTATCTAGAAAATGGGCCTATTAATGGATATCTACAAACGGCGGTTATGGAGCTAGCATATGAAGCAGTACTGGAAGGAGATGACGCTAGACTTCAGGAAATCTATGATCGTGCAGTTGAACGTTTGGAAAAGTCGGAGCACTCTTATGAAATTCCTGAACTAAAGTTTTCGTTTATCAAGCTCCATTTGCAAGCTGGAAATCTAGCTAAAGCGGAAAGTCTATTAGAACAAATTGACGTTCCGGACCATGCGTATGCTAAGGCAGAAAAGAAGCAATATGAAGCATTCCTTTTATTGAGGAAGGGGCAGCTGGAAGAGGCTTTAGCGACGGTTCAGCAAGGTTTGGAAGAATATAGAATTGCTTGGGAAAAAGAAGAGAATGAAGACCCGATAGAACAGAGCGGTGTTTATGAAGAGATGAAGAAATTGGAGAACCGCTTGCTAACTGGTCCTCCTGTGAATGGTGCGGCGGAGGTTGCGAAGGTATCAGGAAATATTAGCAGACAGGACGGGACGCCGATTAAGGATGCCGGTGTATTTCTTAGGGATGCTGCCGATGTTACTAGTTCGATTCGTCCTGATGAATGGTACCAGACAAAGACAGATGCTGCTGGGAATTTCGAATTCACGGGGGTTATGCCTGGAGATTATCAAGTGTTTGCCGGTTTCCAAATGGAGCAAATCGATGGCTATTTTTGGCCGGTTGATATGAATGACTGGGTAAGAATCGACGGTACAGAAAATATTCAATATGATATTACGCTAGCCCCGCTACTGGAAGTAAACGCTCCTGCAAACGAAGCCGTATTGGAGGAAGAAACGATTGATTTTAGCTGGGAAGCGGTTGACGAGGCAGCTTATTACATGCTTGACTTTCATATAGAAGAAAGCGATGTTTCTTATGGGATGAGCTGGGATAGGAAGGTGGAAGAAAGTCAACTTTCATTGCCTGTAGAGAGTCTTTATAATATTTATTTGAATTTCCTTACTGATATTGCAGAAACAAAGAACGATTATTTCAACCCGGCAACGGTGCTTGGCTTTGAAAATCCAGAGGGACATTATTCTTGGAATGTGAAGGCTTTTGATGAAGATGGAAATCTTATAACACAAAGCAATGGTTACCGGTTAGCGGAAGAAACAATCGGAAATCTGCCGACTATGTATTTAAAACAACGGGAACTTACAGCAGAAGATGAATTGCTGCTAGCCGGTGAATTGGAACAGGCGCTTGACGGTTACCGGAACGTTTTAACAACAAACCCAGATGACTTGCACAGCCTCCGAATGGTTGCACGGTTGATCGGGATCGAAGCGGGTGGGAGCTTTAGTACCGCGCAAAAGCTGCAGCAACCTTATTATGAACAACTAGCCGAGCTTACGGCAGATCCTATTTATCTGAATCAGATGTTACATTATTATTACGATGCAAGCGATTGGGAGCAATATGAGAAGTGGTATCAGAAGTATAAAGCGGCTTTGGGAGAAACAATCGACCCTTATACAAAAAGTATCCATGCCAATGCTCTTTTATTTCAAGGTAAATACGAGGAAGCTGCGAACCTCCATAAGGAAGCACTGCTGGAAGGAAGCGACAACCACAATATCGGAAATCTATTAGCTGTGGAAATTTATCTTGGTACTGATTTAGATGAAGTGTATGATTTAGCAAAACAATATCCTTATATGGAATATACGACTGGTAATGTCGGTGTAGTGGATTGGAGTGTTCTTATTTCTGATATAAAACAAGCGGCGCATGATGACGCTCGGGTTATCGATACCTTGCATGAAGGGCTGATGTTCTTTTTCAAAGAGCAGGATACCGAGCTGCAGGAATGGAAGGAACAAACAGAACAAACTTCACTTACTAAATTTATCCGCGCTTTGGAGGAAGTGAATTAAAAAAATGCGTGAGGCAGATATCCCGCCTTACGCATTTTTTTGTTAAATGACATACCAATATATACAAATGAAATGGAACAGGCTGCCGAGGAGAATAAAAATATGAAAAATCTCGTGGAAGCCCCAATTTTTAAACCGGAGAAATTCTGGTTTAAATCCGTAAATAATCCCGCCAATCGTATAGGCGACACCACCAAGGATAAGATAGACCATCCCGCCTGTACCAAGTGCTGGGGCTAATTCTCCAGTGAAAAAGATAGCGAGCCACCCCATTAAAATGTAAATCATGGTGGAAAGCCATCTTGGTGAAGTGAACCATGTCAGTTTGAAAATGACACCAAGAATTGCGAGGCCATTAATGACACTGAATAGAATCCAACCTAATGTGTTATTCAATGCGATGATACATAAGGGGGTGTAAGTCCCAGCAATTAAAACGAAAATCATCGAATGATCAATTCGCTGCAGCCAAGCTATCACCTTATCTTTTGCAATGACCATATGATACGTTGCGGATGCCGAGTAAAGTAAAATCATGCTGACTCCGAAAATAACGACGGCTGTCAAGCCAATTATTGAATACCCTTCGGCGACGGCCTTTATAATCATTGCTACTAATCCAAATAAAGCGAGAACTGCACCTACCCAATGTGTTAGGCTGTTAATTGGTTCTCTAATATACTGATTCAACTGGAAAACCCCTTTCGATGTAACACGTGGTTTTTAAAACTACGTGTTAGTGTTATAATAAATTTATAACATAGTTTATAGCGATAAGTCAACCGCTGCTAATAAAAATGTGGAGGAATTTAGATATGGTGAATAATTTAGATAACTTACTGGAGAAACTGCAGCTCAATACACGACTATCCAGCCAGGATATACCTGGATTGGACTTATACATGGATCAGGTCATCCAATTATTTGAAAATAAGTATGAACAAACGAAACGGACAACAGATGAAAAGATTTTAACGAAAACAATGATCAATAATTATTCCAAGGGGAAATTATTTTTCCCGATAAAAAATAAAAAATACTCCCCGGAACATGTCATGCTCATTGATTTGATTTATGAAATGAAGACGATTCTTGCAATACGGGATATTAAGACAACACTGGAATCACTTAATCAGCAGATGATGGAAGAAACACTTGATCTCGGGCCATTATATGAATCCTTTATAAAGCTTTCGGGAAGTAATCTCGAACGTTTTACCGAAGACAGTAAGAAAATGGTGCGCGAGGTGGATGCCGGGCAACTCGATGATAGCTATTTGAATCAGGTGCTGCTCGTACTATCCTTTGTTAATATGAGTAATTATTATCGCAGGGCAGCTGAAGCCTTAGTTGATGAGATTGCAGATATAGAAGCGAAAAAGGACTAAGCTTTACCGTTTATCACGTATTAACGGTCTGTAATACCCCCACTGAATGAAGTTTCACTTTATGATAAAATAAAAGAAAAAGAATGAGGAGAATGCATGTGGCGACTTATCCAAATCTTTCAGAGACGAAAAACCTAATTAAACAACTTGTTTCTATTCCGAGTCCTTCCGGGAATACTGGAAAAGTAATTTCTTTTATTGAAGAGATTTTAACAGATTTACAAATTGAACATAAGCGAAATAGAAAAGGCGGCTTGATTGCGACAATTCCAGGTGAGAATGAAAACGAACATCGTATGCTTACTGCTCATGTCGATACGTTAGGTGCCATGGTGAAAGAAATTAAGCGTGACGGTCGTCTCCGATTGGATTTAATTGGTGGATTTACGTATCACTCAATCGATGGGGAATATTGTGAGATTGAGACGTCTTCAGGGAAAATCTTCACCGGAACTATTTTACATCATGAGACATCTGTGCATGTCTATAAAAATGCGCGGGATGCTAAATATAATCAAGAAAAAATGGAAGTGCGAATTGATGCCAAAGTGGAAAATGCGGAAGCAGTAAGAGCGCTTGGCATCGAGGTGGGAGATTTTGTCTCCTTCGATCCCCGTGTTGAAATAACAGATAATGGCTTCATCAAATCACGTCATTTAGATGATAAAGCGAGTGTTGCGATGCTTATCCAACTAATGAAACGAATCAAAGATGAAAAGCTTAGTCTACCTTATACAACCCATTTTCTGATATCTAATAATGAAGAAATCGGTTATGGAGGAAATTCTAATATTCCAGCGGAAACGGTCGAATATGTAGCGGTTGATATGGGAGCAATGGGGGAAGGTCAGTCCACGGATGAATACACGGTTTCTATCTGTGTGAAAGATGGTAGCGGACCATACCATTATGGATTGCGCAAGAATTTAGCTAATTTAGCCGAGGAAAATCATATCGGCTACAAGTTAGATATCTATCCTTATTACGCATCCGATGCGTCAGCGGCAATCCGAAGCGGGCATGATATCGTCCATGGCCTTATCGGTCCAGGAATCGACGCCTCCCACGCATACGAACGCACCCACGAAGATTCCCTAAAAAACACCGAACAATTACTCTACCACTACATCCAATCCAAACAGGTAGAAATATAAAACGGGACACGGGGTCAGAGCACTTGTCCCAGTGGGACATTGGGGACGGAGGCATTGTCCCACCTCTTGTTCTAGCGTAGGAAACTATAAAATAAAAATGCAGTGATAATTTAGGTATCCAGGGTTAGCCACGTCCGCTCTGCGCCCAGCAACTAGCAGATCTTTTGGTGGGACGAGTAATCGCAGTTCCAGGCGCCCGCGTAACGAATCGCGTTCTTAGCCTGTAAGGGCGCTTGCGCCTTTATTCGAGAACAAGGAAGGTAGGTATAAAAGATGAAACTAAGTATTCTTGATCAGGTTCCCATTCCAAATGGAAAAACTGCAAACGAGGCACTGGAAGCGACGATTGATCTCGCTGTGACGGCGGAAAAATTAGGATTTCACCGCTATTGGATTGCCGAGCATCATGACTTCCCGGGATTAGCAAGTCCCGCACCAGACATCATTCTTGGTATTATTGGTTCGAAAACGAATCGCATTCGCATCGGCTCTGGGGCGGTTCTTTTACCAAACTATAGGCCGTACCAGATAGCTGAAAGATATAACCTGCTGGCTACTTTATATCCCGGAAGAATAGACCTTGGACTTGGACGAGCGCCGGGCGGATCAGCAGAGGCATCGATTGCGCTTGTAGATAATTTTCTCGAACAGGTGAAAAACTATCCGGAAAAACTGGATGAATTACTCCATTTCTTGAATCGTGATTTTCCTGAAGAACATCTTTTCTCTAAGGTTTCTGCACAACCTGTTCCGAAAGAACAACCGGTCCCGTGGCTTCTTGGCACGAGCAAGAAAAGTGCAGTGTTAGCGCTCGAGAAAGGCCTGCCATATGTGTTTGGCGACTTTATGAGTGATGCAGACGGTCCGTCAATTGTGCGCGGTTACTTTGAAAACTTCCAGGAGGGAGAGCCGGAAGCAATTGTTACGGTGAACGTTATTTGTGCGGAGACGAAAGAGGAAGCGGAGCAGCTTGCGAAAAGCAATCAAATATGGAAATGGATGCAGGATAAAGGGAAGGGAAATGGAAAAATTCCTTCTATTACTGAAGTGAATGAATATAAGCTTACAGATGAAGATCTCGAACTTTTGCGTAAATCCGGTGACCGGCAAATTGTTGGAACGCCGGATATTGTTCGGAAATCGCTTGAGTTACTAAGTGAGGAATATGGTACGGACGAGTTTATGATTCTTACAATTACGCATGATTTTGCGGCTCGTAAAAAATCTTACGAACTGATTGCACGTGAATTTGGATTATAGCTTCTAAGTTCATGGTAGTTTGTATATAAATATTATAGAGAAGCGTTTAATGGACAAGTATCCATAATAGCAAGGTAAATTGAAAGTCAGGAGGTATGCATGCAAAGCTGGGTCACATATATAATGGAAAAGTTCGGCTACTTGGGTATTTTTCTTATGATGACGTTGGAAAATTTATTCCCGCCCATCCCATCTGAAATCGTTCTTCCCTTTGGAGGGTTCATGACCACGTATGCAAATCTAACAGTAATTGGCGTCATGACAGCAGCGACATTGGGTTCCGTTATCGGTGCGATGATTCTGTATAGCATCGGCCTCCTGATTGATGTGGAGCGCTTGGAGAGAATTGTGGCACGGTTCGGTCATCTTCTTAGAATTGAAAAAGCGGATATTCGTAAAGCGGATACCTGGTTTGATAGATTTGGATATTGGACAGTGTTTTTCTGTCGGATGGTGCCGCTCGTTCGTAGTCTTATTTCTATTCCAGCTGGGATGTCGAATATGAAATTTTCCGCATTCATCCTGTTAACAACACTCGGAACATTGATTTGGAATGCTCTCCTTGTAGCAGTGGGTGTCCTCCTTGGTGAGAACTGGGAAGCTATTCTAGGAATTATGGACGTTTATTCGACAATTGTTTATTCATTGCTTGGAGCAGGCGTCATTTTGATGGCATTTATATATATAAAAAAATGGAGAAAATGAAAAGAATGGTGATATGCCGTTCTTTTTTTGTACTCTTTTTTAGGTGCGTATAACTGGGACATTTACACTGACCCCATGTCCCTCCCCAGTGTCCCACCAGTCGCAGTGGGACAAAACCTCTGACCCCGGTGTCCCACTAAATACGTCTTGGGGCTTAGTTGGATTTATGTCTGGGGCTCATTATCAGGTTTTGTTTTCTGCGGTAAGATGGAGTCAAGATCAAGAAAGGAGGCTGTCACATGAAGAAATTTTTACTCTTTGTTGGGGGATTAATTGCATTTTTCGTGTTGCTTGCCAATATTGGACCAATGATTATTTTAGGGTTGAGTCTCTGGTTGTTGTATATCGTGTTTAAAAAGTTTGTCGCAACGGATTCAACGGGTGCAAAAGTCGGCTGGATTGTAGTTGGATTGCTTGTGTTAAGCATCAGCTTGTCGAACATCTATGCAATCATTGGTGTCGCAGCTGTTTATGTATTGTATTTGATCATGAAGAGCTGGAAGGAAGAACCAGTTGTCCACACGGTGAACGATGACGATCCATTTACGAATTTCGAACGGGAATGGGCAGATTTACATCAATAATTAAATTTAAAAGGAGAGAATAAATTATGTCAACAAACATTTTTACACGCATCATGGATAATATTTCAGCAGACTTGCATCATTTAATGGATAAGAAAGAGGAAAAGAATCCAGTCGCAGCATTGAATCAATACTTGCGCCAAAGCGAACTGGAAAAGGAAAAAGTCAGAAAGATGATTGAGCGCCAGTACAAATTGAAAGATGAATTCTCTCGTGAATATTTAAAAGCTCAAGATTTAGCAGATAAGCGCAAGAGACAAGCAGACATTGCAGAGCAAGCAGGAGAAACCGATTTATATGAATTTGCAGTGAAAGAGTATGAAGAGTATGAGAAGCGTGCAGCCCGCTTAAAACAGAGCAGGGAAGAAACAATAGAACAACTCGTTACACTGGAAAATAAATATGAAGAAATGAAGCATCGCCTGAAAGATATGCATATGCGCCGAATGGAATTAATGGGAAGAGAAAATATTGCAAGGGCGAATCAGCAAATGAACCAAGTAATCGATGATGTATCCGATAAACCATTTGCGAAGTTTGCCGAACTGGAGCAGTATATCGAGAATCTGGAATACAAGGTGAATAGCTCCTATTATAAGAGCACATTCGATAGTAAAATTGCTAAGCTTGAAAAAGAATTACAAGATAAAGAAAATGTGGAATAAGATGCGATAAGCTCCAAGGAAAATGATATACTATATAGGCGTAGATGAAATCTGCGCCTTAAACGATTGAAAAGGTAAGGGGGAGCCGTCATGTTCAAGCAATTACCGACAAAATCATATAACTGGATTCTAATCATCGGCATCCTCCTTCTCATGGCTGAATTTGTATTTTCCTTTGGAGGAACAATTATCCCCGCTATTATATGCGGGTTCTTAGTCTATATTAGCTGGAAGAACTTTTATACCCTCTGGGGTAAAATTGTCTTTTGGCTTAGTCTTATTGGTCTCATTTTTTCGATACTGAGTCTTATGGCAGTTAGATTCCTTATTATTGCAGCAATTGTTATCTTTGCGATGAGATACTATGATTCAACGAAAAGAACCGATCGAATCTATCCCAAGCTTCCCGACGAAGAAGCACTAAACGAGCCGCTAAGTCGTGTGGAACCTCTATTTGACCATACCGTATTGGATGACCAGTATACTGAGGAGACTGCTTACCAGTGGAGAGATGTGAACATTCATGGCTTGCTTGGTGATAGGGTTATTGATTTAAGTAATACCGTCATCCCGAATGACACAGCGGTTATTTCAATACGTCATGGTCTGGGTAATATTGAAATATATGTACCTTATGAAGTGGAGGTCAGTATCCACCACAGTGCTATATTCGGTAATGCCCATATCTTCCACGAAAGTCATGAAAAACTTTTTAATAAATCGATTTTTTATCAAACGGCTGTTTATGATCACGCAACAACGCGTGTAAAAATCGTCACCTCGCTATTTTCTGGAGATATTGAGGTGAAGCGTATATGAGTACGATTATCCGCCATATATTCACTGGCATTCTGTTTAGTATCTTACTTTCAGCGGTCGTCCTCACACTTGTGTTCACTGTTTTCCCTCCGGACAGTTATGCGATTCTGTGGGAAACCGAGATTGGCAATGTTTCTTTCTTAATCTGGGTGTTTGGTTTCATACTAGCAGGCGGAACGATTTTCGGGATATCAACTGGTTGGTACTGGAGACAACGACTGCATCGGATTGAACGTAAGCTTGACAGACTAAGTAAGGGGCAGAGACTTGATGAGGAAAAAGAACCGTATCACGAACTGAAAAGCATTGAAAAGCGTCTAGAACTCATTCAATCACGAATAGATCAGCAAACGGAAAACGCGCAAAGACTTGCAACAGAAAGAGCGGAAGAACGAGAAAAGAGCTTACAAGAAATTGTCGTCCAAGAACGAAACCGGCTTGCCCGTGAATTACATGATTCTGTAAGTCAACAACTCTTTGCGGCATCAATGATGATTTCAGCTCTCAATCTGCAAAATGCTCCTGAAGATGATGAAATGAAGAAGAAATTACAATTAGTGGAAAAAATGCTGCAACAATCCCAGCTGGAAATGCGGGCACTCCTTCTACACCTGCGTCCAGTCGCGTTAAAAGGGAAATCTCTTGTTCAAGGTGTGGAAGAATTGCTTGTTGAAATGCAACAGAAAATTACGATTGATATATCGTGGACAGCGGAAGAACTTTCTGTTGATAAGGGAATTGAAGACCAACTGTTCCGTATCATTCAAGAAGCGATGTCCAACACATTGCGCCACGCACAAGCCACGAGTTTTCATGTGTTGCTCATTAAGCGAGAAGGTACGGTAATTTTACGTATTTCAGATAATGGGGTAGGTTTCGACATGGAAAGCGTGAAAACTAGTTCCTATGGCCTCCATAATATGAGGGAGAGGGCATATGAAATCGGTGGAACGTTCAAAGTTGTCAGCTTACCGAATCAAGGCACGAAGCTTGAGGTAAAAGTTCCCCTACCTACAGGATCGGATCAAGAAGAAAGAGCATCTATTCAAACAGAAAGTGAGGAAGAATGATGATAACTGTATTATTTGCCGATGATCATGAAATGGTTCGTATTGGCGTAGCGTCTTATCTGTCCGCACAACCGGATATTGAAGTCGTAGCTGAAGCTGATGACGGAGAACCAGCTGTGAAGTTAGCTCTTGAATGGAAGCCGGATATCATTTTAATGGACTTAGTTATGAAGGAAATGGATGGAATCGAAGCTACGAAACAGATCCTATCTGAGTGGCCGGAAGCAAAGATTATCATCGTTACAAGCTTTCTCGATGATGAAAAAGTTTACCCAGCGCTTGAAGCCGGCGCGAAAAGCTATTTGCTGAAGACTTCCAAGGCTGAAAAAATAGCCGAAGCGATCCGCGCAACTCATGAAGGCCAATCGATCTTGGAACCTGAAGTAACTGGGAAATTAATGAACCGGATGCGCCATTCTCAAGAGGAAGCGTTGCATGAGCAATTGACAGAACGGGAGAAGGAAGTCCTGCTTCTTCTTACAGCTGGGAAAACGAACCAAGAAATAGCCGATGAGTTGTTTATTGCAACGAAAACAGTGAAAGTCCATGTAAGTAATATTTTAGCAAAATTAGAGGTACAGGATCGAACCCAGGCAGTTATCTATGCTTTCCAGCATAATCTTGTATAATTTTCTATCAGTCTTAAATTATCAGGTGAAATGAAAGGATTTTAATATATCGTCCTCTATTAGGAAAATATACGTCTAAACATGTAGTATGCCCGAGGGATATTGCATGTTTTTTCTCTATTAAGGAAATAATTTGTCATTAATTGAAACATAACTGTAATATAACGATAACACGACTGCAATTTTTGGGTGTTACAATACCATTGAAATGAAAATAATACATAATATAAATTAATGACACGAATTTGCAGGTAGGCTTTCATGAACATACATAAAGAGATGCAATAGTAGTGAGGAAGTGGGGAACGAGAAATTGAAAAAGACCTTAGTAACGATGGCTACTGTAACAGTAGTAGGTTTGAGCAGTGTGTTTTTTACTGATCACGCATCAGCAGAATCTATTGATGACCTGAAGGACAAGCAAACGCAAATTCAAGATGAAAGAGGAACGATTAAAGCAAACTTATCCGAGGCAGAAGCGGAGATTGCTGATTTATTAATAGACTTAGAGAATTTAAATGATGAAATTGACCGTGTTAATAAAGCGCTTGACGAAAACAAAGCAACAATGGAGAAAAATGAAAAATCCATTACTGCAACAGAAGAGCAAGTAGACAAGCTTGAAGCGGAAATCAAAGAACTTGAAGAAGCGATTGAAAAACGTTTCGACATTTTAAAAGAACGCGCATCAGCTTACCAAAAGAATGGTGGTAACATTTCTTATCTTGAAGTGTTATTCGGCTCGCAAAATTTCATGGATTTCATTAGCCGTGTAAGTGCAATTAACAAAATTAGCGATTCTGATGCTGAATTAATGGAACAAATCGACGCTGATAAAGTTAAAGTTGAAGAGAAGCAAGAAGAGGTAATTGTTAAACTTGATGAATTAAAAGAAATGCGTGTCGAGCTTGAAGGAATTGAGAAAACAATCAAAGCTCAACAAACACAAAACAAAGATAAAAAGGCAGAAATCAAAGATAAAGAAGCAGCACTTGTTGCAAAAGTAGAAGAACTTGAAGTGAAAGACAGCGAGCTTGCTTCCCTTGAAAGAGACGTTAGACAGAACATTAATGAATTAACACAACCTGCTCCTGAAGTTCAGGTAGCAAGTAACGAAACGAATGCAAGTGGCAATGAATCAAATAACAATAGTTCAAATAATAATGATTCAAGTAACAATAACTTATCAACTGTTTCAAAAGAAGAACCGAAATCAAAATCAACTAATTCGACTAATTCAACTAATTCGACTAATTCAACTAATTCAACTAATTCATCTGATTCATCCCGTCCAGCAGCGTCTGGCGGTGTTGAAACTGCAATGAACGCTGGATTCGCTCACCTTGGCACTCCATATGTATGGGGAGGAAAAGGACCAGGTGGATTTGACTGTTCTGGATTTGTATCCTGGGCATTTGCTCAAGGTGGAATTTCCGTACCGTCAAGCACTGCAGGACTAGCAGGTGTTGGTACGAAGGTTTCCGCAAGTAATATGCAACCGGGTGACATTGTATTCTTCAACACATATAAAACAAACGGTCATGTAGGTATCTACCTTGGTGGCGGTAAGTTTATCGGTGCACAGAACTCTACTGGTCTAGCAGTAGCAGACATGTCTAGCGGTTACTGGGCTGATAAATTCTCAGGCCACGTACGCAGCGTAAGATAATAAAGTAAACAATTCATAAAATCCATCCTATCTGTAGGATGGATTTTTTTTCGTATTTTATCCTTAAATTTTTGAACCTGAATTTTAAAAAATAAAATCTTCTGTATAGACGGGTATGGTTGGATATATTATAATAAAATGGAGCCAATCACAACTAATAATCTGAAATAAAAATGAATTTATATTTGCACTTAGGAGGTGAAGTTCCTATTGCTTGTGCATAGGAACACTAATTGGACGTATTGCCCATAATTAACTTACTTGCAGTTGCTGTACTAATTGCATTAACCGCATTTTTCGTAATGGCGGAATTTGCGATTGTAAAAATTAGAAGTACACAACTTGAACCACACATCGAAGTAGGGAAAAAATCTGCAATTGCTGCAAAGAGAATAATCACCCACTTGGATGAATATCTATCAGCGTGTCAGCTCGGAATAACAATCACTGCATTAGGGATTGGACGACTCGCGGAACCGACATTTGAGAAAATGCTCTATCCAGTCATTTCTTATTTTAATGTTAGTACTGGAATGGTTACGACGATAGCAATTGCGGTCTCCTTTCTGATTGCAACTTTTCTACATGTTGTAATTGGAGAACTCGCACCAAAGACGGTTGCTATTCAAAAGGCGGAGCAAGTTACCTTATTTGTTGCAAGACCTCTTGTTTGGTTCTATCGTTTACTTTACCCGTTCATTTGGCTTTTAAACGGTACAGCTCGGCTAATTATTCTTGCTATGGGGTTCAAACCAATCAGCAGTCATGAAGAGACCCACACGGAAGAAGAGCTGCGTTTAATTCTCGCTGACAGTTATAAAAGTGGTGAAATTAATCAATCGGAAATGATGTATGTAAACAACATTTTTGAGTTTGATGAGCGAGTAGCAAGGGAAATCATGATACCTCGAACTGAAATGGTATATTTCTTTAAAAAAGATAGTTTAGAATCAAATATGGATGTTATCCTTGAAGGACAATATACAAGATATCCGGTAGCGGATGAGGATAAAGATAATATTATCGGGTTAGTAAACTTGAAAGAAGTTCTCACAGGATATCACCAAAATAAGCATGTTACAATTGATCAGTTTATTCGGCCAATTCTGCATGTGTCTGAAGCTACACCGATTAAGCAGGTGCTGCTCAAAATGCAGAAAGAACGGATCCATATGGCAATTGTCAATGATGAATATGGCGGAACAGCCGGTTTAATTACGGTTGAAGATATTTTAGAAGAAATCGTTGGTGATATTCGTGATGAATTTGATGAAGATGAAATACCTGACGTACAGGAAGTAAATGATAAGACATTCATTGTATCTGGAAAACTTCATCTGGAAGATGTGAATCAAATCCTCGGTATCGAGCTGGTAGATGATGAAGTCGACACTATCGGGGGATGGATGTTTACGACAAACCTGGACGCACAGGAAGGCGTCATTATTGAATATGAAAACCACCGTTTTATAATCGAGGAAATGGATGGTTACCAGATTAAAAAAGTGAAGATAATTAAACCATAATGGTTCAGATAGAAAAGCGGGCAAATTGCCTGCTTTTTTGTTG
>NZ_JAXHDC010000059.1:0-15820 GCF_037072045.1 Oceanobacillus sp. MO10714A | reverse complement strand
TTATAATTTTTATGGGGTGAAATAAGGTGATTTATCGAATTAGTGAGTTCGCAAATAAATGTGGAGTTAACAAAGAAACTATTAGATATTACGAACGAAAAAATTTATTACAAGAGCCTTACCGAACGGAAGCTGGTTATCGGATGTATTCAGATGATGAAGTGAAGCGTGTTGGGTTTATTAAGCGAATACAGGAACTTGGTTTTTCTTTAAGTGAGATTTATAAATTACTTGGCGTTGTAGATAAAGATGAAGTTCGTTGTCAAGATATGTTCGAATTTGTTTCTAAAAAACAAGAGGAAGTTCAAAAGCAAATAGAGGATTTAAAACGTATTGAAACTATGTTAGATGACTTAAAACAACGATGTCCAGATGAAAAGCAATTACATTCATGTCCAATAATAGAAACATTAACATGAGAGATTAACGAAGGGAGCTTTATTATGATTAAATTTAAGGTAAACATTCAAGGAATGACTTGTACGGGTTGTGAAAAACACGTGGCATCAGCACTTGGAAATATAGGTGCTAAAAATATTGAGTCTAGTTTTCGTCGTGGTGAAGTCGTATTTGAATTGCCCGATGATATTGAGGTTGAAAGTGCAAAAAAGGCGATTGATGAAGCAAATTATCAAACTGGAGAAATTGAGGAAGTATCATCTCAAGAAAACGTGGCTTTAAGTAATGAGGACAACTATGACCTTCTTATTATTGGTTCTGGCGCTGCTGCTTTTTCTTCGGCAATTAAAGCTATTGAATATGGTGCAAAAGTTGGAATGATTGAGTGTGGAACGGTTGGGGGAACCTGTGTGAATATTGGCTGTGTTCCATCAAAGACTCTTCTTAGGGCAGGGGAAATCAATCATTTATCAAAAGAAAATCCGTTTATAGGTTTACAAACATCTGCTGGAGAAGTGGATTTAGCTAGTTTAATCACGCAAAAGAATAAATTGGTGAGTGAACTTCGGAATCAAAAATATGTGGATTTAATTGATGAATATGGCTTTGATTTAATTGAAGGTGAAGCAAAATTCGTTGATGCTAGTACGATTGAGGTCAATGGGGCAAAGTTATCTGCAAAACGCTTTTTAATTGCAACAGGTGCATCTCCCTCGTTACCACGAATTTCAGGACTTGAAGAAGTGGACTATTTAACTAGTACAACTCTACTTGAATTAAAGAAAGTACCAAAACGGTTAACGGTGATTGGTTCAGGATACATTGGAATGGAGCTTGGACAACTATTTTATCATCTAGGTTCAGAAATAACACTAATCCAAAGAAGTGAGCGACTTTTAAAAGAATATGATCCTGAGATTTCAGAGACAGTTGAAAAAGCCTTGATTGAACAGGGAATAAAACTTGTCAAAGGGGCAACTTTTGAGCGTGTTGAACAAAGTGGAGAGATAAAAAAGGTTTACGTAACAGTGGATGGCAGTAAAAAAGTCATTGAATCAGATCAGTTACTTGTTGCTACTGGAAGAAAACCAAATACGGATTCTTTAAATTTAAGTGCTGCAGATGTTGAAATTGGAAAAAATAATGAAATCCTGATCAATGATTTTGGTCAAACAAGTAATCAAAAGATTTATGCAGCAGGAGATGTGACGTTAGGACCGCAATTTGTATATGTAGCAGGCTATGAAGGTGGAATTGCTACTGATAATGCTATCGGTGGGTTAAACAAAAATATAGATTTATCAATTGTTCCTGCTGTTACGTTTACGAATCCATCGGTTGCAACGGTTGGTTTAACAGAAGAACAAGCAAAAGGGAAAGGGTATGATGTGAAGACATCTGTATTACCCTTAGATGCTGTTCCAAGAGCAATTGTAAACCGTGAAACCACCGGTGTATTTAAACTAGTAGCAGATGCAAAAACATTGAAAGTATTAGGGGTCCATATTGTATCTGAGAATGCAGGAGATGTCATCTATGCAGCGACATTAGCTGTTAAATTTGGCTTAACGATAGAAGATTTAACAGAAACCCTATCACCATATTTAACAATGGCTGAAGGGCTAAAATTAGCTGCACTTACGTTCGATAAAGATGTATCGAAATTATCTTGTTGTGCAGGCTAAGGCAACCTTTTTACAACTTCTTATTCAAGTAAACCGGCTAATAATTACTAAAGGGTGCAGTAGTTAAGCAAAGTCTACAAAAGGATTCCATAAACTATTTTCCAATCACCTATTATATTAATACTTTAAGGAATTTCTAAGAGCATTTGTGGTCACAAAAATAATTTAGTACTGTACGTCTTTAAGGCCATGTGGCATTCAAAGAACAAGAATATCAAATCGAGACTCCTAAATGGCTTGGAATAGATGAAATACACATTATCCTTAAACCTCGTCTTCTTGTACTGACTAATATCGAACGGAATCTTATAAAGATGCAGCAAATCTTATTATTTTAAGTGGGCAAACTATCAACGAGAGAGGACAAAAAATAAGGAAGTAAATACTTCCTTATTTTTATGTCTGAAATACAAGTTGCACTAACATATTTTATTATTTCCAAAGATATATAATTTATTCAAAGAAGGCAATCTAAAATTCAATTTAGCTGTTTCCAATCATCATCGTATTGATCCATGTGCATCGGCATAATTAAACCATCTGACGCACTTTTCTTTCTAAGTTCCTCTACGTGTACACCCATAGTCAATAATATAATTCCTTCACGTACATAAGAAAGTAGTTTCATTGCAGCATCATTAAATTCATCAACCGTAATGGAATAGGCCAACGGATCATCCTTATTTTCTCGTAATTCCTCTGTAATTGGATACAAAAGAGTGTCATGAACCTTTAAATAACGATGCTCTAAATGATGTCGTATTTTCGAAATATGTACGATAGCTGGTTCTATATAGTGATGTTCTACCTTTTGCTTTCCAATATCTTTGCATAACCAGTACAGACCGATTAATGGGAGATTAAATGTATCTTTTTCTGTCATCCTATTCTTTAAATCGACTTTTAAGTTGTAGGAGTTTTTCCCTTTTCTAACTTTGTCCTGCCAGATTGTTCGATAAGATACATCTCTTTCCTTGATTCCAATTTCAAAATAATCATTTATAAAAAAGGAAATACGGTCAAATAATGAATATAAACTTCTATAGGCATATTTCAATTTCTCAATTGAAATGCCATATACCGGATAATCTAATGTATTGACAAGGTGAACATCTCTATCCGAAAAATGAGACCCTTGAAATGAAATGGCATCAAAAATCATGAATCTAGCAGATACATATTCTTGTTTTATTTGATTAAACAAACCATGAAATCTTGGTCCCTCATCGATTTTTGTAATAATATTAGGCAGATGAAGGATATCATGTGCAGAGATGGAATAAGGAAAGGCATCGTTTAAAGTATTCAGAAACAATGTATTTTTAATACACCATTTTCGGTAATTGATTTCATCATCGGAATCCCCTAATGAGTATTCTTCAAATTCGTAAGGTTTCTCTAGATATTCTATTGGATACCATTGTTTTAAACTAGCTTTTAAACTTTTATAATGCTCAGTTGCATACTCTTCTATATCATTGAATTCCAATACTTCTTTTAATAATTGATAGGATTCATTAGCAAGAACTGAACGATGACCATTATCATAGTCGAGCGAAGCATAATCCATTAAAAATCCAGCAAAGTTTCCTATAGCCATTGGAAAACCACTACCAACTCCAATTTTTAAATATGATAGTGCCTTAATAATCCTACCGCATGTATTCAATACGTTTGCATAGTTAGTATATGCCATTAATAAATAATTTCCAAGGTGATAAGATTCCTCTGAATCTTCTTTTATTTCGTCTCTTTCCTGATATGAAGTTAAATTTTCTATAGATAATCGAAACAATAATAAACACATTTCAAAGTCTTCTTCGTTATTACTCTTCTCAGAATAAATTAATAAACCTTTATACTTTAGGTGGATATAGTTACTGTAGGAAGTAGCACCATGGTAAGCTAAAATTCCTTTCTCAAGGCGATTATACTTTCCTGTTTCAACTCGGTTTAAACAATCCTCCGCTATTTTGTGTAAAGTGTCTATATCTCCCTCATCGAAAGCTTTATCGGCAAACATTCCTAAAGTATGCACATCATCGTTAATCATAACTTTCTCCCCCGTTTAGTTAGATAAAATATTTTATTACATTTGCTCATTCTATAATTATAACCTCTTATTAAATTTTGAATAGAAGTTCATGGCTATATATCAACCAATTATGACTACAAAATAACTATTTATGGGATAAATGAATAAACTAATATCTTATTTGGCATAAATTGATAAAAAGGAAATGATTTTTAAAACGAATATTATAGAAGATAACTTACCATGAATCCTCTGTGTGTCAGATGATAAACTGTTGTTCAAGGCTTAGTTATGCTTTGAAAGTTATCATACTCAACATAAAGCAAGCGTCTCAATTTATGAAGCAATAGTTTTATCACATGGATATACTTATACATTTCTATTTTTTAAATTATTAACCACAATAAGGCGGTGTGACATATGGACAATATGGATATTGAACATATCATAAAAAATGCCTCTTTTGAGGAATTACAGGAAGCTACCTCATTCAGAGAAAACCAATTATATTGGATAGATTATATTGTAAGTTCCATTGAAAAAAGAAGGGTGGCGGAAATCTTATTTTCAAAAGGATACACAATTAAAAAGGTTGAGAATGTTTTAGTTTTGGGGGACGGAGAAGCTGCGCTCATAAAGAAGCATTTAGATCAATATGGGATAATCGATAGTCAATCCATTCTAAAAATATTAACAAAGATTTATCGGAGAGAGACTTTAGTAATGGTCATTGAACAATTGATAGATAAGAAGTGTGACAAGGATGTAATAGAAGATGTTATAAGTTTATTAAAAGAATAGTTTTTGAAGTTGTTTTATAACTAAGAATTTAATCAAAAAAGTAATATGTATTGTAATAATATTTAATGATAAAAAACATAATAAGATACATTAGTATCTTTAAATTACTATTACAAACCCTTACGTGGTAAGGAATTGAATAGTTTTTATGATAATTAATTTTATTGATACTATAAATTAAATGTCTATAATATAAAATTAATAAATCTAAAAAAAAATTTTATCTTAAAATATAAATATTAAACAGATACTATAAAAATTTCCTGGTGTAATTGGACTTTATTCTTTAAAAAAAAGCTTTATTGAGAAAGAATACAATACAGAAACAAGAGAATCGTCCTATACTTTTTTATAAAAAGTTATTGTTTGAAAAAATGCTCATGCCAAATAACCCTTCTCCACTAGGATAGAAAGGCAGAATTTATATTTTATATTTTTAAAAAAATTATTATTAGGTAGTTCCCGCATTTTGGATCTTAAAAAAACAGTAATAATAATTTTTTAAAAAGATCCGATATTACTCGGTAATTGCTACGTAAGGATTGTAAAGTAATTTTTCTCTTCTTTCTCTTTTATAGTTACTGTCCCGTTTGATTTTAGAGATAGTACGTTCTTTTTGATTTAATTGCCTTTGGATAGCAAGATAAAATACTTTATTCCTATCATTACCATGAGCTTCGGCCTCATCTTTATAGATTTTTTCTACTTTTTCTTTAAATTCATACCAAGACTTATCTACCTGTGTAAATTGGCTATATATGAAGCTATATGCTGCTTCTAATTCACGGTCTAATATGATAAGGTTGTCGTTATATGATTCTTCCATAATGTAAGATATAAATGGTTTACTATCTTTAATAGCATGTTTTAAATTTAAGGATTGATATGGCAATGTTTTTACTTTAGTAAAATAATCATTTTTCACCTCTTCGAATAAGGTTTTAAGTCTTTGTTCAATTCTAGGAATAACATAAAAGTTTTTAATTGTATTACCAAAATTACCATTTTCCATCAGATTTTGAAAAGAATGGCTTCTATTTTTGAAAAAATCTTTTAAGCCTTCACGATATAATTGTATTCCTACATCACCGAATTCCTTATATATTTTTGCCTTTACCATATGGACCTTCTCTAAAGCTTTTACATCAAAGCTGTCTAAACTACATCCAAAATCTTTTGCGATAGATTTTAAATCCTGCAACGTTGCCAATCTTGTCATATCATAAATGTCACAAATTTGATCTTTTGTAACTAAATCTTTTGCTATACGAATATGAATGATATGATGTTTTTCTTCTTTATGACTCATTCGTTTCTTTCTTTTACCAGTTTTTTCAGCAAATGTATTTAATCTTTCTCTAAGATTTTTAGTATTTTTATTTAGTACTTCTCTATTCGCTCCAAGTCGCACTTCAAAAAAACCTTTGTTAATTAAATCTAAAAGGTTGGATATCATATCTTCAAAACTAATAAAAAAGTCTAACTTTACATGCTTTGCATTTGTCCGGTTTTGATAAAGGTGTTCAATAGCTAAAGAATGTTCGTGGCCCGGTAGTTTTGCTGTTAGAATATAAAATAGGAATTGTAATTGGCGCTTGTATGATTTTTTAAATTCATCAGATTGAAAGAATTTATACAAGTTTATATAGTAGAAATTATGGTTCTCAGCTGTTGAAATAGTATTGAATTTACTATATAAGTAACCATCTTTACCCCGATAGATCCACTCAACTTTCTCCAGTCTTCCTAATGCTTCCTTTATTAGTCGCGGAGTCATAATATTAGCTGCTTCAATTTGTTCTAATGTTACATTAATTCGTTTGTCTAAATCTGTATTTGCCGCTAAAAATGGGATTAGACGAAGAGAAACAGATGAAAGACTCTTTAATATTTTTTGTTGTTTTAGCATTTCTCTACTTAACATTGTCATTACTTAACCCTCCAAAACTTGTGCAAAAAGAAAAGAACCCCAAATCTAAGTACGCCTTTGAACTAACAAAGACCTAACATAGATTTGGGGTTCTCCCTTTTTTATTATGAAATTTTGATTTAATCTTATAAAGTTTAGTATAGTTATTATATAGTAAACAATATAGAAATAGCAAGATAGATACTAAAAATAAAATTAATACTTTACATTATAACTACATTTACCATCTAAAGCAAATATATAAAAACAGTATCAACACTAATATAATGAGAAATCCCATCCTTATTTTAATTGATCTGCTAAAATCAAAATAAGGACGGGATTCTATAAAGAAATACAACCTAAACATCTTTATCACGCTAGTATAGAATGTTGGGTTATTCTAATCTTAGTATAACCAACTTTTTGTTATTTAAGTCATATTTGAGAAACTTAGCTTTATTGAGCAAAGAATAATATTCGCTCTTTCTTGAACTATTATTTGGACTATCGAAATTTTTATGGGTATACGCTCTTATTGAGGCTAATAAATGAAAGTTCAAGAAGATGTTATCAGAATTGGGAAATCTCAGTTCTTTTTTAAAATCATTCAAGTAATTGCTTGAATATGTAATGGAAAAAAGTTATGATATATTCAAATGAATATTTGAATGAGGTGATGATTTGAATAAAAAGGATACTTGTGAAGTTTTTTGTTATGACGAGGAAAAGGTTAATAGAATACAGGGTGATTTACAAACAGTAGATATTTCTGGTATTTCTCAAATGTTAAAAGCAATTGCCGATGAAAATAGAGCAAAAATCACCTATGCTCTGTGTCAAGATGATGAGCTATGTGTTTGTGATATAGCAAATATCTTAGGAGTTACGGTTGCTAATGCTTCTCATCATTTACGAACACTTTATAAGCAAAGGATTGTCAAATATCGGAAGGAAGGAAAGCTCTCCTTTTATTCGTTAAACGATAAACATATCAAACAAATTATGATGATTGCATTAACACACAAGAAAGAGGTAGAGGTAAATGTCTGAACAAGCAGAACAATCAGAATCAGAAATGACTTCCTACCGAGTACAAGGCTTTTCATGTGCAAATTGTGCAGGAAAATTTGAAAGAAATGTTAAGAAACTACCCAATGTTCAAGACGCAAGAGTTAATTTCGGCGCATCTAAAATATCCGTGTATGGTGATGCAACTGTTGAAGAATTAGAGAAAGCAGGAGCTTTTGAAAATCTTAAAGTAATGCCTGAAAAACCAAAACGGCAAGCACCAATTGTTGTTCATCAGGATAAAAATGTGTACCGGGTTGAAGGATTTTCGTGTGCTAATTGTGCGGGTAAATTCGAAAAGAATGTAAAAAAATTATCAGGGGTTCAGGATGCAAAAGTAAATTTTGGTGCGTCTAAAATCGAGGTATATGGCGATACAAACATTGAAGAATTAGAAAAAGCCGGTGCTTTTGAAAATCTTAAAGTGACTCAAGATAAACCATTAAGGGAAGAGAAACAAGAGGTTAAAGAAGAAAAAGAGCCATTTTATAAAAAACACAGCACGTTACTATATGCTACTTTATTAATCGTTTTTGGTTATATTTCTCAGTTTGTTAATGGAGAGGAAAATATTATTACTTCCCTATTGTTTGCAGCAGCGATAGTAATTGGCGGATATTCACTCTTTAAAGTCGGGTTTCAAAACTTGCTACATTTTGAATTTGACATGAAAACCCTTATGACAGTGGCAATTATTGGAGCAGCTATTATTGGGGAATGGGCAGAAGGTGCAATTGTTGTTATTCTTTTTGCAATTAGTGAAGCTCTAGAAAGATTCTCTATGGATCGAGCAAGACAATCGATTCGATCTCTAATGGATATTGCTCCTAAAAAGGCGCTTGTTAGAAGAAATGGGCAAGAAATGATGATTCATGTTGATGATATTGCTGTTGGCGATATTATGATTGTGAAACCCGGTCAAAAGCTTGCTATGGATGGTGTAGTAGTAAATGGTTACTCTGCTGTTAATCAAGCGGCTATTACAGGCGAGTCAGTCCCTGTCGAGAAAACGATGGATGATGAAGTTTTTGCAGGAACATTAAATGAAGAGGGAATACTTGAGGTTAAAGTAACAAAGCTGGTTGAAGATACAACAATCTCCAAAATCATTCACCTTGTTGAAGAGGCTCAAGGGGAACGTGCGCCATCTCAAGCGTTTGTAGATAAATTCGCAAAATATTATACACCTATTATTATGATTATCGCAGGACTGGTTGCTGTTGTGCCACCATTATTATTTGGTGGCAGCTGGGGAACATGGGTTTACCAAGGGCTAGCTGTTCTTGTCGTTGGTTGCCCTTGTGCATTAGTTATTTCAACCCCAATTTCTATTGTTTCAGCAATTGGAAATGCAGCTAAAAAAGGTGTGCTTATCAAAGGCGGAATTTATCTAGAAGAAATGGGCGCCTTAAAAGCGATTGCCTTTGATAAAACGGGTACATTAACAAAAGGGATTCCAGTTGTAACAGATTTTAACGTATTGAATAATCAGGTAAATGCAGAAGAAATGTTATCTATCATTACTGCATTAGAATATCGTTCCGGGCATCCATTAGCTTCAGCCGTTATGAAAAAAGCAGAAGAGGAGAACATTACCTACACTCATATAATCGTGGATGATTTCTCTTCTATCACAGGAAAAGGAATTAAGGGGACTATCAGCGGCACGACTTATTACATTGGAAATCCGAAATTATTTGAGAATCTATCAGTCGATTTTAATAACGAGCAAGATCAACTTATTAAGACCCTTCAAAATCAAGGGAAAACTGCAATGGTTGTTGGAACTGAAAAAGAAATCCTTGCTGTCATTGCAGTAGCTGATGAAGTACGTGAATCCAGCAAGGAAATTATTCATAAGTTACATCAACTTGGAATCAAAAAAACCATCATGCTTACAGGTGACAACAAAGGTACAGCCAATGCAATTGGAGGTCATGTTGGGGTAACGGATATCCAAGCAGAACTATTGCCACAAGACAAATTAGAATTTATTAAACAATTGAGATCTAAATATGGCAACGTAGCGATGGTTGGAGATGGTGTCAATGATGCCCCTGCGTTAGCTGCCTCTACTGTTGGAATCGCAATGGGTGGAGCTGGTACAGATACTGCCCTTGAAACAGCAGATGTAGCTTTAATGGGAGACGATTTAAGAAAACTTCCATTTTCTGTGAAACTAAGCCGAAAAGCACTGACTATAATTAAGCAAAATATCACATTCGCATTAGCTATTAAATTCATTGCCTTATTATTGGTTATCCCCGGTTGGCTAACACTTTGGATTGCCATCCTTTCAGATATGGGAGCAACTCTTTTAGTCGCTTTAAATGGTTTAAGGTTAATGCGGGTAAAAGAAAATTAATATATAAATATGTGTGTGTAAAATTAAGGGCTTTTCTTGCCATTGAAAAGCCCTATCCAGAAGTATTGGAGATGAAATAATGATTGCAACGGCACTTACAGCAGCTGCAGTTTATGTAGCAACAGGGATTGACTATCTTATTATTTTAATCCTTTTGTTTTCGCAAATAAAAAAAGGGCAAGCAAAACATATATGGATTGGACAATACATAGGTACAGCAATTATTATAGCTGCAAGTCTATTGGTTGCCCTCGGTATTACATGGTTAATTCCTGAGCAATGGGTTTTAGGTCTCCTTGGGCTTATTCCCCTTTATTTGGGTATTAAGATTTGGATCAAGGGTGAGGAAGATGAAGATGATAGCAATATATTATCTTTATTTTCCTCCAATCGGTTTAATCAATTATATTTAACAGTTATATTTATTGTGCTGTCTTCCAGTGCAGATGACTTTTCTATTTATATACCTTATTTCACAGCATTAAACGCGGTTGAAATTCTTATTGCTAGTATTGTCTTTTTCATTATGGTTGGGGTTTTATGTTATGTCAGCTATCGCTTAGCTTCCTTGGATTTTGTATCAGAAAAAGTTGAGAAATATGAACGTTGGATTGTTCCAATTGTTTTTATAGGGCTAGGGATTTATATTATGTTTGAAAATGGCACATTAAATGCATTATTCTCATTCCAATTTTAACAAACCGGGTGCGTTGATCCAAGAAGAATTCACGCACCCTTGTTGTTGAAGTTATTATGCTACAGGGTAGTGCAATAGTGGCGTAATACGATTGAATCAAGATTTCACTTTAGCACTTATTATTTTTATTGCTACATTAATTTTCGTTATTTGGCAGCCTAAAGGATTAAATATCGGTTGGTCTGCCTGTGCTGGAGCAATCATTGCTCTTTTAGTAGGAGTTGTTGGATTTAGTGATGTCTTAGAAGTAATAGACATTACTTGGAACGCAACATTATCGTTTGTTGCAATCATCCTTATTTCATTAATATTAGATCAAATTGGTTTGTTTGAGTGGGCCGCTCTACATATGGCGAGGATTGCAAAAGGAAATGGAATTAAAATGTTTGTCTATGTGAGTATTTTAGGTGCGATTGTTGCTGCATTATTCGCCAATGATGGTGCTGCATTAATATTAACACCAATTGTACTTGCAATGGTTCGTCATTTGAAATTCAAGGAAAAAATGGTCTTTCCGTTTATTATTGCTAGTGGTTTTATTGCTGATACAACATCATTACCCTTTATCGTAAGTAACTTGGTAAATATTGTTTCTGCTGATTTTTTTGGAATTGGATTCCTCGAATATGCTGTGAGGATGGTTATTCCAAACATTTTTTCACTAATTGCAACGATTACCGTCTTACTCATTTATTTCAGAAAAAGTATCCCTAAAACATACGATTTGTCTAAACTAAGAAAACCAGTAGAAGCGATCAAGGACCAAAAATTGTTCCGTTTGTCTTGGTTTGTTTTAACGGTATTATTAATTGGTTACTTTACTAGTGAATTCATTCATATTCCTGTTTCCATTGTGGCAGGTATTGTTGCGATACTTTTTATTCTGATGGCTAGAAGAAGCGAAGTAGTTGATACAAAATCAGCAATTAAAGGAGCGCCTTGGAATATTGTTTTTTTCTCAATAGGAATGTATGTCGTTGTTTATGGATTAGGGAATGCAGGACTTACTTCTGTCTTGGCAGGTGTTATTCAAGAAGTGGCTGAAGAAGGATTGTTAATTGCTACCGTTTCTATGGGCTTTATAGCAGCTATTCTATCTGCAATTATGAATAATATGCCAACTGTTATGATTGATGCTTTGGCAATTGCAGAAACAAATACATCAGGTGTAATACGAGAGGCACTTGTTTATGCGAATATTATAGGATCTGATTTAGGACCAAAAATCACTCCAATTGGGTCACTCGCCACATTGGTATGGCTTCACGTTTTATCCCAAAAAGGGGTGAAAATATCCTGGGGAACATATTTTAAAACTGGGGTTGTTTTAACGATACCCATCCTATTGATAACATTAATTGGACTTTATATTTCATTACTATTTTTCTAAAGGAGAATGAGCTATGAAAAAAAATAATCTACTTTCTATGTACTGGGAATTCGTGCCGAAGCCAAATGGCAGAGGGTTGGGCAAAAAAATACTTAAACCATGAGGAATGGGAAGTTAAAAGTGGTGGAATTGAAGCACACGGACTGAACCCGAATGCAGTTAAAGCAATGAAAGAAGCAGGAATTGACATATCAAATCAAACATCGGATATTATCGATTCTGAAATACTAAACAACGCAGCTTTAACTGTTACCCTTTGTGGTGATGCAAAAGATAAATGTCCTGTTACACCACCTAAAGTCAAAAGGGAACACTGGGGATTTGATGATCCTGCAAGAGCAGAAGGAACGGAAGAAGAAAAATGGGCAGTTTTCCAGCGTGTTCGTGATGAAATTGGCAATCGAATCAAACGCTTTGCTGAGACAGGGGAATAAAAAAACACCAAGAAATCCTCTTGGTGTTTTCTCTTGTAATATATAAGTCTTTACTAATAAATATTGTGAATAATTCATTTAAACTAACGGAAGTTTGATGAAATAAGTGTTAGGATTACCTTCAATAGACAATCAATTAGACATTGGTCGTATATTGAAGGTTCTTTGATTTGCAAAATACAATCATTTCATGCATGAGTTAAAGTTTTATGTTAAACGGGTTAAACAGTAACATCGATTATCATGATTAAAAAGGAATGATCACAATTACAGTCGCTCCTTTATAAAGAGATTACGATTAAATTAATCCTTATGATAATTTTTTAATGCTAATTTGGTGGCATAATACACAACGATACCGATAGATGCAAGGTTAAGTATCCATCCAAGTAACCCATAACCCATCATATTCATCATCCCCATTATACGGGATCACCTCTTTAATCTATAAATTATACATCATATCACGGAATTCAGTATCGTTTTGCATCATACCATTGTCGCCATGACAGTTATTAAACATTTCTTCCTGCTGTTCTGATGATAAATTAGGATGCATTTCTTCAATATGCGGTTGCATTTCCTCAAAGTTGAAGATGCCATTTCCATTTGATTCGGCCGCAACAAAAGTTGCACTTCCTAATAGAACCGCTCCAGTTAATAACCCTACTACTAATTTTTTCATATAAAACATCTCCTTTCTTAACTACATCATACCTTTCATATATGGAGAATTTGTGGTGAACTTATGTGGAAGTTGTGAAGATTATCATTTTCATTTTAATTGATGATACTATATGAAAGAGGTGGTTTAACATGACTAAAATTCTTATTGTTGACGATGAAGATATGATTCTTGAAGTGTTAGAAGCTTATTTTGAAAAAGAGGGATGGGAAACCATTCTTGCCTCTAATGGAATAGAAGCATTAAAAAAAATAAAAGAAAATAATCCGGATATTATTATTTTAGATCTTATGCTACCAGATATATCAGGTGAAGAGATATGTAGATTAACGAGAAATGAAAGTGATGTTCCTATCATTATGTTAACAGCAAAATCGACAGAAGACGATTTAATTAACGGAATCGTTATTGGGGCGGATGACTATGTTACAAAGCCTTTTAGTCCAAGAGAAGTCGTAATAAGGGCTAAGGCTATTTTACGTAGGTTAAAAAGAATAAATAGTGGAAACCATTTATCGTTCAATGAAGGAAAGCTAACAATAGATCTTTTAAAGAAGGAAATTACATTGAATAATCAGATCATCCCACTAACTCCTATTGAGTATAAGCTTTTAATAGCTATGGCAAGCTACCCCGGGCGAGTTTACAGTCGTTTGGATTTACTGGAAAAGATTCAGGATGATGGAACTTATTTTGAAGGATATGAACGAAGTGTTGATACGCATATAAAAAACCTTCGGAAAAAGATTGAAACAGATTCTCGTCACCCAGAATGATTATTTCACGCAAATAAGTCCATGAATACATGAAGTTGGGTCTTCTGATTCTCAACATGAGTCCACCAATATTCAATTGGAGTCCAGATAGGAAAAGACCACAAAAAAGTGGTCTTTGTTAGATTCATAGATTTATAAATTATTTTTAGCCAGATGTTCACGCATGTTGACATTGCCCGTTTCAAACCATACGGCATTGTGTACAATACGGTCCATCATTGCGTCAGCGTGAACGCCTCCACCAAGACGGGTATGCCAATCCTTCTTGCCGAACTGTGTACAGAAAATGGTTGAACCAGAATCATAACGGCGTTCTATCAGTTCAAATAAGAAGTGGACCTCTTCTTCGGAAAAGCTATCTAATAACCACTCATCTAAAATAAGAAGACCGTAGTTGGCATATTTATTAAGTAATTTAGTAACTCCTTTTGGGACAAGAGTTGCTTCATCTCTTTCGATTAATAAGTCAGGAACTCTAATGTAACGTGTGCGCACGCCTTGCTTACATGCTTCTCTGCCTAAAGCACATGCACAAAATGTCTTACCTGAACCGGTAAATCCTGCAAAAATCACATTTACATTTCTGTGAATGAACTGACAAGTACTTAACTCTTGAATGACGTGCCGATCTATCTTTCTTTGGTCGTAGTAAATGCTTGTGATATCTGCGCTTGGGATACGGAATTTTGCTCGTTTAATAAGACCCTGCACTTTGTTATTATATTTTTCTTGATAAACAAAATCCACAATACGCTGGAAGCGTTGCTCAAAAGTCATGGAAACTGTGATGGAATCCTGGTTTTGTTGTTCGATCATTTGTATCATTTCTGGTAAGTTCATTTCACGTAATTTGCGTTTTGTTTCATCATTCATCATTGTTCGTCTCCTCCATAATACGATGCACCTCTCACGTAACCGTATGATGCTTGATCATGTTTATTTTTTGTAGTATCTTTCTGTTGATTTAATACACCAGACGAAAGAATCGTATTTAGTTGTTTATAGCGCGGTGAATATACTTTTGTAAGTGCGAGTTTACATGCTGATTCTACCGATTCTTTTGCGTGCTTTTTCGTCAAATTTAAAATAGATAATGCTGACCGATAACCTTGTTCTTTTATTTTGACACTATCAAATACTCGTTTAATTACTTCATGCATAGAGGGGCCAATAGATTCTGCCCATTGAATTAAGCGAACATCATCCCATTCTGGACGATGAAATTGATCAGGTAGATGTTCCGGCTGCGTTGACCATTGGTACTTCTGGTAGTCATTCATTTTCTTGTGTGTCGCAATACGTTGATCCTGATGATAGACTTCTAATGTATTTTTCGTGACTTTTAAATTCACTGACTTTTTTACATATTGATAAGGGCAAGAATAATAGTTATTCTTATATTGGATATGGCAGTCTAAGTTTACCTTTCGTCCATATACCCAATCTGCGATTTCATAAGGGACACTTGGTAACTTTCTTAAAGAGGGTGCTTCCTCTTTTTCAAACACTTCCATTCGACTGCCTGTCCTTTTTTGAAATGGTCGATCATTATAATCATATAGCTTGATATCAA
>NZ_JAXHDC010000058.1:0-16026 GCF_037072045.1 Oceanobacillus sp. MO10714A | reverse complement strand
GATTTTTATGATATTTTACATATAAGCCATAGTTATAATGACTCGCCTTATTTAAGGCTTTCATATAATCTTCGATAGATCTATTGTCATGTTTTAAATAATCAGTAACAATACTATAACCATCTTCAGTAGGGTCATTAGTTATATCCGTAAGAATCTGTGTTTTAACTGTATGTTCTATATCTAGACACATTTGTAACACTAAATAGCGCAACCGCATATCGATAGTTGCAAGATCTTGCAATAGTTTAAAATCTAAGTTCACGTACTTATCATATTTATTCTTTTCAAAGTTCTTTCTATAAGCGGTAATTTTATAAAAATAATTTGATGTTTGAAGAATCTCCTTAGCTTCATCTTTAGTTATTAGATTAAACTTAATGTTTTTTTCTTCTAAGTGTTCAATCATCTCACCAAAGCTTAATTTTCTCTTCAAAATTTCAAGTGTACTTTGTCCCATTCACTCCTCCCCCCTTGAATGTGAAGTAGTCTGTATATATCATATATTAAGAAGGTATAAATGAGAAGTAATTTACTACCCAGCAAGCAATATTCATTTTTCCTCACTGTACTATTAGTCTATCAAAATAAGAAACTACTT
The DNA here is from genome assembly GCF_037072045.1 of Oceanobacillus sp. MO10714A. Classification (NCBI taxonomy): domain Bacteria; kingdom Bacillati; phylum Bacillota; class Bacilli; order Caryophanales; family Bacillaceae; genus Oceanobacillus; species Oceanobacillus sp. MO10714A. Next base: position 15,425 of record NZ_JAXHDC010000058.1, on the reverse strand, counting down.
AGAAGTTGGGATTGTAGTTCACATAGTTCTTAGTAGTGATTGATCGTCTTATTCATCATTCATATTTACTCCTCTTTAGCGGTGAAAGATTCCGATATAAATAATCATTATTACAGCAATAATTTGAGCCAGCAAGTGGCATACATTTTTTAATCGGGTTGTGAGATTAAGATGAGCCTGATTCATTATTCTCCTATATAAATTGCAGTTACGCTTCTTTTAATAATCTGATTGTAATGCTATCTTTCTAATCATCAAATCCCATTTCTGACTTACGTTTAATCTTGGAGGCTGATTTAAGCATGCCAGATGCATTTACTCTTTCAAATCTAATATCCTTATCATATTCTTTGCTAAGGTCACCGGCAGATTCGTATAATTTTTTTGACCTTCCATATTGTTCCTCTGTATAACAAATAAGCACAAACACACCGAATTCAGCATGGTCTGTCTTTAGATAAGTTGGTAACTGATAGTTAATTCCATCGGTATACCTTTGATGATTACCAAGTTTCAATTCAATTAATGCCCTGTGCTCTTTTCCTTCAGAAAAGTAAAAGTCAACTTTTCCTCTTCCAGTATCAACTTCCGGATTTATCACTATATTAGTATTTTCAAGGTATAAATTCGCAATGATATAAAATAACACCTGTACCCCATTTTCATTAACTGTACCATCTGAAGTATTTAGGATTGCATGACCCTTTTTATGTTCAACCATATGTTTAAATTTTTTCACCGTGCTAATTACTGTATTTTTGAATGTGCCTGTAAAATCTTCCTCATTTCGATTAGCTGTAGAAGCACTACTAATGCTTTGTTTTAAATACTCGTACTCATTTTTTATATCGTCAGGCATTAGCTCTTTATAGTAATCCAAATCAATGTGAAAAAAACTTGTGACTATTCCTGGTCTCTCCTTATATATTTCAAATATTTTACCGACTTCTAAGAAATCGATATCTTCAAAAATAATACCTATTACATCATATGGTGTATGAATATTTCTGAGAACTTTCACAGCGTCAAGGTCAAAGTATTCTAGCTTTTTCACAACTTCATCAGTTAATTGTTTTAAAATTATATCGTCTAAATTAAAGCCATCATCTGATGAATCATACACAAAATAAAGAACATGATATAAAACATATTCATCTAATGGAGTTAACTGATGTTGAAAATCATCCCGAATATTTTTATGTAATGTATTAAGCTTATTCATCCCATAAACATGATCTTCCTGTTTATGTATTGGAAAAACAGTTGCATAGATTTCGTCATAATGAAGGTTACTACCAACCTCCATAAAAAAGGTAAATATTTCATCAAGAAGGTTGTTAATTATTATTTTAAAATCCCTTGAATATCCATCACTAAAATCAATCATACCGATACCTCCATTTATTTGATTTTCTATCTCAGAACAAAAAAGGCCTTCCACATAGTGCAGGACTGACCCCAATACTGCTATTTTTACTTTTTATTTAAAATATTCCCTGTTAATTTTTCTGCAATACTCGGAAGTAGATTGGATAAAATACTTATCACATTCACCCACATAGGTAAATTTAACTCCTGCCTTTAATGTGCCATGAGTTTAACTAATTGATCTGCAACGTAATCAGGTTTAAGCATATATTTTTACATCTTTAACGTAGTTCCCTCATTTATACGCAATATCAAAAAACTAGTTTCTAACGGGCTCAGGCTCGCCGCTGATACATTAACATTGGTTTCAAGTTCCATACGTAGGCTATTTATAAAACTTAATACCGCTTGTATAATTGCTGCATAACTATTTGATTTAGGTGTTGCTAATTCCCTTATTTTAGAGGGAACATTTATAATATAATCACTATTCTTTTCAGTCATCGAAGGCAATACAGTTTTTGTAATCGCCATTCCCTCAAATACATTTACTTCGCACATTTTATAATATCTTCAGGCTTAGCTTCATTAAAAGCATCAAATATTACAAATCCAGCATTATTTAAAGAATATCAGTAAACGCGCTCGGCGCTGCCCCCTAGGTCTCTTTATATCATTGCTATCTATCAATAAACATTTTATATGTATCCCAAGTAAAGTGTACAATAGTCAGAGAGGCATTCATTGCTAATTTTGCATATCGTACAGGTAACTCTTTGTAATTTTGTCCCTTTCCGTGACCATCACCCTTATCGTTTCTAAGGGAATTTAGACCATCAACAACTTGAATAAAACTACTTAATATTTTTCTAACATCGTTATTGTTCCTCGCTGATATATTTTCTTAGGGATCTAAATTTGTAAGCGTCAAATAGTCCCCACTTTCTAGAGATTGATGGATCATGAGATAATCTCCTTAGAAAAAATTCTCGATAACACCTTTTGCAAAAAATAAATTTGCCTTTGTAGCATCTAAGAACCTATCTAGAAACTTATAATCATCTTTTTCCAACAGGGTGTTATCGTGATTCATTGAATAGGCGCTATTTTTATAAATAACATTTAAGTGCTTCAAACTGACAGATGCAGCAAGTGTAGGGCTATGTGTAGTTAAAATATATTGAGCGGATTTATTCTTTCTTAAGGCTTGTTCAAACTCTTTTATGACCCGCAACTGAGCTTGTGGGTGTAGATGAGCTTCTATTTCTTCAATGAGAGTCAATTTAGGACCGATTTCTCTTTCTGATCTAAGTGCAATTAACTCCAATGCCATAAATAAAACATTTGAACTACCTAATCCACTATATTGATCAGAAAGTTGTAGCCGAAGTCGCCGTAAAACTTCTTTAAAAGTTAGATTTTTCGATTCTATTTCAGGAACTCTATCATCAGTCACAGATAAAAATTTTCTTAATCTCTTCTCAATTTCTTCTAACACAGGGGCTTGGAGTTGCTTTTCAAGACCTTGAAAAGCATCTATAAAAAGACTTTTAATTTCATCCTGTTTTTCCTCACCTTGGAATTCTGGTAAATTTTCAATAATTTTAGCCAATCTTGATCGATATCCTGGTTGTAATTCGTTGTTTGCATCTCTTAGAGGTTTCAAATAAGTTGTTCGCAAGTAATTAAGTGCTTCACTAGGTAAGGTCTGTTCAAATCCCTCTGGTCCAGCCATAAGTATTTTGTCAATTCTTTCTTCACCATTTATATCTATATATAAATTGGCAGTCAATAAAATACGTAATGTTGTATCTTGGTCTTCCCCACTAGGAAAGGATGACCATTCCAGAAAATATGGCTTTTCTTTTTCTGTTAAACCTTCAAAGAAACATTCAATTTTTAATTCATTTGTCCCTGGTGAAAAATCTTCTTCTGTAACCCAATTTATATCATTGTTATTGGTACCAAGTGCTATGCGAATTGCGTCAACAATCGCGGTTTTTCCTGAGTCATTTTGTCCAATTAATATATTAATCCTTCTTTAAAAGTAACTTCTATTCCTGGGTTATATTCACTACTTTGAAACTTTCTCCAATTCCACAGTCGCAATTTCTTTAGATACAAATTATTCACTCCTGTTCATACTAAAGTTGGTCGTTTAATAGCTAGTATAGCAAATATGCGGATTGTGGGCGATTATGGGTGAAGGAGTGATTTGCTCCGAAATAAACAGTTTAAAGGTAGGCTTATATTTGGTAAGTAAAAAATGTATGAAAAAGTCCCAATTCGACAGACTAATTCGAATGCTGCCTGGCAATCCACTCGCGCAACTTCCGTCTGGCTATCTTTCCCATACCTTCATCTTAAACTGTACTTTTTTCATTCAATCTATAGTATAGAGATGATATAGAACTCTCATCTTATTCAATGAAGGATTTATCAAGTTAATTATCGCACAAGATTGGCATCCCCACTCCCCTCAACCTTCACCCTAAATTTCTCCTCCACTGCCTCCTGATAACTAACCCTTACACCCTGCTCAGCTATTATATCTTTTGCAACTTTTTTAAACGGAATCGAAAGCGTGAACGATTCTTGGAAAAGGGATTTCCCGCTAACTATGGTTTGTTTATCAAACCATTCCAGATGAAGTCTTTCACCAAATTGCTTTTCAAAGCGCCTTGGCAACCGAATTCCATTTTTGAAAAAATAATGGCTCTCTTCCTTCCCTGCCCCCGGTTTATTTAAGCAAAGAAACAAAGAAAGATTATCAGCGAATCGGAGCAGATCAAAATGGAAAGTTACCAATTCATCATCCACCCCTAATTTATCCTGGATGGATTGTTGTCTGTTTTTCTCGTTTTCAACAAACTGAGTGGCTTCTGGAGAAGATTCAGAGCCAAGGAAATGTACATAATGTTTGCTGCACAACAGTCCTGCATAAAGGTCTTCTTTTGCAACCTCATCAATTCCATGTTTATATAAAACTGTTTTAATCCGATTTGGGTAATCAATAAAGCTATAGGGGGATTGTTTTTCATCGTTCCAGAGCGGTTCTGCATCAAAGTTTCTCCAACCGACGTCATGCATCTTGATCGCATAAAACACCGAACGCTGCCAATCGTCGTCGGGGAGTAATTCCTTCTTCAGATTTCTGGTCATTTGTTCTGAGATGATGGCATGGGTGTGCTGGCGAATCATTACAAAGTTATTATTCTGTTCTTGGATAATCATGTTCGTCCTCCTATCCATATTGATTAATTCTAGTATAGGACATACTGCAAAAAGAAGAAATATATCTGATAGGATGGATTAAATGATAATCTCCTTATAAAAACAACGGAGATTATACTGGAATAATGTGGACAAAAGAATAAAATGGAAAACCAGATACGATGTTTGTAATATAAGCGGCTGAGCATTGCTGAATGGGCTGTAACCAGGATATTAAAAGACACCAAAAAAGCTAGGGAAAGTTTAATTTAAATATCAATTATCCTAGCTTTTATCTATTCGATCTTATCTCATATTTCGAAGCACACGATATCACTGCAAATAATTCTACCGTCTGCGATTATTGCCATAAAGGTATTCGACATTCGAAATTTACTCGAATCCACCAATGTGGATGAGATTTTTCATTAACATAAACACCCCAAATAATAGGCTTTAGTTCATTTTCAAGTAGTGAATAAAATTTATTTTAATATTCACACTTTCCCCACCCATCAATCAATGGCATAACTGCATCTGAATTTTTACGAACCATGTTCCTCTTGTGAAGGGCATTTCAGTTGTAAAACAAAGGGCTAAAGAAGAGTCGCTTGATGTGTTTCAAAATAAGGTTACTCAACTTCTAGAATAATAACCACCAAACCTTCATATGATAATTATACCTGCTAATACAAGGATGGATACGGATGATGAATGATAAAAGAAAGTACATCGCGAGTCGTTACCTGCAACATAAGCCAGTGAACGAGAAAAACAAATTATTTAATGGTTATCATTTTCAAAAAGGAAAAAGGGTAGCTCGTCCATTCTCCTCCTTCTATCCCGAACCAAAGGATATACAAAAAAATTCCGTTGACAATTAATCAACGGAATTTTTCCTTATATCTTTGATCGTATAACTCATTGATGGATCTCGCTTTGCTCTTCACTTTTCCAGACTGCTTTCTCATACCATATCTTTGTAAAATTCTCCGTTCACGAGGAGACATTTTCTTCTGTTTATCTACGCTAATAATCTTATCTTCTTCCTTTACTCGCATAGGGACTCCTCCTTTTTATTTATTATACCACACATTCAAATCTGTAATTTCATCTTTATTACTTTTCAACCTTATCTAGTATATCATTCTCATTTAATAATTGAACCATGATAATCGTATCAAATAAGATCATTGCGTAGCCAAGAATACTCTCAAAAGTTTCTTGGTCATACATATCAAATGGTTGATCATATTCTCTACGAACTACCACGACAGCTTCGTCCGTATCTATCACTGGAACAATTCCGACAAGAATATTTTCTCCTCTTATTAACCGGTTAATATAAGCAGTTCTTGATTTAACACCCCCTTGTTGACTCAGTGATTTATAAAGTTTCCTTTCTTCTCTTCCTCTTAACCCAGATGGTTCTACAATATCAATTGTTAGAGCTAGTTTATTACTATACTCAAGCGTGTTAGCTTTATAACTGTCAGTAAGAAATCGCAATACCTCTTTCAGTTCAAAAAAACTATTAGCTAATAAATACCTAACATTTTCCGTGTGATTATGTAGCATTGTCGATGAATAAAGAAATTGATTAGCTATTTCTTTCTCTCTGATAGAATGAGAGTCGAATTCCATTTCCATTTCGGAGAACTTAATCCGTTTCAAAGGTAACATCGTTATAAAGTGAGCGAATAAGGTACCAAATATTATAATAATAATTGATGCAAGCATACCAATAAAAATTGGTCTAGCAAAATGTTCAGGAATCGTTGAAGGATTATTGAACATCGGATTATTTGTATAGTAGATATACATGTAAATACCAAAACCAATCGCACTAAGTATGATTATAGCCATTAAAATAAAATATATCTCCTGCCTTCGCTCACTAATCCAGTCGATAACACGTAGTATAAACTGAAAAAATCTATTTTTATGCATTTATATAACCATCCCTATGTTATTTTACGCTTACTTTTTTAGCTCTGTGATTTTAGATTCGAATAGCATGGATTAATCTCTTCTTCTCAGTCAAAAGTCAGCATTCATTCAATATATTAAGAATAGAGTAAGCTATTTAACAAAATTAGTCCAATGAGCAAATATATATTTTCGGTATCTCCCACACTTGAGCTTTTCAATTTCCTTTAGGACAAGCAGGTAAAGTAACTAGGTGGAATGAAAGGAATATTCAATTTCATACCTTTGGATAACGATTGTAATCGATAAAGAAAAGCAATTTCTCGTCAAAAAACAGCGCTTGAGCTGATGGAGAGTGCTTGTTCTAAATACGGTGCCAAGATGACAGGAAGGGAATCCGTGATGGAGCAGACTGGTTATAACGAAGAGTTCTCATCCAGGTCAGCATCCGTTTTGATTTTTATGCTTTTCCTACTCATGTGATTTAGGATCGTATTGTGTCTGGATTTTTGCGAATCACGTGCATCATGTGAAACGGGTTCCGACTGCGAAACAAAGGTAAAGAGAAATCGGTGGTTGTGTTTCGGAATGGACTTGAAGTTGAATTGAATGTTTAGCAGCATACTTTGGAGAGGCAACTGAGACGGACGGAGATGTGTAGATATTTGTTTACGAAGGGGGTACGAAAAATTTTGATGCAATTTTACACTATTCCACCTATTGTTCATCATACTTACACAAATTAAAATGGAACCCCCCATTGATTCATCACTCCAAATCATCCGTCATATCGAAAATTTCCATTCGGATCTGAAATCCCTCGTTACTCATCAACATTTTCCTTACTTCATTCCAAGAATAGGTTTTACCATCAATTACCGAAACTGGAATATCCCGGCCGTTTTCACTACCTCCATCACTGCCCCCTCTCTCAAGCCCCTTTATCCAATCCACCAACAATTCAGTGAAATCCTTTATAAAATCATAGTTATTGTTAGAGTAGTAGGAAATTTATAAACTACTAAACTAGAAAAATTTACCTATAAATGCTATAATATAATTTGCCTACTATTACTATGCTAGTAGAATACAATGTTTGAAACTGTCTAATATTATGAACTGAATCGAAATCAATTCGACCAAGTCTTGAGGAGAAGTTATATTGGTTATTAACGATATCGTTAACAACCAATCTAACCAGCAAGTGAGAAATGAAATCGTAATCTTATTCACTAAATCAACCTCCTTGTTATTGACATTAATAATCACATTGTACCTGAAGAGTTGACATCCCCTGGTGGCCTGCATGTAAAAACAGCCAATAATGCGAGGCCTATGGCACCGTGTGCAAAAGGAACTATCGTCAGAGACCAGGTCTGCAGTTCCTTTCGCTCCAAAAAGAGGTGTAGATATGTTCAATCCTAAAAAATATAAAACAAAAGGTTATATGCATTTTGATCATAGAATAAATATTGAAAAAGTAGAAAGCTATGTTACGGACCAAGATAAAGTCGCTAAACATAGCTTTTTGCCATTTATATTTTATATATCATCCTTTGATAAATATATTGGAAAACCCAATCCCACTAAGAATAATCACCCAATTGCCGATAAGGAACGCGAGATTATGTATGCAGGACATCTCGATGGCTTTATTTATAAATATTACGCTGAACAACTCAATACTAGATATAATATTATCACTGATAAACACAAGATAGACGAGTGCTCAACAGCTTATAGAAATAACAAAAAAAGACATTCCAATATTGAATTCGCGGCTGAAGTAATTAATACCACCGTAAACTACGAGGAAGCATATATTTTAGTCGGAGATTTTACTAAGTTTTTCAATAAAATAAATCACCGATTATTGAAAGAACTCCTGATAGAAGTATTAGATGTAAATAAATTAAGTGATGATTGGTACAATATTTATCGTTCCATTACTAAGTATGGGTATTATGAAAAATCCTTTTTACAAACCATACCTGAAATAGTAAACCGAATTAATAACAAAAAGCACAAGAGCTACTTTAAGAATCTGAGGGAATTCCGTAAATTTCAACGTATGCACCCATGCAAGTATAACCGCGAGAAGTGTGGCATCCCTCAAGGAAGCGCAATCAGCGTAGTATTTGCAAATATTTATGCATTGTACTTTGACATTGCAATGAGGGAGCTTTCGCAGCAATACGATGGTATTTATAGAAGATATTCAGATGACTTCATCATAGTAATCCCAAAGAAGTCCAAGAACGGAACTACTTCAATAAATGAATTTAAAGAAATAGAAAAGAAAATTAGGGATATCTCAGATAAGAATAAAATTGAGTTACAAGAAAGCAAAACCGAGTTATTGGCTTATCGGAATAAACAAATATATCGAATGAACGATTCCGAAAAACATCATCTAGATTATCTTGGCTTTATATTTGATGGTCAAACTGTAAAAATGAGAGGCAAAAGCCCATACAAATTTTACAGAGAAGCATATAAGTTAATTGATTATGCCAAGAAAATTAAATATAAAAAGAACCTATCAAAATTACCCTATAGGAAACAAATCTACGGCTTATATACAGACCTCGGGATTGACCGGGGGGAACATGGTAATTTTATTACATATGCAAAAAGAGCTCAAAAAAAGTTCGATGAGATATCACCGAACACGACTAACCTAATGATGAATCAAATTAAAAATAGAAAGAAAAAGATTGAGAAGCGTTTAGGGGTGAGGATCCATGTGTAAATTCTAAACATGGGCACAGGAACTCTAAAACCCTAGTCTGGGATTTTGAAAACAGTTTGCAATACATCAAAGACAATGGGTGTCAAGTATCCAAAAGTCAGGAGATTTTATAATCAAATCGTTCTTTAATCTCTCCCCTCAGATGGTGTGTACAATTGACTAGTAATGCTAATCACACCAATTTTCTAGTGGTAAGGACGAGGGCCGCTTGTATTGTTGCTTAGGTACTTCTTATATGTATTTTGGTAAAAAGCCTTGTATTCCGAATCGTTGGCGGATCTTATCAGCTGCTTAAATCAAATAATATTTAAGATACTTTTTGCCAGTATGCATTCGTTTGGTGTAAAAGACAAAAAAATTTTAATTTATATAATTGAATGGAAGTGTTGAATTGGAAATTAAAGTTTTTGATATCGCTGAAAGTAGTATTCGAGAAGAAACATTAAAGCCGATTGATATTGAGAATATAAAAAAAGTATTCAATAAAATATTTTCCCCGCAAAATAGTGATCATTTAAAAATTGATTGCTATGCAAACGAAAGCTCGATTCTTAGTCAGTATCACAATGATGGAAAATCTTTCAGCATGGATAGATTTGCAGAAGAGTTAAGATTAGCTGAATTAAAAGGTGATGGTACACGAAATAAACAAATTACCGAGGGGAATTTGTTTATAAAAAAGGAAACTAACCGATTAATTTTATTGAAGCTTGAAAATATAGAAGTTATTGATAAAGAAAAAAATTATGAGATGAGAACATCATTTTCGACTGAGTCTAATTACTATAAGGGATGTATTTTAGGAAATGATTTAAAAAGTATAACTATTATTGATAAAAATAAGTCTGTAGCGAAATACTGGAGAGAAGGTTTTTTAAACCTATCTCTAAATAGAGATGAGTATCAAAATTCAAAGGAATTAATCGAGTTATTAAAGGAAGACGAATTATTCACACAGGAACTGAAAGTAAAAGATAATTTTCAAGAAATCAAAAATAAAACAGAAGATTTTATTTTCCAGACAGACTCGTTTGATAAATTGAATTTGGCTGATATTTTACGAAGTGAAAAATTAATTGAACAAGTAAATTTAAACGAAATCTACTCAGACAAATCTAAAAAATTGGATACAGAATTTTTAATATCAAAAAGAGCAATAAAGGAAGATTACAACAAAACTATTTATGTATCTGATGAAACTAAAATACAGACAGAAAACTATGTCAAACTATTTAGAAGGCAAGGAATAGAGTATAAAGATGGAAAGATAATATTATCAGTTGATGATGATTTTATCAGTAAGTTACCTAGGGAGTTAAAAAGTGGAAATTAAAGGGAGCTTTATAAATACCTCTTTTCAATTTGATGATGGATACCCAGAAATTTTGGATAGTTTTACTGAAGAGAATGAACTATTTAATCATCCTAATCTACTATTTTTAGAAGAAAAGTATATAAATGAGTGTAGTCGGTTTTCAAAGATTATTGATAAATTTAAAGTAAAGAGATTTGACAGTAATTTATTAATTTATAAAAATAATCAGTTTGAAAAGTTAAATAATTTTAGTAAAGAGGTTGAGTTATTTGATCAAGTTATTGCAGAGAATAATATTAATGGACTACAGAAACAGGACTTGAGCATTTCTGTTAAACATTTTGAAGAATACAATAAGTCTAAGAAAGTTGAATTCATTCAATATCTTTATATTTTATTATTTTTATCTAACATTACAGAATATGAGGATAACCATTTTACTTTTAAAGTTGAAATGGAAGAAAAAGAAACTACTACTAAAAAAATATCATTTGATGAGTTTCAGGCTTTTAATTTAGTAAAAACTTATTCTTGGATTGTCAATAGTAAAGAAAACTTGCGAACAAGATTAAAAATAATACGGGAAATTATTGTTAGGAAAAAATCGTTTGATTTATCAGAAGGCGACTTGTATAAGGCAAAATCAGCTTTTAATCGAATTATTAAAGAAGAGACAGATAAATACTTTACACAGGTAAATATGTTGAAAGATGATTTTCTCAAGTTAAGCGAACGGAAACAAAAAAGTTATCAATCATTGCATCTAAAATTTCTTGGTTGGGGTTCTTCTATAGCTTTATTCATATATGGCGAAGTGCGAAAAAAGGAAAGTGATAATTTATTAAATAAGTTATTTTTCTCCACAACAGAGAAAGGGATCTTATTTTTAGTTATATTTATCCTCTCTTTAGTAATCATTTGGTTAATTTTTGTAAAAGAAATGGCTGAAAATAAGGCAGAATATCAAAAAATAAAAGAATTTTATACTAATCAATTATTCTTTGAAGAAAAGGATTTTTCGGAGTTTATAAAGTCCCCTAAAATACCTTGTTTATACAAATTCCTTTTTTCTTTTCTTTTGGTAGCTTTGGCACTCAGATTATTTGTTTTTTTGATTTAACTGAAGAAGGAAATAGGTTAGGTCTATCTCTGGCATCTTTTTGTTCCACTTAATACACAATTTTGATCCACCGTTGCCAAGACAGTTCCAGTAAGTTTAATCCTATATATATAGCAACATCCCCACCATCCTTGACTTTGTTTGTGTGCGTGGTAGTGGGTATTGATAGCGGATGGCGAAAAACCAGCCTTTAGAGCTCCATCCGCATCAGAGCGTACCACGGACAATCACTTCTAAGTTCCGCTGGCGGAGCCCCGCCCCCCTTCCAGCGCTCACTAAGAATTGGCACAGCGGTAAAGGGCAAGCAGCTAAAGCTGTGGTTAAGATAGTGTTGTTTCTAAGCAAGTGGATCACCTTGGTCATAGCTGGATCATTTTCTTGTCTCAGGTGGACCAAAAAGATGGCACAACGTAAACCCGTAATCAAACAACGCATACAAAAATGGAGCACCTCTTGCTAAGATAGAAATATCAATTGAAGGAGGTGCTTTTCTATGCCACACGAAGAACTAATCATCGTCCCCGTAACACTCCATCCTGAAAAAGAAGAATCTACGCCTGCGACGTAAGCGTCAAATAAAGCCCACCTATTTTTTGAGGTGGGCTTTGGTGTATGCTTTATTTAGCTTTAATAGGAATGCGACATTTCACTGGGATTGTTGTTGACCAAGGAAGGAATTGATTTAATTTCTCTTTATCAGCCATATCCATATTTGGCAGCTCTTCAAATAAATATTTAAGGTAATTAAATGGGTTCAATGCGTTTTCCTTCGCCGTTTCCACTATACTGTAAATGATTGCGCTGGACTTGGCTCCCTTTGCGGTATTGCTAAAAATCCAGTTCTTTCTTCCAATCACAAACGGTTTAATTGATCTTTCCGCACGGTTGTTATCTATTTCTAAACGACCGTCCTTTAAAAAAGCATCTAAACGTCCCCATTGGTTACGGCAATATTTAATGGCTTGTCCCAGTGCGCTTTTTGGCACTACTCGTGGAGTTTGTTCTTGAAGCCATGCTGAAAAAGCCTCCAAAACGGGTTGGCTGTGTTCTAAACGCTGTTTATAACGCTCATCCGGACTAATGTCCTTTAATTTGCGTTCTATTTTAAAGAGTTCGTTACAGAACTCCAAACCTTCTTTAGCCTTGACTGCAGAATTACTCGCAGATTCAGGAAGTGCTTTTAATGCATCTGTAAATTTGCGGCGGGCGTGAGCCCAACATCCAACCAACTTTAAATGGGGAATACCGTTATATCCTGCATATCCATCGACATGCAGATATCCCGTGAATCCTTCTAAAAATCGACGTGGATGTTTGCTTGCACGGGTTTGTTGATAATCGTACAGTACAATTGGGATATCCGTATGTCCTGAACGATACAACCACATGTAGGACTTCGAGGTTGCGGCACGTTCTGATTCCCGCAAAACTTGTAAAGTGGTCTCATCCGCATGCAATGCGTCTAGTTCCAATAATTTGGTATGCATCGCATTGTAGATTGGTTCTAGCCAAGTACTTGCACCTTGTACCATCCAATTAGCCATTGTCTGACGTGAAATGGATAATCCAAATCGCTCAAAGTACTTTTCTTGGCGATATAGAGGTAATCCTTCCACGTATTTTTGGGACATAATAAATGCTACCGCAGTTGGCGAGGCTAAGCTTCCTGGAAAAGCTGGTTTGGGCATCGGTGCAGTCACGATAGGCGTACTAATTTCGTTTTGTTCACAGTGACGACAACTATATACTTTTTGTACATGTTCCACCACTTTAACCTCGGCAGGAATGATTTTTAATTCTCTACGCACTTCCGTGCTCATTTCATGTAGCTTGCCGTGGCAACACAAACAGACCTGTTCCTCGACAGGGAGCTGATATTCAATCGTCTCCTTCGGCAGGTTTTCAAGTTGCTGGTCACGCTGACCTTTGCTCTTCTTGCGTTTATATGTAACAGTTTCAAACGTCGGTTCTTCCAACGTTGGGTTGGCTGTGTCTTCGGCTTCATTGAAAAGGGAGAGTTGATCTGGATTTGTTTTCTCACTTGAAGATCCAAATTGACGTTGTTGGCTTAACTTAAATTGCTCCTCGTACCATTTTAATTTTGCTTCCAACTCTTCTTTTTCCAATTCTAATTTTTCCGTACGCTCGATGTAATATTCAATTGTTTCTTTTGATTTTTCCATCGTTTTCTCCATAAAGTAAGTATACAAAATGGAACCCGTCTTGACTAGTCGGATCCCATATTTTCATTAATATATTATAGAATGGTTCGTGCTTTTACTTCTGGGTGTGCCTTTTTCTGATTAATTGGTAAACTGATTATTGCATTCAATTTGTACCACCTTTGCAGTTCTTTTTACCAATGTTTGCGGAGGAGTTTACCATACTTTGCGGAACCGATTACCATTAGCTCCCCTTTATTCCGGTAACAACATCGGATTAACACAGTTGTGCAATTTTTTAATTCTATTGTGATAAAAGAATGAACCAGTACACTCACTTGAATAAAACACTATTTTAACCACAGCTTTAGCTGCTTGCCCTTGACCGCCGTGCCACTTCTTAGTGATCGCTGGAAGGGGTCGGGGCCCCGCCAGCGGAACTTAGAAGTGATTGTCCGTGGTAAGCTATTGATGCGAATGAGCCGTAAAGGCTTTATTTCTGCCATTCGCCATCAAATCCACTACCACGGACACAAACAAGGTCAAGGGTGGTGGTATTGTTGCTAAATACTAGAGCGTGTATACTGGTTTTTCATTCGGCAATGGTGGATTGAAATTGTGTCCTGAGTGTTTAAAAACATGGGAAAAAGAGGGCTATGCTATGTCTTTCGTAATCATTGGTAAACTCTTCCGCAAAGACTGGTACATTTCATCGCAAAGCATGGTAAAAAGAACCGCACAGCTGGTAAAAATCGTCCGCAATACTCAGTAAACCATCCAATAGCCAACGGAGTTGGCGAGGGCTGATATCCACGGGTGCTGCCATATCCTTTTCACTCGATGGCCAGTGGAATGTTCCTTTTTCAAGCCGACGGTAATGAAGCCAGAAACCATTGTGTTCCCACTGGAGGATTTTCAGTTTGTCTCGCTTTCGGTTACAGAAAACGAATAAGCAAGGAGAAAAAGGATCGAGTTCGAAACATTCTTGCACAATGACTGCGAGTCCATCAATGGACTTACGTAGATCTGTACTGCCGCGCGCTAAATAAACGCGTTCAAAATGAGAGTTTGCTAGCATCGATTCCGTAGTAAATCCATAACATTGGATAATAATTCCATATCAGTTCCTTGTCGGACCTCGATAGACATGGAGTCAATATGAATTAGTACGGGATCGCCGGAATGAAAGTTTAATGGTTCTTCTTTCATGTCGACAGTCAGCCATTGCGTTTCTGATGTAGGGTGATCAGCTTTGTTATCGTTCAAGCTTCGAATCCAATAGTACATTTGGGACGGATTAACATCTTGTTCCCGGCACCATGCGGCTGCACTTAACCTACTAGCTTTCCAAGCATCGATTCTCGCTTTCCATTCTATTCTTTTTTCAGTACGTGTCATCGCATAACCTCCAAATCATTTTCTATGAAGATTATCACATGAATGAACTACAGTGAAAATGTGGGAACTATTTTACGCTTACGTTTAAAATATCTCAGATTCACGGTTATTTGTCGTTTCTATTTTTATTTTCCTCAGTTCGGGCTTACTCTGTTTTTTTGTGTTTAC
>NZ_JAXHDC010000057.1:0-17488 GCF_037072045.1 Oceanobacillus sp. MO10714A | reverse complement strand
ACTTCGGATAATTTTTACAAGCTTCATCTAGATCATGGATGACCCGATCAGCATCTTCCCAATTGTAAATGGTTGCACCAGACGCCATCGGATGCCCTCCACCTTCATACTTAGCTGCGATATCATTAATGATCGGTCCTTTCGAACGGAGACGAATCCGAATCAATTCATCTTCTTCAACAAAAATGACCCATGCTTTAATCCCTTTTACATCTCCAAAGACTTGAACAAGCTGCCCAGTCTCATCTGGTGAAACTTGGAACGCTTCAAGCAACTCCTTCGTTAATTTCACTGCACAAAGGCCTGAATCATACATTTCAAATTCCTTTAAAATATATCCTTTCAAGCGGAGAATATGCGTCTCTACACTATAGAGATTCTCATATAATTCCAAACGATCGAAATGATACGTCACGAGTTCCGCAGCATATTGAAATGTTTTCTTCGTCGTACTTGGAAAAAGGAATCTGCCCGTATCTCCGACAATCCCTGCATACAGAAGTCGCGCTCCTTCATCATTTAAAACAAGCCCTTCCTCTTTCCCTGCTTCGTATAACGCATAAATCATCTCACTCGTTGAACTTGCTGTTGTATCTACCCACTGAATATCACCATAATGGTCAACATTCGGATGATGATCGATTTTTATTATTTTTTCCCCTTTCACGTACCGCCCGTCATCAACTCGCGGTGTATTCGCTGTGTCACAAACAATAACAAGTGCCCCTTCATATGTCGCATCAAGAACAGTATCCATTTTCACAAGATAGTCGAATTCAGGATCATTTTCCCCGACGATATAAACCTCTTTCTCCGGGAAAGAAGATTGAATGATTTCTTTCAACCCCGCCTGCGAACCTAAAGCATCCGGATCCGGTCGAACATGCCGGTGGATAATTATCGTGTCATTTTGTTTAATTTCTTTAATAATTGCTTGCTTCTCCATACTACAGCTCCAATCTTATTTTAGAAAATAATCATCTTATTAAGCATTCTTCTCTCTTTTAATCGGAACGAACTGGCATTATAAATGAAAACAAGTTAAAATAGACTTGTGATCGCAATGTATGGTTTCATAGAATGCATATATAGGAGAGATTGAATGATTATATTCCCTATCGGTATTGTTATTTCCATTGTCTTATATGTTTATTATAAGGTTGCAATTGTGAAAAGCAAAGATATCTTAACGCAGAAATATTTTAATGGAAGATCCCGCCTCTGTCTCGGTGCGTTCATTCTTCTTTTCGGTATCAACCAATATTTCTTTTACGAAAGTGTACTTTCCATAATCATCGGAATCGTCTTCGCCATCTTGGGCGGTATGCAAATAGTCCGTGGATATAACGAATCGAAACATTACAAGAATGAATATCGCAGACTCCATCCATCTGAATGAAAAGTGCACCCAACAAGTGGGTGCATTTTTCATTCAGGAATTTATATAATTAAGGTGCTATGGTTAACTAAAGTTGCCTGTACTAGCCACGTCCAATCTGCACCTGGCATAGCCCAAATGGCTTACTGCTTGCGTAAGCTTCTTGCGGAATTGTTTTATCGACTGATGAGTTGAGCCATCAAAAGCCCTTTACCAATCAATATACGATCATCATATACCTCGACATCAATCTTCGCATACAATCGGCCGATTTCAAGGATTTTTGGGTGGATACTTAAATCACTATCGATTTGTACCGGTTTGGTAAAGTAAACCGTAATATTCTCAATGGTAAGATCTGCTTTCCGAGTATCCATCAATAGCCGGCTGCTCGCTTCAATAATTAGAGCGGTAAATACACCGTGCCCCAATGTACCGAGATGATTCGTCATCTGTGGAACAACTTTTGAAATAAACACATGGGGATTATCTTCACTAGCGACGATATTACTATTAATAATATCACTGATCGTCTCCCCAACTTGCGGCTGCCGCTGAATCTGCTGCATCGCTTTTAACACATCCTGCCGTGATACAACACCGGTCAACTCCCTTGATTCATCCACTACAGGCAATAGCTCAATTCCTTCCCAGACCATCGTATGGGATGCTGAAGCAAGCGATGTCTTGGGCTGGACAACATGGGGTTTCTTGCTCATCAATTTATTAATCCCCAAGTTCTCGTCTTGTCCAACAATATCTTTAGACGAAACCATACCAACAACTTGCTTTTTGCTATCAATGACAGGGAAACGTGTATGCGTTGACTCTTTATTCAGCTTATACCAATCTTTCACTTTGTCACTCGTTTTAAGATAAAATGTTTCTTCCAAAGGTGTCGCAATATCACCAACAAAAATAATTTCTTTCTTAATGAGCTGGTCATATATTGCTCGGTTGATCATCGATGCTACGGTAAACGTATCATAGCTTGTTGAGATGATTGGTAAATCCGTTTCATCCGCAAGCCTTTTATTTTTCTCGTCTGTATCAAATCCTCCAGTTATTAATACAGCTGCTCCAGCTTTTAGCGCACTATAATGCGCTTCCACTCGGTTCCCGATAATAAGTAAGGAACCTGCGTCGGTATAACGCATCATGTCCTCGAGCTGCATGGCACCGATTATAAACTTACTAAGTGTTTTATGCAGCCCTTCCCTGCCCCCTAAAACTTGTCCATCAATTATATTAACAACCTCTGCAAACGTCAGTCGCTCGAAATTTTCTTTTCTCTTCTTTTCAATACGGATAGTTCCTACCCGCTCAATTGTGCTTACGAGTCCTTGATTTTCCGCTTCTTTAATTGCCCGATATGCGGTTCCATCACTAACATCCAAATCTTTCGCTATTTGACGTACGGAGATTTTCTGGCCAACTTCCAACGATAAAATGTGTTGTAAAATCATTTCGTGCTTTGTAGCCATTGTTAACACCGCCTCATCTGTACTATACCAAAGTTTTAATTCAATTATACAGTTTAAGGCGTAATAACTCAATGTTTGTCACGAACTTTGTTTTCCTCTACAGTCTGTTCCATTACCGGTGGTTGTATCATTTGTAAAAGATTTGCAAAATTAGCTCCAACTACTGCAAGAAAGAACAACAGCCACATCGCCCAATAAGTCATCTCAAGGGTTGATGTCGCTTGTGGGATTTTCGGCCAGGCAAAATAAAGCATGAAACCAGCAAGCAGAAGTCGGAGGATTGGTTGGTTTTTCATGTGTGGCCCCTCCTTTCGTTGCTATTAGTTTATGAGGTTTAAGTATTTAAAAGAACAGAAGCAAGAATTTAGTATATTTTATGAATGCACTTGTTATAGGGATCCATCTACTAGAAAAAGCTGGTATATAGTTGAATAATTTCTTCCCCATAAAAATAAGCAATCAAAGCTCCCACCACAATATAAGGTCCAAAAGGAATCGGTTGTTTTCGCTTTACAATCTTTAAAGCGATCAATAAACTTCCAACGATCGCTCCAATCAGACAGGCTAAAAAGAAAGCGAGCAGCACATTATGTAAGCCTAAAACAATCCCGAGTACCCCAAATAACTTCATATCCCCTGCTCCCATTCCGCCCCTGCTAACTAAAATAATCAATGCTAGGAGTACACTAGCAACAACTGCTCCTGCAATCGGTGACCACCAAGGGTCGAGTGGCACAATAAAGCGCAAAATAATAAACAGCGGAAGAAAAAACAACAAAATTTTATTTTGAATGATCATATAATGGATATCTGAGACGAAGATAATCATCAGCATCGAGACGAGTAACAGTGCGGTTACAAGCTCAGCGTTCCATCCTATCGTTAGGTAACTAAGTACAAACAGAGCACCAGTAAGACTCTCTACAACAGGATAAATTACGGATATCTTTTCATTACAATTTCGGCATTTCCCTCGTTGTAATAGGTAAGATATAATTGGGATTAGTTCATACCACGTCAAGGTTTTCTTACATTTCGGACAGTAAGACCGATCATTAACGAACGTTTCACTTTTTGGTGAGCGAATCCCTACCACATTAAAAAACGACCCGAAAGTCGCACCAAACAGAAAAAATATAATTGATAAGAATAACTCCATTATGTGCACTCCCCTAAATCATAAAAAAAATAAACCTTTATGCCTGTGATTATAGCACCAATCCATAGAAATAGTTAGCTTAATTAGTAAATTTAGCAAAAAACATAAAGTGAAACTTCATTCAGTGGGGGTTTCCTTACCTCCGCCACTGAATGTTAGTTGAACAGAATCAGGGATTTGCGGACTATATATCCCCCACCTTCACATGTTAGGCTTACCTCCTGTTTAGAGGCGGGGGTATTGTAGATCGTTAATGCGTGATAAAAAAAGACTATATAAACGCATGCTGAGCATTTATATAGTCTTTATGTTTACTATTTTTCAGAAGTTTATAGTTCTATAGACTCTCCAACCTTCAAGGCTCGTCCTTCTCCAGTGTTCACCTTGCTTGCCCAAGCGTCCGCGTCTTGTTCAATCACCGGGAACGTATTGTAATGGACTGGCACACTTACTTTTGCATTGATCCAATCCGCTGCAATAAGTGCATCCTCCGGCCCCATCGTAAAGTTATCACCGATTGGAATAAATGCAACTTCAATATCATTCATTTCACCATACATCTTCAAATCGGTAAATAGCGCTGTATCTCCAACATGATAAATTGTTTTCCCGTTTGCGGTGAATAGAATTCCTCCTGGCATTCCGCCATAAATGATAGAACCATCATTGTCAGTGTAAGACGAACCGTGGAATGCTTGCGTAAATTTCACCTTACCGAAGTCAAATTCCCGGGATCCACCGATATGCATAGGATGGGTTTCGATTCCTTTTGTCCCTAAGTATACGGCGAGTTCATTCGGGGCAACGACTAACGCTCCCGTCCGTTTTGCAATTTCAAGCGTGTCCCCTACATGATCGTTATGCGCGTGAGTTAGTAAAATAGCATCTGCTTCTACAGTATTTGGATCTAAGTCACAAGCTTCATTTCCCGTAATAAATGGATCGATTAATAGTGTATGTTTTCCAGTTTCGACTTTAACAACGGAATGACCATGATAAGATACTTTCATTTACTATCTCTCCCTTTTAGAAAAAATTCTATCTATACTAAAATTAAAACATACTGTCTAAAGAATGTTAAGCGATAACAAGTTATCCATAAGAAAAGCACCGCATTAAACGGTGCCTTCTATTCCTTATTCACCTTTTTCGCTGTCGCCCTTACCCATTTTCTGCTTCAGCGCTGCAAGTTCATCATCTACATCATTCGTTACTAAATCCCTGAAATCATCATCCAATGTACGGCTTGCTTGAGAAAGGTCTTCAGACGTTTCTGCTTCCGCTTCGAAACGTAATACTTTCTCTTCCATACGTTCAAAACCTCGACGGGAATCATCACTGCTGATGGATGACATTGTACGGTTCATTTTTGTTCTTGTTTTCGCAGATTCTGCACGGGCTTTCAGGGAATCCTTCTTCAATCGCATTTCATTATATTCCCGCTTCATTTCGTCAAGCTTATCACGTAGAGACTCTACATCTGCTTGGGCTTTTTCCCAAGACTCCGTGAGCGTTGCGAGTGTTCCTTCATGCTCCCGTCTATCCTGAAGTGCACGGCGGGCCAAATCGTCATTCCCCGCTTCTACTGCTTTTTCCGCTTGTTCCTGACGACGGTCCACTAATGCTTGTGTATCATTTACTTTCCGCTTTAGCATCTTTTCGTTCGCAATCTGCTTGGCAACAGCTTGCTCTGCTTCTCTGATATCTTCGCCCATATCACGCAGGAACTGATCGAGCATTTTAACCGGATCCTCTGCCCGGTCAATCATCGCATTCAGTTCTGAACTTACTACCGTCTTCATTCGCTTAAAAAATTGAAACATGTAATCTCCTCCTTGAAATATTGTTAAAATTGAATAGACAAATTGGGTCAACATCCATCTGGAACTGTTTGCTTATTAATACGAGTTTGGAATAAAAAAGGTTTCAAGAAAAATATAAAATGCTAAAAATAATTCAGAGTGCTATACTAGAAAGTACTATATATTACTTGAGGTGATTTACTTGAATACACGCATAGAAGAATTGATAAAAGAACTAAAACGGAATAACTTTGATAGTGCTTTGGTAACTTCTACAGCTAACTTCTATTATTTAAGCAATTATTATACGGATCCCCATGAGCGGGTCATTGCAGTATATGTCAGTGAAACAATTGACCCAATTATCGTTGTTCCTGCCATGGAAGTAGAAGACGCAAAAGCTGCTGGCTGGAACGATACGATCATCGGTTATCATGACCATGAAAACCCTTGGCAGTTATTAAATGATTTCCTCCGCGGCCAGGAAAAATTACCGGCATCGATGGCCATCGAACATAACCATTTCACGTTGGAACGATACAATAATCTAACGTCTTGCTTCCAAAATGTAGAATTCTTCGATTTGGAAAACATACTTGCCGATATTCGGGTTATTAAAAGTAAAAAAGAATATACACTGTTGAAGCAAGCTGCACAATATGCCGATCTCGCCATTAAAACGGGAGTAGAAGCTATTACAGAGGGTGCTACGGAACTGGATATCATCGCTTTGATTGAATATGAAATGAAAAAGCAAGGTATCCAGGAGATGTCATTTACTACGACATGCCTCTCCGGTGCGAAAACCGCTTCCCCTCACGGAACACCTGGCCAAAAGAAAATAACTGCAGGTGACATGGTTTTATTCGACCTCGGCGTTATTTTTGATGGATATTGTTCAGACATTACACGTACGGTTGCCTATAAATCCGTTACACCGGAACAAGAAGAAATTTATCAGACAGTACTCCAAGCAAATGAAAAAGCTATTGAAGCTTCGAAGCTCGGGACGCCAGTAAATAAAGTCGATCAAGTGGCACGTGAATATATTGAATCGAAAGGATACGGTAAATATTTCAATCACCGGGTTGGTCACGGACTCGGAATTGAAGTCCATGAATATCCTTCGATGAGCAGTGATAATACGCTCGCTTTGAGAGAAGGAATGTGCTTCACCATCGAACCAGGAATCTATATTCCAGGTACTGGCGGTGTTCGTATTGAAGATATGATGTTCATGACGAAAAACGGTGCCGAGATATTAACAGCATACCCGAAAAATTTACAGATTATCGATTAAAGAAAAAGCACTGGGGGATCCAGTGCTTTTTCTTTAATTATCTAAAACCTCTTGAACATCTTTATATTCCATACCATGGGCTTTGGCAACAGCTTCGTGCGTGATATAGCCGCCGAGTGTGTTTACTCCCCTACGAAGAGCTTCATTATCCTGCACCGCTTGTTTGTATCCTTTATTGGCAATCTGCAGTACATAGGGCGAAGTCGCGTTCGTAAGACCTACTGTCGCTGTTTGCGGAACAGCTCCTGGCATGTTTGCAACTGTATAATGAACGACTCCATGTTTTACAAAGGTTGGGGCGTCATGTGTCGTGATCCGGTCACTCGTTTCAAAGTTCCCACCTTGATCAATTGCAACGTCAACCATGACCGAACCCGGTGTCATTTCCTTCACCATTTGCTCTGTGACAAGAACCGGAGCTTTTGCACCTGGAATAAGTACGGAGCCAATGACCAGATCTGCTTCTTTCACTGCTTCTTGGATATTATGTGGATTGGAAATTAAGGTCGTAATGGAATTTCCAAAAATATCATCCAGTTGGCGTAATCGATCCGGGTTTAAATCAATAATTGTAACTTTTGCACCTAAGCCAGTCGCAATTTTAGCAGCATTCGTACCCACTACCCCACCACCGATAATTGCAACTTTTCCTCGAGCAACTCCAGGAATCCCGGAAAGGAGAATCCCTTTTCCGCCTTTAATTTTTTCTAAGAATTGCATCCCGACTTGGGTAACCATTCGTCCAGCAACTTCACTCATCGGAGTAAGTAATGGCAAGGAACCATTTGAGAGCTGTACAGTTTCATATGCGAGCGCGGTCACTTTCTTCTCTGTAAGTGCTTTTGTTAATTCAGGTTCATTTGCTAAATGTAAGTAAGTAAATAAAATGAGTCCTTCACGGAAGTATTGAAATTCATTTTCTTGGGGTTCTTTTACCTTGAGCACCATGTCCTGTGTCCAAGCCTCTTCCGCAGTATTAACAATTACTGCTCCTACTTCTTTGTAAGCTTCATCCGTGAAGCTTGAACCTTCTCCTGCACCTTGTTGAATAAATACTTGGTGTCCTGCCTGAATTAAGGAATAGACGCCGGATGGTGCCATAGCGACTCTGTTTTCATTATTAAGTACTTCTTTCGGTATACCGATTCTCATTCCCCGCAACCTCCTGCGTAAGCTTATTCAATACAATTTAATTGTATCAAAAAGATTGTTTTAAAGTATTAACATAATCAAACAGACAGAAAATAATTTGAAAATGACTGCGGCAAAACCTCCTAGAAAAGTAATCCAAACCAAATTCATACATCGCGCCGAGAATATACGGGGCTGGTTAGGGATTTAATCCTTGCTAGAATAGTTATATCACAGTCATTTTCGTTTAGTTTTAAATTAATTTATCCATGCTTATCTGCTTTTATTATTGAAATGGTGTATTCCCCGATTGTTTTCAAGCTGGTCTTCGATGACACCACTTTGGTAACTTTCATTCAACTGGTTCTTGACCGTTTCGATACCTTTTGGATCGGTGTACAGCTTCGGATGTTTATTTTTTTTATCCAAAAAGATCACCTCCTTACTGCTAGCTTGCCCAAAAGAATGTTACAATGTTGTAATTTTTATTGGCAATTATTGATTGTTTCGTTACGAGAAAGGGTATATAATTAAAGTAGAGAGGAGAGATAACTATGAAATATCAAAATATTGTAATCGCTGTAGATGGTTCTGAAGCTGCTGAGAAAGCATTCAAGAAAGCAATCAAAATCGCTAAAAACAATGATGCACGCCTTGTTATCGCACACGTTATCGATTCCCGCACTTTTGCAACAGCTGAGGCATATGACCGTACACTTTCTGAGCGTGCTGAGGAATATGCGAAGGAATTATTGGATAATTACATTGAAACAGCGAGAAATGAAGGGCTTACTGATTTAGTAAGATGTATCGAATACGGCTCTCCAAAAGTAAAAGTCCCGCGTGATATTGCAGAGAATTTCAAAGCAGATTTAATCATCTGCGGCGCTACAGGAATGAACGCGGTCGAACGTTTCCTCATCGGTAGCGTTTCAGAAAGCATCACAAGACATGCAAAATGTGACGTATTAGTGATTAGGTAATTTAAAAAAACAAAAGAAACAAAAACAGTATTTTCATTCTATAATTTCTTAGACGTAAAAAATAGGACGAAAGGATTTTTACATCCTCTCGTCCCTTTTTTTTAGTTACTGCTTAATCTGATTGTATCGCGGGCAATCATTACTTCTTCGTTCGTCGGTATTACGATTACTTTTACCGGGGAATGCGGGTAGTTGATGAACTGTTCTTTACCACGCACATCATTCCGCTTTGGATCCCAGTAAACACCCATGAATTCAAGTCCTGTTAAGATCTTCTCTCTGATTGTATCACTGTTTTCCCCGACTCCTGCTGTAAAGATGATCGCGTCGACACCAGACATTTTCGCAGCATATGAACCAAGATATTTGTGGATACGTTCCGCAAAAACGGTAAGCGCAAGTGCTGCTCGTTCATTTGTCTCTGACTGCTCCTCAATATCACGTAAGTCACTGGAGAAGCCGGATAATGCTAGCATTCCACTTTCTTTATTTAAAACATTAATCACTTCATCCGCTGATTTCCCGGTTTTTTCCATAATATATGGGATCAATGCAGGATCAATATCTCCTGAGCGGGTTCCCATTGTCACACCTGCCAGTGGCGTGAATCCCATTGATGTATCAATCGACTCTCCACCTTGGATTGCAGTAACACTCGCTCCATTACCGATATGGCAAGAGATTAACCGCAAGCTTTCAAGTGGTGCACCGATTAATTCTGCTGCCCGTTCAGAAACATATTTATGGGATGTGCCATGGAATCCATATTTACGGATGCCGTAATCTGTATAATAATTCTCCGGCAAGCTATATAAATAAGATGATTTCGGCATTGTTTGATGGAAGGCCGTATCAAATACAGCAACCATCGGCACATTTGGTAAGATTTCCTTAAATGCACGGATCCCGGTTAAATTCGCCGGGTTATGCAGTGGTGCAAGTTCAGATACCTTTTCAATTGTTTCAATCACTTCATCTGTAATAAGTACAGAATCACTAAAGTATTCTCCGCCATGCACAACACGGTGTCCGACCGCATCGATTTCTTCGTATGATTGGATAACTCCTTTTTTGATGAGCGCTTCTAAAAGCATTTTAACTGCAACTTCGTGATTTGCAATATCTTGAACCGTTTTGTCTTTTTTTCCATTGGCTTCTATTTGGAAAATAGAATCAGGCAAGCCGATTCTTTCGACAACTCCTATTGCAGATACTTTTTCTTCAGGCATCTCAATCAATTGAAATTTAAGAGATGAGCTTCCAGCGTTAATAGCCAATACGTTTTTCATACCATCACTCCACCATATAAAGTTTAATTTTTATAAGTTTGAAACCAACGATTTATTTGTCCAAGTATGTCTGCCATGGCATTATGACTGGTTAACGACGGCAGCTGTACTAATAACGGCTGCTTCGGACTATTAGTCTTTACCCCTTTTTTCTGAAGAACTAAAATGCTTTTTACATTCCGTGATGATTTGAAACTTGATTCCGGTAAACGGAGAAAACCGACAATATGTGCATGCTCTTTCAAATAGCGGTTCAATTGTTCGGATTGATCACTCTCAAATATGAAATCAGGCACAACAAAAATAAGATATCCAGCTTCTTTCGTATATTTCATACTTTGCTCAATGAATAAATGATGAGCATAGGAATGCCCTTCTTCCGCTTTTAACTCATAATCTCCTGCCCGGATATCATCTGGATAAAATCCAACCGGGAGATCAGCAACGATCAAATCAACTGGATCGAGGATTAATGGTGCGAGGCTGTCCTGATGGAAAAATTCAACTTCCTGCTGGAGAAGATTTGCGCTGCCCACTGCAAGCTGAATAAGCGTCGGATCCACTTCACTAGCATAAACTTTCAACTCTTGCTCTAATTGTTCCATGACGGTAAGGAGCATATTCCCTATACCACTTGCCGGATCAAAGAGACGAATTTTCTCTTTGTTCTTCATCAATTGACTTGCCAAATAAGCGACAATCATACCGATGGATTCTGGGGTCATCACATGTTGCTCCTGAACCGATCCTTTCATTCCGTTCAAGATTGTAAGCTGGATTGCTTTTTTCAAATCTTGCTTGGAATGATTGATATGCTTGAATTCATCTATTTTCTTGTCCAACTTTTTACGTAAAATATCATCAAAATCTTCATGCGGCGTTTCATAAAAAATAGTATCCATTGTTTCAGTGAGACTATTCAAATACGGCTCATCCACATGAGCTTGAATGATTTCGGTTGTCTCGCCGAACCATTCAAAGAGTTTCTCTACGGCTGACTTTTCCATTCCCTTCCTCCATACATGTATAGTATATATTTCACACGAAAAATCTCTCTCGGGCTCCCGCCAGAGAGAGATATCGATTAATTCGCTTGTTTCACAGCTTCTAAAGCAGCGTCATAGTCAGGATGGTTTGAAACTTCATCAACATATTCTACATAGGTCACTTTGTCGTTTGAATTGACAACAAAGATTGATCTTGCTAGTAAACGCAGTTCTTTAATCAAGACACCGTACTTCTCACCGAAGTCAGCATCTCGATGATCAGATAATGTGTCCAAGTTCTTAACACCTTCAGCAGCGCACCAGCGTGTTTGAGCGAAAGGTAAGTCCATGCTAATCGTTAACACATGTACATTATCAAGCTTAGACGCTTCTTCATTAAATCGTTTCGTCTGATCGGAGCATACTCCTGTATCAATGGAAGGCACTACACTTATCAATTTGATTTTCCCTTTATAATCATCTAAGGAAACTTCTTTCAAATCATTAGCTAGAACTGTAAAGTCTGGTGCCTCGTCCCCAACTTTCACTTCTGTTCCTAATAAAGTTACTGGATCATTATGGAATGTAATTTGCTTCACTATTATCCTTCCTCCCAATTTAGTTCTCTTGTCTCTATTATGAATAATCCTCGTTCGCTTGTCCAATCTTTCACTTGGGAAAAAGCGATAAAGATTGTCGTTACCGTTTTCATTCCTTTCCATGGTGCAACCGTCCGTTAACCTCCCGCTCCCAAATAGTTTCAAATACAATTAGGCTGGAGATAACGGACGCTAGCACCCTGATCATTCAACCCCAGGATAGCAAAAGAAACCCACGGAATGGATTTTCGTTTTATATGTCAAAATTTAGCGGATTGGTCTTTTTCACTTTTTCCTTTTTATCTTTTTTAGATCCCTTATCTTTCATGATTTTTTCTACCTTGTCGATGACTTGCGGTGTCATTTCGAGGAACTTTTCATAAAGCTGTGTATGTTGATCGAGACGCACCATTTTTATCTCATCATTCTTCACAACAAGAAAGGCGATCGGAGTTAGGGAAACTCCTCCACCACTTCCGCCACCAAACGGTAGTGTTGCATCCCCTTCTGTCGACTGGGGACTAAATTCACTTCCTCCAGCCGCAAAGCCAAATCCTACTTTCGATACAGGGATAATTGTACTCCCGTCAGGTGTTTCAATTGAATCTCCGATGATTGTATTTGTTTCCACTAAAGATTGCAGGCTTTCCATTGCCGTCGTCATTAAACCCTGAATTGGATGTTCTTCCATAACAAGTCCCTCCAAATTATTTACTTTTGATTATTGATCACCCGATAAATTTTTAAAAAGGTGTGTAAGCGCAATCGGAAAATACAGTCGAGTCGTGAATATAACCCTTCTCCTTGATAATTGGTTTGTACGGAAACGATTGGCTCGGAATTGAGCTTGCAATACCGCTCCAACACTTTTACCACAAGTTCCTGTCCTACCCAAAGCCATCCGGCAACCATCCCGGTAATATGAGCTTCCCCAGTACCTATCCCCGTCTCCCAGTCAATTTTTTTCACCTCTATCTTTTTTATAAATGGAAAGATTCGTTTCCAATCGACTATTTCTAACGAATGGACCTTAGCCGATTCTGTAGTGTCATTTAGATCTAGACGAGGCAGGTCAATCGTTCGCTGCCAGATGCGGATGTTCATGACAGACAGAAATAGATCGAGTTTGTGAACAACTGCCAACTCGAATCGATAGGAAAATGCAATATTTACTTTTGAACATGTGATAAAGAGTAAAAAAAGGGTAAATAGCAACAATAGCAAGGAGAATAGTATAATCCAGAACATAAGGATGCTTCCTTTTTCATTTCCAGTGATTACTCTTTAGCTTGTTCGATTATTATTTTTTTAATCATCATTCGGAATATAATTGGATTATACGATTGCCGGATGATATTATAAAATTATGAAGATAGAACGGGAGGCGCATACATTGGTGCAACGAAATCAATTATATTTCTTCTATTTAAAAGATGACGAAACAGATGCAAAAGTAGATGCGTTAGGAAAGATTGCCAGGGATAATGGCTTTGAGATTGCAGGTCATCCGAATAACGCAAGTATTATTGTAAGCGTCGGTGGTGATGGCGCTTTTCTCCAAGCTGTAAGAAAAAGCGGTTTCCGCCAGGATGCTATCTATGTCGGAATTACGCGGACCGGGGAATCTGGCCTATATTGTGATTTTGACCTCGATAATTTCGATGAAATGCTACATAGTTTGATGCATGAAGAATTGGAAGTTCGCAGATTTCCAGTAATTAAAGCACGAATCAATGATGGAACGGAGTATCATTGTTTGAACGAAGTAAGTATCCGTTCCACAATTGTTAAAACGATTGTCATTGATGTTTTGATTGATGATGTATATTTTGAGACATTCCGTGGAGATGGACTAGTCGTCTCAACGCCTACCGGAAGTACGGGATATAATAAATCTGCCTATGGTGCAGTTATTGATCCACTCATTTCAAGTTATCAAGTCTCAGAAGTTGCTTCGTTAAATAATAATCAATATCGTACACTAGGCTCTTCCTTTGTTCTAAGTAAAGACCGGAAGCTAACCCTAAATGTTCAGCCGACCGGCAATGACCATCCGATTATTAGTCTAGATAATGAAGCGCATCCAATAACAAAAATTTCTTCACTCGAAGTTGATATGGACGAGACGGTCATCAAAACGGTGAAGTTAAAAAATAATTCCTTCTGGGACCGGGTAAGACGGACATTCTTGTAATCTTATCCTTAATAAAAACAGGACGCATGCAAGAAATTGCGTCCTGTTTTTGCCTTTTTACAGGCCTTGTTTTTCACGTAACTATATAATTATTGACCGCCAAATTGCTGTTGTGCTATTGTTACGAGACGTTTTGTAATTTCGCCTCCAACTGAACCGTTAGCACGGGAAGTCGTGTCTGCACCAAGTGAAACACCAAACTCCTGAGCAATTTCAAATTTCATTTGATCTAATGCTTGTTGTGCACCAGGGACTACTAATTGATTTGAATTATTGTTAGCCATGTTAGCTCACCTCCTCGGTAACTATAGATTGTGTTACTTGGAGAATTATCATACACAACTAAAATTAACAGTTCCTGGTAAATGCCCTAGTTCTTCCCTTCGAACAGTCGGAAGCCGCACTTACGCTAAAATGATAGCAATGTTCGGTTTCTCTTAAATTTTTACAGAGGTATACCTAGCTATTTCATGCTTTCAAAATTGCATTATAATAAATCTTCAAACTCTGTATCTTCACTTTTAGCAGTAATATAGATCGTTTCAATACCTGCGATTGCTTCTTCAATGGACGGCCCGAAATCATGGCGCGCTTCCAGTGCATTAATTTTATCACGGCGAGGTCTCGTCTTTGGTGATTTCGGTACAAAAATTGTACAGCAATCTTCATACGGAAGAATTGAAATCTCATAGGTATCAATCTCTTTTGATATGTCCACGACTTCTGCCTTATCCATCGCAATCAATGGACGGATAACTGGATAATTGGTTACTTCATTAATTGCATGCATGCTCTCCATTGTTTGACTCGCAACTTGTCCAAGATTCTCCCCTGTCGTAAGGGATAGAATGTTTTCTTGTTCACAAACTGCCTCAGCTATTCGGAACATCATCCGGCGCATGATCGTCATCGCATAGCTATCCGGCATTTCACGGAAAATTTCCTGTTGTAATTTTGTAAATGGTACGATATGGATCTTGATCGACTTCCCGTAACCAACTAACTTCTTCGTAAGGTCAAGCACTTTTTGTCTTGCTCGTTCACTCGTATAAGGAGGAGAATGGAAATGGATGGCTTCAAGTTGAACCCCCCGCTTCATGGCGAGATATCCTGCAACCGGACTATCTATCCCCCCTGAGAGGAGCAGTAGCGATTTCCCTGCAGTTCCTACAGGCAATCCACCGGCTCCGGAAATATTTTCCGATGTAATGTATGTCGCTTCCTGACGTATTTCAACCTTTATCTGCACATCCGGTTCGTGAACATCAACGGTATAACCTTCTGTATTCACTAACAGATGTCCGCCTACGATCTGATTCATTTCTAAAGAACCATGCGGGAAACTTTTATCAACTCGTTTTGCTGCTACTTTAAATGTACGAGCGTCCGCTTTCTTCAATGCTTCAAGCGCCGCTTCTTTAATCTGCTCCACATCATTCTCCACTTTAAGAGCAAGCGATAAGCTGTGAATTCCAAATACTTTTCTGCAAATCTCAATAATCGGTTCCGGCTCATGGCCATTTAGGAGGACAAACATTCTACCTTGTGTTCGTTTTACTTTTACATTAGGGAAATCTTTCAGTTTGACTTGAAGGTTTTCCTGAAGTGCTTGGATAAAGCTCCGAATGTTCTTTCCTTTTAATGCCATTTCTCCGTAACGTATTAATATATGATCATATTGCATTGTAATCTACCTCAAAACTTCCTTAAATTGATGTATTGCTTCTTTTAGAGAAGCAACAAAACGTTCCATTTCTTCTTCGGTATTGTTATAGGACAAGCTGATCCGTAATCCAGAGATTGTGATCTCCCTCGGTAACCCGCAAGCAGCAAGAACTTTACTCTCATCTTTCTCTTTAGAGGAACAAGCTGATTTTGTAGAGATATAAATCTCCTTTTCACCAAGCATATGAATAATCACTTCCGGTTTAATCCGCGGTACGGACACGTTAAGAATATGTGGTGCTCCGTTATGAGGGCTATTGATCTGGACACCCTCTATACTTTCTAGCTCATTCCATAAATAGTCATGCATCGCTTGTAGGTGGTTCGTTTGATTTTGCTGCTTTTCCTTTATCAAGCGTAATGCTCGAACCATCGATACACCCCCCGCGACGTTCTCCGTTCCGGAGCGAAGGCCGTTCTCTTGTCCTCCTCCATGGAAAAGCGGGAAAAGCGAGACTTGCTTCCTTACATACAGGATTCCCGTCCCTTTTAGACCGTGGATTTTATGCCCGGAAAAACTGCAAAGGTCAATTTGGGCTTTCTGAATATCGAGCGGAACTTTCCCAAGGCTTTGAACCGCATCAACATGGAAATATAATTTAGGATAATTGCTTAATAACTTTCCTATTTGCTCAATCGGTTGGATGGTACCGAGTTCATTGTTCACATGCATAATACTTACAAGAATCGTATCCTCTCGAATCGCTTTTTTCACATCTTTTACGTCGACTAGCCCTTCCTCATCCACTGGGAGAACCGTTACTTCAAAACCTAGGGTTTCAAGACTTTGACACGCCTCGTCAACAGATGGATGTTCGACCGCTGTAGTGATAATATGTTTTCCGCGATTTTGATGTTCTAAAGCAATGCCTTTAATCGCAATATTATTCCCTTCCGTCCCACCTGATGTGAAAATAATTTCATTTGCATCAACTTGCAGGATTGATGCTGCTTGCTGTTTTGCTGTCTGTAGAAGTTTTTCTGTTGCACCTCCGAGTTGATGGATTGATGATGGATTTGCAAAAAATTTCTCTGATGCTTTCTGGTAGCTTTCGACAACGGAGGGATCCGGGATTGTTGTCGCGCTATTATCCAAATAAATCATCAAAAACTCCTCCCTTCCTTATTATTTATTCTATATTGATTTAGATTTACGCCAAATAATTCCTTAAGAATCTTACTGCATCCAGTCTTAAAAAACAAGCCCTTTGCTTGATCATTCAAAAGAGCCCTCTCGGATCCGCAATTGGAATATACCGTTACGACTTTTAGAAAACCCACAGTCCATAACGCTTATAGCAATTAATCACTTTCATTCAGCGTAAGTGTGTCCAACTTTCATCTGGAGGTTCGCAGTCCAGACACCTCTCGCTTTCCGCAGGCGGCTGGTGAGCCTCCTCGTACGCTTTGCGTACTGCGGGGTCTCACCTATGCCTTTCCTCCTGCAGGAGTCTCGAG
>NZ_JAXHDC010000056.1:0-18863 GCF_037072045.1 Oceanobacillus sp. MO10714A | reverse complement strand
CCTTTTTAATTGGCGGGAGGGACATTGGGAGGGACATTGGGAGGGACATTGGGGTCAGAGCATCTGTCCCACTGGGACAGATGCTCTGACCCCAATGTCCCGATTAAAATCCGAAATCTATTCCAGTTAGTAGGTACGTGGCGACGAGCAGTACTAGCAGGTAGCCTGCGCTGAGCCAGAACATGTCAAACTTCGGTTTCTTCACATTAACCAAGAATAGATAAATATGAATCATACCAAAAAGCATCAGACCAAACACATACATAATCATAAAGTATTCAATAGCAAGTAAACCAAAAAGTACGAAAACGATACAAAATACGAGCACAAACGGGATGTTTACTGTAACGTATTTCGTCAGCAATAATTTATGTTCCATTTTTCGGTTTCCAAAATAGGATAGCATGTAATATAAAGTAAAATAGCCAACCGCAAACGTGACGAGCCAACCAAACATCGTCTTGAAAAGAAACTCAATCCCTATCGAACTGCCAAAAAAGCTTCCTAAACCACCAAACATATTGTCCATAAGGTTTTTCACAGAGAAATATGCGAACACTCCAAGGATAAAAGATAAAAGAACGAATATAATGACACTTGTTTCTAAACTAATTGAACGGTTGGAGTTAATGACCGAATGCGGTTTGATAATCGCATCTTTTAATATCCCTTTTGATTCATTCAGACTCCTATCAAAATTGAAATTTACTTTTTTATCTTTGGAATCTGTTTCTTTTTGCTGATTTTCATTTACATTAGATGGTTGTTGAACGTTCTCTTGATGTGTGGGTTGGATCTCTTCTTGGCAAGTTGAAGCATGCTGATGAATAGTTTGTTCTTGCGGAGAAGCTGTAGACTTCTCATCTGTCCCCTTCTCGTAATCCCCTTCTAACTGTTGACCATTGTTTTTGTCCATGCTGCTGGTTCCTCCCTTTTTAGTATACTTTTTATACTATATATCACCCTACTACACGCAACATCTACGATAATAGGATGTTCCCTAGCCGAAGTCGGATGGGAAAGTGCCACCATTTTCCATTCTCTTTTATCCAACCATAACTCTAACCAAATCACAATGGACTTATGACATAGGCACATCGATTGAAAAAGCGCGGATTATTGATGTATCAACAAATCCCGCGCTTTTTAATTTTTTGGGACAGGGGGTCAGAGCATCTGTCCCAGTGGGACAAATGCTCTGACCCCAATTGTCCCACTCGGACTATTCAATATAATTTACGATATTATAAATACCCGCTGAACCACAGCACATATTTTTGTCTGGCAGTTCGAGATAAGTAATCCCTAGCAACTCCAGCGGCTTATTCTCCCGTTTTTGAACATTTGTCATATGGCGGGACGGCTGGTAGGTTATAACTTTATTAATCTCTTTCGTACACGGTAAGCGTAATTCTCTCAAAATGACACTAATATCCACATTCTTTCTAGCAAATTGCTCTGCTCGTTCCGCCCAGTCTGTATCATCCGCCAATAACTTATCGTATTCTACGAGTTGTGCGCCACAGCCCCCGATGCTGTTAATTTATACAATAAATCTTGCCGGGAATCTTCATTGATAAACATACCGACGCCAGGCCGGACGGTAATGATGCCGGAAGATTCCAGAACGGTTACAGCTTCTTTCACGGACGTCTGGGAGATGCCGAACATTTCCGCAAGTGCTCGCTCGGATGGAAGATTTTCCCCTGGGGAAATTTGTCCGTTTGCAATGGAAGTTTTGATTTGTTGTATATCGTTTGATAGATTCTTTTTCGTTTTTTAATTGGTGCAAATTCCATAGAAAACCTCCAATCTGGCCAGTGGCTAGGTGGACAGTCCACAATCGGTTTAGAAAAAAGAAACATGACATTCCTGTTTCCTTTTTCTAACACTTATGATCGTTTGCTTACCGTAAATCTGCCTTTTACTTCATTTCCCCATTTTAATGTGTATTCTTCTCCGTCTGTAATCGGTCCAACGCCCTCGGGGGTACCAGTATAAATGATATCGCCTTTTGACAAACCAATTTCTTCATAGATGTATTCTAGCAACGCTTGGAAACTAAAAATAACGGATTGGATATTTCCCTGCTGAACCGTCTCCCCGTCACGTTCCAAGGAGAATTCCACATCTTTTATTTGTTCCACACCAGGAAAGTCCCAAAACCCCGTCACAATTGCTGCATTCCTGAATCCTTTCGCAACAAACCATGGATGCCCCTTTTTCTTTAGATTCGATTGAATATCTCTTAGTGTTAAATCAATACCTAGCGCCATTTGTGTAACGATTTCCTCTACCGTGAAACCGCACTCCACTTCATTCCCGATATAAAGGACAATTTCCAGTTCATGATGGATATCACCGCGATTAGCTGGAAAAGATAAGACGCTACCATCCGCAGAAGCAAGCGCACTTGTCGGTTTTGAAAATACTAAAGGTTGATCTGGTACTTCGTTTCCTAGTTCCAGCGCATGATTTTTATAATTACGTCCGATACAAAATATGTTCTTAATTTCCATGATTTTTCCTCTCCTTCCTTCAGCTACATAACACGGGGATGATTCAACTTGATACGTGCTTTCGTTAAGTGACCCGCTACTGCTGCTCGAGCTACCTCGGCATACTCTTACGTCCGTTACTTTCGCTCCCTTGAAGTTCTGCCTTATCTCGTACAGTCGCATACACATCCCCATGATGATTATTTAAAGCTAGAATACATCGTTTTTTGAAATCTGTCATCTTCTCCTTTGGGACATGGGGTCAGAGCATTTGTCCCATCTGGGACAAGTGCTCTGACCCCAATGTCCCACTGTCTGACTTTAAATTATGGAATAAACAGCATACAGGCAAACACCTTGCACTTGAATGGATGAAACGGAGAAAATGGATAATCTGTAAGGTGCAGAAAGTAATGAGGAAATACGTGGAAAACCTTCCGGATAAGATGTTGAAAACGGAACATCCACCTTTGTAACGGTATTGGGAAGGGAAGACGCGAGGAAATTGTGGGACGATTACTTCCCAAGCTGCCGAAACGCTAAATCTTTGAGCGGGACATGGGGTCAGAGCTTTTGTCCCAGAAATCTGGGACAAGTGCTCTGACCCCAATGTCCCGCACGTTGTGTTATTTTTTTGCGACGACTATCAAATAGCCTTTGTCGAGTTCTGCTTCATATCTGTCTGCCTCTGCTTCTGTAAGGCCAAGGTTTTCAAATTGATTCCGGAGTTCGTCACCACGGGAACGGAAGACATTTGCGATTTTATCCAGGATGCCCTCTTCCTCCATGCCTACTTGATTCACATGCAGATTTTCTGATAGCTTGTCCGTTAGGTCTGGCTCGTGGGCAATAACATAAATTTCATCTTTTGTATAACCTTGTAGCATTAATTGGTCGATCTTCTCTTTTGCCTTCACACTATTTTCAACAACATAAACATTTTCCATTATTAAAAACCTCCTAAGCAGTTTACTAGTTTATGCTTCTCTTTTGCTTTCATTCTATGTTTAACCGCTTCAGAGAAAATAAAACATTTTCTTGCGGAATACGAATTACCCTGCTATAATGAACACTAACTAAATACTGGTATCTTTAATTCAGTCCTGTGAGGCTGACAAGAACAGCGGGTAAGTAGAGGATGCGTCTGCAATCGATATACTGTAGATGCCTATCTTTATATTTAAAAGAGGCTAATTGTCAGCATATACTGATGATTAGCCTCTTTTTTACTTCCTCATGTATAGAAAATGGATACCAGCTAATGAGGAGGATACAAAATGAAAAAATTTGATCCGGAATTTTCTCGGCAAGCTGTCCCAATGGGAAATCGTAATAGCTTTTGGAAAATCTTATCTGTGATGCTTGGAATGACATTTTTCTCAGCAAGTATGCTCGCAGGTGGAGAGCTCGGACTTGGTCTCACCTTCACACAATTTATGCTAATTGTTTTGATTGGGAACTTCATTTTAGGAATTTACACTGGTTCCCTTGCTTTTATCGCGGCTAAAACTGGTTTATCGACCCATTTGCTAGCAAAATATGCCTTTGGAGAAAAAGGTTCACACCTGCCTTCTTTCCTGCTTGGCTTTACACAAGTCGGCTGGTTTGGGGTTGGGGTTGCCATGTTTGCGATTCCTGTTGCAAAAATTCTCGGCTGGAATGTGTACGCCCTGATTTTCCTGTTTGGGTTTGCAATGACAGCGAGCGCATTGTACGGGATGAAATCGCTCGTCGTACTTGGATATATTGCAGTACCAGCGATTGCGATACTTGGTACATATTCCATGTTTCACGCGACAGAAGTAATTGGTGGTCTGCAAGGTCTCATTTCCTACGAACCCGTAACATCTATTTCCGTGGCAGCTGCGCTTACGATTTGTATTAGATCTTTCATTAGCGCCGGTTCACTCACACCGGACTTTACCCGTTTTTCCAAATCACCGCGCCAAGCCGTAACGGCAACGGTCATCGCCTTTTTACTGGGTAACTCACTCATGTTTATTTTCGGTGCTTTCGGTGCGACGGCATATGGTCTTGCTGAGATTTCCGAAGTTCTCTTTCTACAGGGATTGGTTATCCCAGCGATTGTTGTCCTTGGCTTAAATATTTGGACAACGAATGACAATGCGCTTTACGCTTCCGGATTAGCCTTTGCTAATATCACGAACATGCCGAAGAAATTATTTGTCATCATCAATGGACTCGTCGGAACGCTTTTTGCAATGTGGATGTACAGTAATTTTGTTGGATTTCTCAATGTGCTTGGAGCGGCAATTCCTTCCATTGGAGCTATTATAATTGCAGACTATTTCTTTATACGCAAGCGGAAATATGCTGAATTTGAGAAAATGCATTTTCAAAAAGTGAACTGGATTGCGATGATTGCTTGGGTACCGGAGTTAGTTTGGCCCAATTCGCACCAGGGATCAGTCCGTTAAATGCCCTGATTGGCACTGGGATGGTATATATTATATTAACGAAAATTTTACCTGAAAGAATTTTTGTAAAAGGGGTTGCTATGACAAATGATCATTAAAAATTGTACATTACGTGGACAAGATGGTACATTCCATATCATGATTCAAGATGGTGTTTTTGAAAAAATTACCGCAGATGAAAAGGAGTTGCCCGAGGATAAGGAAATCCTTGATGTCGGGGGTGCTCTCGTCCTTCCACCGTTTATCGAGCCTCATATTCATTTGGATACGACATTGACAGCTGGAGAGCCTGAGTGGAACAAGAGCGGTACATTGTTTGAAGGGATTCAGCGCTGGACCGAGCGGAAGGAAACATTGACGGAAGAAGATGTAAAAAAACGGACGAAAACCGTGCTCGAATGGCAAATCGCCCAAGGGATTCAGCATGTCCGGACCCATGTTGATGTGACAGATCCTGATCTGACGGCTTTAAAGGCGATGCTTGCTGTGAAGGAAGAGATGAGCGATTATCTCGACCTGCAAGTCGTAGCTTTTCCGCAAGAGGGAATTCTATCTTATCCAAACGGTGAAGAGCTTCTTCGGGAGTCGCTCAAGCTTGGAGCTGACGTTGTTGGCGGGATTCCTCATTTTGAATTCACTCGGGAGTATGGCGTCGAATCCTTGAAGATCGCATTTGATCTTGCCGAAGAATATGACCGGCTAATCGATATCCATTGTGATGAAATTGATGATGAGCAATCCCGATTTGTTGAAGTCGTTGCTGCGGAGGCGTTAAAGCGTGGGCTAGGTGCAAAAACGACTGCAAGCCATACAACAGCGATGGGATCTTATAATAATGCTTATACGTATAAATTATTCGGATTATTGAAGAAGGCAGACATTAACTTTGTATCGAATCCGCTTATTAACATTCATTTACAGGGGCGTTTTGATACGTATCCGAAACGGCGGGGACTCACACGGGTAAAAGAGTTGCTGGAATCGGATTTGAATGTTTGCTTCGGTCACGATGATGTTTTTGACCCGTGGTATCCTTTAGGAACTGGAAATATGCTGCAAGTATTGCATATGGGCATCCATGTCGCGCAGTTGATGGGCTATGAGGAAATTGTTAATTCAATCGATTTGGTTACTGCAAACAGTGCACGCACCTTGCATATTGAAGATCGGTACGGAATTGAAGCTGGAAAACCAGCAAACTTTATTGTTTTAGGGGCAGAAAATGAGTATGAGGCGATTCGGAAACAAACAATTGTCCGCTACGCCTTCCGAAACGGTAAGAAAATCGCCGAAACAAAACCAAGCGAAACCCATATCAACCTCAACACAAAAAAAGAAATCACCTTTACAAGATAGACAAGTGGTGGGACATTGGGGTCAGAGCACTTGTCCCAAAAAAAGCGGGGACAGTTGCTCTGACCCCAATGTCCCTCTATTATTTATTAGCTTATTAAGATAACGAGTGGTTTCTGCCCGACTTTTTAGTTTCAATGTTTTATAGATTTTACTCACATTATAGCGAACAGATTCAGCCGGCAGTTCCAGTTCTTCAGCAATTTCTTGATTGTTTTTCTTTAGGAATATTAAATCATCAATAATAACAATCTTCATCCTAAACACCCTCTAAACACCCTCTATTTTAAATAAACCTATCCAATCCCTAGTATAATGAGCCAAACTAAACAATTTCTAAACGGGAAAGGGACAGGGGGTCAGAGCACTTGTCCCAGAGATTCTGGGACAGTTGCTCTGACCCCCTGTCCCCATTTTTAAATTGTTACAATGCGGTGAAGTATATTGCATTTTCACGTTGAATACAGTATATTTAAATTGTAAGAGATAGTGAAATATTTCACAATATAATATGTGAGGAGATAAACAAATGAAAAACTTTATTAAAGGACCTCAGATGGCGGTTGTTTGGACAGTATTGCGGGTTTGGTTAGGTGTACAATGGTTGACTGCGGGTTGGGGTAAAGTAGTTGGCGGATTTGATGCCGGCGGGTTTCTGCAAGGTGTACTTGCCAATGCAACAGGCGAAGCCCCTACAGTACAAGCATGGTACGCAACATTTGTCGAAGGCTTTGCTATTCCGAATGTCGGTTTAATAAATATCTTGATCCCGTGGGGAGAACTCTTGGTAGGTATCGGTTTAATACTTGGTGCAGCTACTATTCCTGCTTTAATCGCTGGTGCATTCATGAACCTTAATTTCTTACTTGCAGGAACATTGAGTACAAACCCTATGCTTTACACGCTTGCGATTGTGCTTTTATTCACAGGTGCAGCAAGTTATTACTACGGTGTCGACCGTTTTATTGCTCCATATATCAAAGCACGCTTCAATAAAAAAGCAAAAACAAAACCAACAGATAAAACAGTTAACTTCCCAGCATAAACTGGGACAAATACACTGACCCTGTGTCCCGATTGGGACATGGGGTCAGTGTATTTGTCCCGATTAATATATTATTAAAAGTTTGGCGATTTACGTTTTCAGTTGGTTTATCTGAGGTAAATGATACTTTTGATCTCTTACATTACGATGATAATTCCCTTTTCCCCCTCTATTTTCCAGAAATAGCTCCCCCTTTACTGTAAATCCTCTATTTGCTTCTTCTTTTCGAACCGTCTATGATAAATGCTAGCATCCTTTCCCCGTCTTTTCTCCTATATACCCTATCATTAATTCTTTCAACATCTCATCTTTTTTCAGAAAAGCATATCTTTTTTAAATAAACCAGGAAGGGAGGATATTTTTGTGGCGAGAAAGCCGCGTAAAAAAAGTTTAAGTGGGATTTATCATGTCATGCTGCGTGGGATTAATAAGCAATCAATTTTCGAGGATAAGAATGACAGATACAGATTTATGCAGACATTGGCATATGTTAAAAAGAAAAGTGGTCTTTTACTCTATGGTTATTGTTTAATGGATAACCATGTCCACCTGTTGATTGAAGAAAGAGAAGAATCAATTTCTAAAGCGATTCAGCGCCTAAGTTCAAGCTATGTTCTTTGGTACAATCGGAAATACGATCGAACAGGTCACTTGTTTCAAGGAAGATTTAGAAGTGAAACAATAGAGTCTGTCCGCTCTTTTTTAAAAGTACTTCGTTATATTCACCAAAACCCCGTTCAGGCGGGACTTGCTAGTGACGCCATAACATCTAAATGGACAAGCATGCAAGAATATTTAGGCAAACCTTCACTTGTGGATACCGAAGTTGCCGTTCAATTATTCGCTTTAGACAGGGAGAAGGCAATTCGATTATTTATCGAATTTATGCTGCTTCAACATGAAGATGAGTTTATGAATAATACAGGCAAAAAAGTTCTTGAGGATGCAGAAGTTATGAATTTTCTAACGGAGATAGGTATAAGCAACATAAGCCACCTGCAAAAAATGGGGAAAAGTGAAAGAGATGCAGTCATTCGTGAATTAAAAGCACTAAAAGGTATCACCATTCGACAACTCTCACGCATTACCGGAATCCCAAAAAGTGTCATCGCTCGTGTGAAATAAAATGGGACATTGGGGTCAGAGTAAATGTCCCACTGGGACAAGCGCTCTGACCCCAATGTCCCTCTCCTAATCATCAAGAAGTGGAATGTCCTGATGTTTCGTTTCATTGGTGCGATTTATTGGAACGTGGTTGAAGATTTCACCACTTTCAAAGAACTCGGCAACTCTGCGAATCCAATCGTGGTAATCCATCCACTCCTGTAACTCTTCAAGTAGGTCGTCAACCTGCTTTTCTTCCTCTATCGATAATTCCGGGGATTCCTTTATTTGTTTTAATCTATTTTTAAGCCTTGGCTCAAAGCTTCTGTTGCGCATAATCGCTTTTTGCCAAGAGGAATTGAATAAGGTAATAAAGGTTTCGTAATGATCTTTTTCAAGTTGATATAAATCTTTCCGCACACCTTTTTTGAAAACCCGGACAAGCATATCCATATCAAGCATTTCGCGAACCACTTGACTCATCCGTGTTTTACTCATTCCAGTTTCGGCGGATAACTCATCGAGTGTCATCGGCTCACGATTCAAATAAATAATCCCCAGTATACGTCCGACAGTCGCAGAGACCCCGAATGTGCTCATGATATCGGAAATTCGATCAATAAATTGTGTTCGTATCTCATTAATATTCTCTCTATGAATTGTCATCGTTCTCCTTCCTTCAGTCGCTAGCCAAACTATAGTAGTACGTAAACTCTTTGCTGTTATTACTATAATATGTTTAAGGCGGATTAAAAAGTATTTTCAATCGAAATTCCAAGAAAAGTACCCAATGATTGGGACAAATGCTCTGACCCCATGTCCCATTCTAGGAGGCTTGCGGCTTGGACGGTTTCACCGGGTGAAGTTTCCGTTCAATCCAGCCCATCGCCAAGTCTGCAATAATTGCCATAAAGGCTGTAGGGATTGCCCCAGCTAAAATAATTGCTGTCCCGTCCGTTGCATTCGTGCCAGTAATAATAATAGCGCCAAGACCGCCTGCACCGACGAACGCACCAATCGCCGCAATCCCGATGCCAATGACAATAGCAGTCCGAAGCCCAGCCATTATAACACTGATCGCTAACGGCAACTCTACCATTCGCAGTACTTGAAA
The DNA here is from genome assembly GCF_037072045.1 of Oceanobacillus sp. MO10714A. Taxonomy (NCBI): domain Bacteria; kingdom Bacillati; phylum Bacillota; class Bacilli; order Caryophanales; family Bacillaceae; genus Oceanobacillus; species Oceanobacillus sp. MO10714A. The sequence goes on along the minus strand of NZ_JAXHDC010000056.1, from coordinate 9,311 downwards.
GCGCGTCATGCCAGATGCATAAGCCGCCTCCACAACATTTTCATCTACACCTTTCATGCCAACATACGTATTTTGCGTAATCGGCAAGATGGAATAAAGCGCCAAGGTGAATACCGCCGTATTTACACCGAGTCCAAAGACCATCATAATAATCGCCATAGCACCTAACGCGGGAATCGTCTGAATAATACTTCCGAGGGACAATACCCATCCACTCAATTTACCGTATTTAGCAATAAGGATACCGAGCGGAATTGCGATAATAGCTGCAAATAATACACCATAAGCGGCCATCAAGAAATGTCTGTAAAATTCAACCCAAATATAACCTGCATTCATACTGACATAGGTGAAGAACTCTTGCAGTATTTCCATCTCACTCTTCCCCCTTTACGTCTTCAAAATAATTGTTTTCCTCGAGGAAATCCTTCGCTACTTGCCGAGGATTAATCAGCAAAACATCTGCCTGATAATTCAATTCCTGCATCTGTTCTGTAGAAATTTGCCCGTGCAACCGTTCAAGTATGTGAACCATTTCTGGATATTGCTCTAACGTTTCATTCGCAACGACAGGTGACGCATCGTATGGCGGGAAAAAGCGGCGGTCGTCTTCAAGCACTTTTAAATCAAATTCTTTAATTCTACCATCTGAAGAATAGGCAAGCACAACATCCATACTACCTGATGCCGCGGCTTGATAAACGAGCCCAATGTTCATCGGATATACTTCTCCAAAGGAAAAATACATTTCTTGAAATCCATCATACCCGTCCCCTTTCCGGTTGACCCATGAGTTATCCACGCCAAAGCGCAAATCATCTGCAAAAGGTTCCAAATCGGAAACGGTTTCGATATTATTTTCTTCGGCAAATTCAGAGGTAATCGCAATTGCATACGTGTTTTCAAAACCATAGGTTGGCCCCCATAGTTGGTTGAATCGCCCTTCAAATTCCCGTTCCACAATTTCCAATGCCGCATCGGGATCTCTCACAGGTTCCATACCGAGTGCCCCGGATAAATCCGTCCCTGTGTATCTTGAAGCCGTGATATCCAGATCACCTCGCACCATTCCTTGATGCTGAACGATGGAAGAACCAAGATGTGTCACGAGTTCTGTATTTGCACCAGTCTCTCTTTCTATCATAAGCGACAACATTTCTGCTAATATATGAGATTCTGACGTTGCTATTGCCCCGATTTTAATCGTATTAGCGGCCGAACCAGTAAGTCCTGGTAAGGAGCAGCCAGTTAGCGTCAGAAGTAACATGAGTCCTATAATTCCTTTTCTCAAGTAATCCACCTCCAAAATTATCCTGCTGCTTTATATGATTCTCTTAATCCTTTTGGCATCATTCTAGTTTCTAGACCAGCAAGGGACCGATCAGCAACGACAGCAAGAATCGTTGCCGGAATGGTTCCAGCTAAAATTAAATCCGGACGATAAAGGTTTAGGCCATCGAAAATAAAGTCACCAAGCCCTCCCCCGCCGATAAATGCAGCTAAGGTTGCCCAACCGATGAGATAAACGGTGGACAAACGTATTCCTGCCATAATCACCGGTAAAGCAAGAGGAAATTCCATTTTTAAAATAGACTGCCATGTGCTCATTCCCATACCTTTCCCTGCTTCAACAACGGACTGATCGACTCCCTGGACGCCGACATACGTATTCCGTAAAATCGGCAGCAAGGAATAGAAAAATAATGCGACGATTGCCGGCAATTTTCCAACTCCCAAAAAGGGAATAAAAAAGGCAAGTATAGCCAAGCTTGGAATTGTTTGTAGCACCCCAATGAAAGAAATAAAGCGATCAGCAAACTTTGGAACCCTGGATAGTAAAATTCCGAGCGGTACAGCTACGATAACTCCTAGTACAATTGCTGCGAGAGAAATATAGAGATGTTCCCACGTTTTAAATAGCAATTCACTTCCATGGGTTGAAAAAAACTCCATCATTTATATACACCTCCTATTTTGCTTGAATTTCAGGTTCAGAATCTTCCAGTTCCATTCCATTGCCCCAAATCGTATCGTAAAGTAGATTGGCAAGGGCTGCTCTTGTGACGATCCCTGTTAAACGATTATCGTTATCAACGACTGGAACATATTTCATTCCACGGCGTAAAATTTTGTGAACCGTATCACGAAGTAAGCTATCTTCCGTTACAGTGAAAAGTTCCGTTTCCATTACTTTCTCCACTGTTGTCGCTTTTCTATAATTCAAATTCACCATTTCAATATCAATAAACCCTTGTAAAACATGGTTAGAATCTACAACGAGCAAAGAGTCTACTTTTTTATCCCTCATTGTAGCAAGTGCGTTTTTCAATGTAGCTTGAGGTTCAATTGTAATCGGCGAGCCTCCTGTTATTTGTCCAACTGTCACAACATCCGGGCGACCTTGTATGAGACGTTCTTTTCCAAGGAATTCCTCTACAAAATCATTTGCTGGATTTCTTAAAATTTCTTCAGGCGTATCTGCCTGGACAATTTCCCCGTCACGCATAATTACGATGCGATCAGCGAGCTTTATTGCTTCATCCATATCATGGGTGACAAATACGATTGTTTTATCTAATTCACGTTGCAGTTTTTTAAATTCATCCTGTAAGGAATCCCTTGTAATCGGGTCGAGTGCACCAAATGGCTCATCCATCAATATTAAGGGTGGGTTCGCCGCTAATGCGCGTAGGACACCGATTCGCTGTTGTTGTCCGCCACTTAGCTCATGCGGATATTTATCAAGATAATCTTCCGGCAGATCAACTAACTTAATCAGTTCGCGAGCCCGGGCATCTTTCTTCTCCTTCGACCACTTGAGAAGCGTTCCAACAAGGACGATATTTTCTTTAATCGTCATATGTGGCATGAGACCGACTTGCTGAATGACATAGCCAATGGAACGACGGAGCTCAACGGGGTTCTGTTTCGTGATGTCTTTGTCATTCAGTAAAATACTTCCGTCTGTAATATCGATGAGCCGGTTGATCATCTTCATCGTTGTCGTTTTCCCGCAACCACTTGGTCCAATAAAACAGACAAATTCTCCTTTATCTACTTTTAAATTCAAATTATTTACAGCAGGCTTTCCATAATTACTGTAGCGTTTTGTTACATTTTTAAATTCTAACAAAACGAAACACCTCCAAATTTTTCAGAATGAATCGACTACTTCATTATATCGAAACTAAATAAATAACTAAAACCGATTTAAACGTCATACAGTATGATTAATTCATACAATATTTACTTTATAAACTTTATAACCGCACTTTTCGTACAATTCCTCCATAAATCGCCGTAAATCTAGTATAATGTTATGGAAAGCGGGGGACAGTGGGGTCAGAGCAAATGTCCCAGTGGGACACTTTGCTCTGACCCCCTGTCCCATCCGTGAAGGAGGTTTTATTTGTGGGTGTTCGTGATCATCTTGGTCGGCTAGTTCCGATTGACGGTAGACCAGAGCGGATTATTTCCCTTGTTCCTGCGATAACGGAGACGATGTATCATTTAGGATTGGATAAGGAAATCGTAGGGCGGACGAGATTTTGCAAGTTTCCGGAAGTTAAAGTACAGAATGTCATTAATATTGGCGGCACGAAAGATATAAAACTGGATCGTATTCATGAATTGAAACCAGATCTTATTATTGCCGAAAAAGAAGAAAATACGAAGGAAATCGTGGAGACGTTAGAAAAACACTATCCCGTTTTCGTCTTTGAAGTACAACATTTCAAAGATGTCTTCCCGATGATTGAAGATATCGGCCGTCTAACAGAAAAAGAAGAGGCCGGAAGTAAACTCGTGCACCAAATCAAAACTGCATTTCAAACTCTTCCCCATGGTGGGAATAAGCGAGTAGCCTATGTTATTTGGCAGAGGCCGTATATGGTTGTAGGGAAAGATACGTATATCAATTCACTGCTTGAAGAAATGGGGTTTATTAACCCTTTTACAGAAGTAGAAGGACGCTATCCAATGGTGACAGAAGAAGATTTCAAGCAAGCGGAACTCGATGAACTTTTTCTAGCGACGGAGCCTTTTCCTTTCCGAGAAAAACATCTTGACGTATTCCACGAGATGCTTCCTCATACGAAAGTAAGAATTGTAGATGGGGAGATGTTCTGGTATGGTGCGAAAATGGTCGAAGCTGCAGCGTATTTCAAGACTATCAGAGAAGAATGATAGATTCCTTTATAGCTTAAATAGCGGATTAATCAAACTTTTTTCTGATTAATCCACTTTTTTTATTTAACCTATTGCATAAATATACATTGACGAGTATAATTATAATCAATTCTTTAGACATATAGGAGCGAATGCTATGGAAACTAAAAATGTAATTATAATTGGTGCTGCTGGAAGAGACTTTCATAATTTCAATACGTATTATCGTAATAATGATTCATATAAAGTAGTTGCATTTACTGCAGCGCAAATTCCTGATATTGATGGACGAAAATATCCGTGGGAGCTTGCGGGTAAGCTATATCCGGAGGGAATTCCGATTTATTCCCAAGATGAATTACCGAAATTAATTAAGGAACTTGAAGTCGATGAATGCGTTTTTGCCTTCAGTGATTTAAGCTATGAAGATGTCATGGGAATCAGCGCGGTTGTGAACGCTGCTGGCGCCGACTTTAAATTGCTTGGCCCGAACAGCACAATGCTGAAAAGTAAGAAGCCGGTCATTTCCGTGACGGCAGTACGTACGGGGACAGGGAAAAGTCAAACTTCTCGTAAAATCATCGAATCCCTGCTAAAGAAAGGCTTGAAAGTTGTTGCTGTTCGTCACCCGATGCCTTACGGTGACCTAACCGCACAGCGAGTACAGCGTTTCGCAACTGTTGATGACTTAAAAAAGCATGACTGTACCATTGAGGAAATGGAAGAATACGAGCCACACGTAACAAGAGGAAATATTGTCTATGCTGGAGTGGATTATGCAGATATTTTAGAGGCTGCAGAAAATGACCCCGATGGCTGTGATGTGATTCTTTGGGACGGTGGAAATAATGACTTTTCCTTCTACGAGCCAGATCTAGCGATTACTGTTCTTGACCCGCATCGTCCAGGTCACGAGCTAAAATATTATCCTGGTGAGGTTTGTTTAAGAACTACGGATGTCGCGATTATCAACAAAGTAGACAGTGCACCGCAAGAAGCAATTGACATTGTGGAAAACAATATCAAAGCAGCAAGTCCTGTTAGTGAGATTATCAAAGCGGAATCTACTATTTCTGTGGATAAACCGGAGCTCATTAAAGGAAAACGCGTTTTAGTTGTGGAAGACGGACCGACACTTACCCATGGGGAAATGAAGATTGGCGCGGGTACAGTTGCAGTAGAGCGTAACGGGGCAACCGAAGTAATTGATCCTACCCCATATTTAGTAGGAACATTAAAAGAAACATTTGCAGCTTATCCACATCTGGAAAATGTACTTCCCGCGATGGGATATGGTGAAAAACAGCTGAAGGATTTAGAAGAAACAATTAATAATACAGATTGTGATGCAGTTATTATCGGAACGCCAATCGATTTGACTCGCGTTATCAACATCAACAAACCGACCACCCGAGTCTTCTATGACTTAGACGAAGTGGAAGGACCAAACTTAGACAACATCCTCGAAAACTTTATCAAAAAACATCAACTGCAATTAGCTTAACAAATCGGGACACGGGGTCAGAGCCGTTGTCCCGATTTTTTTCGGGACAATGCCTCTGACCCCAATGTCCCAACTTTTGCGGGACAATGCCTCCGCCCCCAATGTCCCGCCTTTTGTGGGACAGATGCTCTGACCCCCTGTCCCAATTCAATTATCATGATCTTGCTCTAGTGGGTGGGTTGCGTCATGTAGGGCTTGTTCCAATTCTTTTTCATATTCTAGTTTCTGTTCGTTAGTCCAGTCGAGAGCTTTTGCCATATATTGAACCACTTCATTTTTATGTTCGTGCACCCATGAAATATTGAAAAATAATGCCCCTGTACGTCTTATAAAAAAGTCTGTTGGTTTATAGGTTGATTCATAATCAATGGCATAACGCAGCATCGTGAGTACTACCGGATCTATCGTTTCATCTTGTGCTTGGGATTCACGCTGATAAATATCGTATAAAATTTCTATATTGGAGCCGTACCTTTGCACAAGCTTTTTCGTTACCTCTTCTTTTAAGCCAATCTTTAATCCGAGCTCTACCTTTTCTTTTATAAAATCAGGGAAACCTGCTGACCCTCCTACAGAGCCTCCAGAGATACGTAATTCTTTCGTTTGTGTACTAGGAAATGTCCGGCCTTCTTCTTCAGCTAATTGTTTTCCGACTAAATCTACAATGCTTTCTGCCATTTTACGGTAGCCGGTTAGCTTACCGCCAGCTATAGAAATAAAGCCTGAATCAGAGACAAAAATTTCATCTTTTCGGGAAACCTCTGATGGGTCCTTCCCCTCTTCATGGATAAGCGGACGTAAGCCGGCCCAACTCGACTCCACATCTTCTGGTTTAATACCGACTTGAGGGAACATATAATCAATTGCCTTTAACACATAATCCCGGTCTGCGATGGTCATTTTCGGATTAGCAATATCGCCTTCGTATACGGTATCTGTCGTACCTACATATGTTTTACCCTCTCGCGGAATAGCGAATACCATTCTTCCATCTGGAGTATCAAAATAAATTGCCTGTTTTAACGGGAATCGTTCACCGTCAAATACGAGGTGAATCCCTTTCGTCAATCTCAAGTGTTTTCCTTTTTTCGAGTTGTCTAATTCACGTAACGTATCTACCCATGGACCAGCAGCATTTACAACCTTTTTTGCATAATATTTTTGGGTTGTTCCATCTATTTGATCCTCGGCTTCAACACCAATTACTTTATTATTTTCATAAATTAAGTTAGTGATTTTCATATAATTTAAAGCATGCGCACCCTTTTCTACAGCCTTTTTCATCACCTCAATTGTTAAACGAGCGTCATCTGTCTTATACTCCACATAATAACCAGCTCCTTTTAGACCTGTTGCATTTAACAATGGTTCACGTCTTAACGCCTCTTCCGGTTTAAACATCTTTCTTCTTTCATCTTTTTCCACTCCGGCAAGAGTGTCATAGACTCGCAAGCCAATATTCGTTGTGAACGGTCCAAACGTACCTCCTTTATAAAACGGCAGCATCATCCACTCCGGCGTGGTCACATGGGGACCATTTTCATAAACAATTGCCCGCTCCCTACCGGTTTCAGTAACCACGCCAATTTCAAACTGCTTCAAATATCGCAGTCCACCATGGATTAGCTTCGTTGAGCGACTGGAAGTACCTGCTGAAAAATCCTGCATTTCTAATACGGCGACCTTCATACCTCTCGTTGCCGCATCTAGAGCAATCCCAGCTCCTGTGATCCCGCCGCCTATTACAAGTAGATCAAGATTTTCCAGCATGTTCGTTTTTATTTCTTCGCGATATAAACTTGAAAACATGTGAATCCGCTCCTTTATTAATTATTACTATATATTGGCAATCTACAACCTGAGACGGATTTATGTTAAGAAGCTATTTCGTAATCAAATGATTGCCCCATTCATAATGATTCCCCGTTTTTCGCATAAATAAAAAGAGACCACAAAACACTCTATAAGTATAGAGGCTATATGGTCTCTCGAGAATCTCCGTCCAATGTATTAACTTATTTTAAAGTATAGCACCTATTCTGTTTCCTGGTAAAGTACTTTGCCTCCGTAACAGGAATTTATTCAGGATGGTGATAATAATCGTAAATTTTCCTGAAGCAAGCTTAAATCTTGAATACTCTCGTTGCTTCCACAGCTTTCTTCCAACCATTATAAAGCTCCTGGCGTTTTTCGTCTGCAAAATCAGGCGTAAAGCTGCGTTCAATTTGCCATTGTTTTGCTATTTCTTCTTTGTCCTTCCAGTAACCAATTGCTAAACCAGCCAAATACGCTGCTCCTAAAGCGGTTGTCTCGTTAATCATAGGCCTGTCTACTTGAACATTCAATAGATCACTCTGGAACTGCATAAGGAAGTTATTTTTAACCGCTCCACCGTCGACACGTAATGATTTCACTCCAATACCAGAGTCAGCAGCCATTATATCTACAACGTCTTTTGACTGATAGGCAATCGATTCCAGTGTAGCTCTAACAAGGTGTTCTTTTGTCGTACCGCGTGTCAACCCGAACACCGCTCCCCGCGCTTCACTATCCCAATATGGTGTACCTAAGCCAACGAATGCAGGAACAACATACACACCGTCCGTAGATACTACATTCTTAGCCAAATTCTCACTTTCTGGGGCGCTTTCCAATAATCCCAATCCATCACGAAGCCATTGAATAGCAGATCCTGACACAAAGACGCTACCTTCAAGAGCATATTCAACCTTTCCGTCTACTCCCCAAGCAATTGTCGTTAGTAAACCATTTTCCGATTGAACACCTTTTTCTCCCGTGTTCATCAATAAGAATCCGCCTGTACCATACGTATTTTTAACCATTCCTTTGTCAAAACACGCTTGACCAAATAGAGCTGCTTGTTGGTCACCTGCAATCCCGGCAATCGGAACTTCTTCACCGAAGAAATGGTAACTTATAGTATGGGCATATACTTCAGAGGATTGTTTAACTTCTGGAAGCATGCTCTTTGGTATTGTTAATATTTCCAGTAGCTCGTCATCCCATTTTAAATCGTAAATATTGTACATCAGGGTCCTGGAAGCATTGGAATAGTCTGTGACATGGACTTTATGACCAGATAATTTATACACAAGCCAGCTGTCAATCGTACCGAATTGCAGTTCACCGTTTTCCGCTTTTTCCCTGGCTCCGTCCACATTATCTAAAATCCATTTTACCTTTGTACCTGAGAAATACGGATCGAGCAGCAAGCCAGTCTTTTCTTTAAACAAGTCGTTATAGCCCTTTTCACGCAAGGTTTGAACAATTTCTTCCGTTTGCCTTGATTGCCAGACGATCGCTTTATAAATCGGCTTTCCGGTTTCTCTATCCCACACAACAGTCGTTTCCCTTTGGTTGGAAATTCCGATGCCTTCCACTTGTTCCGGACCGATATCAGCCTTTCTTAACACATCCGCAATACAAGCTAAAACAGATGTCCAAATTTCATTGGCATCATGCTCAACCCAACCGGGATGCGGGAAAAATTGCTCAAATTCCCGTTGTGATACTTCCACAACTTCTCCCTTTTCGTTAAATAATATAGCCCGTGAGCTGGTTGTTCCTTGATCAATAGATAAAATAAATTTTTTCATCTGTTTTCCCCTCCCATTTTGCT
>NZ_JAXHDC010000055.1:0-19836 GCF_037072045.1 Oceanobacillus sp. MO10714A | reverse complement strand
TCAAGATCATTTAATGACTTCCATGGCAGTGAAAGATCTTGCCAAAGAAATGATTGATATGTATGAGAAAATGGAAAAAGTGGAGGCGAAATCATAATGAAAATACTATTAGTTTGTTCAGCAGGTATGTCAACATCTTTACTCGTGAGTAAAATGCGTAAGGCAGCAGAGGAAATGCAAATAACTGTGGAAATCGATGCTGTTGGTGAATCACTATTAAAAAACCATTTGGATGATCTTGATGTTGTTTTAATTGGTCCACAAGTCCGCTATTTAGAAAGCAAAATTCGTAAACTTGTAGAACCAAAAGGGATTAAAGTAGATATCATTGACTCTATTGCATATGGCATGATCCAAGGTGACAAAGTGCTTGAACAAGCGTTACATGTAGCAAAATAAATCTTACCTTGAATTATTCATAGCTTTAGTAGGAGGCACCTCTTCTATTTGGTCGTTTTTTCTCGATATTTAAACTATACCAAAAGTGGAGGTGTTTTTCTTTTATAATCACATCTTGTCAAGGAGCATAATCAAGTACCGCAAATATTATAACAGGTAACGATTAGACATTATTTTTACTCTGCAAAAGTTGAGTAAGTTAATTAAACAAGTCATTGAAACGCTTTGCTTCAATGACTCGTTTTAATTTAATTGATTATATAAGTTGAATTTAATGTTTTTGCCTGAATAGATGCAGATGTATAGAGGGACAGTTCGATTGTTAGCTATTGGATGTGACAGGCACTACTCACCTAACCGATTTTGCCATTCTGCAAGCAGGAGTTCTTTACCTTTTTTAACTCCTGGATGGAATTGAATATAGGCTTTGTCGCGGGCTCTTTCAATAGATTCGATGGAAGTCTGAATGTCCTTTTCAAGTCCAGGAATACCTGCATGATGTGCTATCGTCAGGCCTGCAGTCTTTCCTTGAGCGATGGCTACTTTGGCTCCCTCGATCCCGGTTATATTCCCGGCAACATATAGGCCATCGAGATTTGTTTCCATGCGCTCGCTATGTAATGGAACGTAGCCACCGAGCTCCTCGCTGTAATAAAAGGAACAACCGGCAACTGCCGCTAATTCTGCAAGCGGGTAGAGACCACCGGCAATACAGACGAAATCAGCTTTAATCTTTTCCTCCGACCCTCCAACAACATTACCTTTCGAATCAATTGTCGCAACTATTACACCTTGAACTTCATTATCTCCATAGATCTCTACAACCGCTTTCCGAAGCTGAATCGGAATATCCCAGATTTTCACTCCAGTCTTCGGGAAAAAAGTAACACCCATATTTTTCATAAAATCATTTTTCATGAGTCTGCTGCCAAGCTTAATAAATTTGGACGGGGCCATGTGGGAGACGTGAAGCAGTGAATTCATTACTTCCTTGGGCTGTGATGACTCATTTGTAACCTGGCTGTTTACAGGAAGTGTCATAGCGACAACTTCTATCCCGGCAAGCTTTAGTTCCATTGCAATCGCCGCAGAGAGCACATTAACCCCAATTATTACCCCGCGGTTTCCGGGCTTTACTCGATGTACATTTGTCATCACCTGAGCCGCTCCAACTGACATCACCCCGGGCAGCGTCCAGCCGGGAACAGGTACCGGTGTTTCCGCAGCCCCGGTTGCAAGCAATAGATGCTTAGCAGTAAAGCTCTCTGTATCCGTGTAAACTGTCCAATGCTCGTTTGTTTGTACAATATTATTTACAGGCGTATTCAGCAGAAAACGGGTACCGAGCTCCAGCGCTTTTTCATAACGAATTTTCGACTCTTCCAGACCATTCCACCAGGTACCGTCCGGCTGTTCATAGAGCTGTCCGAGAAGCCTTCCACCCGCTATCATATACTCATCGAGGACAAGTACATCAAGTCCTTGCTCTCTACACGTGATCGCTGCTTCGAGACCGGATGGTCCTGCACCAATAATAATTACCTTATTCATCTTCCGACCTCCAATCTCTTACCGTAGTTGGCAGCCGTCCGCCACTTTCAATCACCATACCTTCCTGAAGCGGGGTCAGACAAGCGCGTACACCTTGTATACCATTGACTGCCACTCTGCATTCATAACAATGGCCGATGTTACAATAAATACCTCGGGGAGTGCCATTTTCTTCATGATGACGCAGGGTTCGTACTCCATTGGCGAGCAGTGCCGCTGCAATGGACTCCTGTTCAAATCCGCGATATTCTTTATTATTGAACCTAAATGTAATTAACTTTCGTTCATCTATCTTTCCAAGTACTGGGTGATCGATGATTCGCTGCTTCATTGTTTCACCCCTCCTAAGTCAGTAAAGCTGACCGGACGAATCGGTGGCTGATATTTTAGTGAAACTTCTTTATTATTCTTCGGGCTATCTTGAAACATGGCAATTTTATCGATCATGCCACGGCAGGTGCGCCCACCACAGTAGCCCATTCCTGCCCGAGTTCGCAATTTTAGTTCTCGTGCGGAGCAATTATAGGTCTTTTTCGTTTCCATTAATTCTTTATATGTCACTTCTTCACAACGGCAAACAATCATTTTTTCATTTTGCATGCAATCCACTCCTTCTCTCCTTTTCATGAATTACAATGCAAGAATTGTGCCAACTATTTTCTGTCTATAATTCCAGTCCTAATTTATTCATCCGGTTATAAAGAGTTGCACGGGTGATCTGCAGGTTTTTAGCAGCGGTCTGCTTATTCCCTTTCGCTTTTTTTAGTTCTTTTAAAATAATATCTCGTTCAGTAAACTGAAGTCTTTCTTTTAGAGAAAGCCCCTCCGAATGCTTCAGCGGAGAATCATTGTACGGAGCATGGTTATTGGGTTCGAACGGAAGGTACTCTGATTTGATTTCTCCACTTTCAGAAAAAACGACAAGGCGTTCCACGACATTCTTCAATTCACGAATATTTCCAGGCCACTCATGTTTCAGAAGAGCCTGCATGATACCTTGAGAAATACCATGAATTGGCCTGTTATATTTAACGGATGTTTCGTATAAAAAGTAATGCGTAAGTTCAATAATATCCTCTGGACGCTTGCGGAGTGGAGGCACTTCAATACTGACAACATTGAGCCGATAATATAGGTCCTCTCGGAAATTTCCCTTCCGAACCTCTTCCTTCAAGTCGCGATTCGTTGCAGCAACAACCCGGAAATTCACTTCTTTTTCCTTTGTTCCCCCAACAGAGAAAAACTTATGATCCTGAAGGAGACGCAGGATTTTCACTTGCATATCAAGTGGCATTTCTCCAATTTCATCGAGAAAAAGGGTGCCGCCTTTGGCAAGTTCCACTTTCCCCTTTTTTCCTCTTTGATCAGCCCCCGAGAATGCTCCTTTTTCATAGCCGAACATTTCACTCTCGAATAAAGCGGAGGGAATAGCCCCGCAGTTGATTGCAATAAAAGGAGCATCATTTCCTTCCCGGAGCATGTGGATGGCTTTTGCGAATAGTTCCTTCCCGACACCACTTTCCCCGTGAATTAGCACATTAGTGTTGGTCGTTGCTGCCTTTTTTATCATTTTCTTCGTATTTTTTAATAAAGTGCTGTTGCCTTTAATCTCAGCGAATGGTTCTTCGGTAGCTGTTAATTTCTTGACCGTATTCTCCAAATGAAACAGCTTTTCTGTTGTATTGGCCAATTCATTATTAAGCTGGATTTGACTTGTTATATCCACTTCGGACACGACCGCACCAATAATTTTATCCTGAAGATAAACCGGGTTAGAATTAATAAGCACCACCAGGTTTTCTCTTGCATTATGCTGGCTCCTGTAAAGGGTGGTGCCGTCTTTTAATGTTCTTAAAAGCTCAAGTTGTTCCCGATGGAAGAAATCAGTAATCTTCCTGCCGATAATCTCTTCACGCTTAACAGAGAAAATGTCCTCCGCTCCTTTGGTCCAGATCAGCACATTCTCGTTGGCATCAATAACCGTACAGGAGCTGTCAATGGTCTCTAAAATAGTGGTCAAGTAGGCATTCATTCGCTGATAGGATTGAAAGAGCTTGCGTGCAAGTCTCGGTGCATCGATAAACCCTTTGCACCGTTTTCCATCATAAATTAAGAAACGGTCCACATGCTCCACTTCCTCCAGCAGCTTGCTAATATCAGCTGTGGCAGCATTTATTTTTTTACAGGAGAGGAAGAGGAGTTCTCCGGTCTCCTCATCGAATTCCGCAAGATAAGAAGTGCCATCTTTCTCAATAACTACCTTTCCGGGCTGCACTGCTCTCACCTTTTCCAGCAGCTCTTTCCCTCTATCTTTCTCACTTTGTAAAACGCTTACATTGGTATCCATTAGTTCTTCCAATTTTAGAGAAAAAGTCATGTTTGCTACTCCTTTCAAAGTGTCAATTAATATTGACAAGTTTAAAAATATTTTGACATGTATCTATAGAAAAAGCAATAAGACTATTTATTATCTGTTATTTAAGTTGGCACGTTATTTGCATTACTATTTACAGAGTGTCAGGAATGAAAGGAGGGGTGCAATGAACAATAATTCTCATCGGGATATTGTCGTCATTGGAGGAGGTATTATCGGTGCAGCTATTTCTTATTATGGTACCAAGGCAGGACTGGAAATAACCGTTCTGGAAAAAGGAGAGCTTGCAGGCGGCACTTCTTCCCGGTGTGACGGAAATATCCTTGCAATTGATAAAGATCCCGGCTTTGATAGCCAGATGTCTTTTGCCAGCCAAAAGCTGGTACGAGAGTTGAGCAGTGAACTGGAAATACCCTTTGAATACCGTTATCCGGGAAGTATCTTTGTCTGTGAAAATGAAGAAGAAATGGAAGCGGCAGAGAAGTGGGTTGCACGTCAGGTTGAAGCGGGACTTGAATTCCGGATGATTGACAGAGAAGACCTGCTGAATGAATCCAAATACTTTGCTGATGATCTGCTTGGCGGGCTGGAATGTAAAACAGATTCAACAGTAAATCCTTATATGCTGACATATTCTTTGTTTCACAAGGCAGAGAAACTAGGTGCTCGCATTCATACACATACGGAAGTGACCAGCCTCAAAAAAGTAACAAGCGGAGAATTTATAATAGAAACGACCCAGGGTAACTATACGGCGAAAAGAGTAGTGAATGCCGCGGGAATCTGGGCGCCCTTTATCGGCGAAATGGTCGGGGTGAAGATCCCGATTAGCCCACGGAAAGGACAAATTATCGTTGCTTCAAGGCAACAACCGGTCGGTATCCGTAAAATTCAGGAGTTTGGTTACTTGCTTTCCAAGTTTGGTGGAGAACGGCAGGTAGATGAAGAGACAAAGAAATATGGTGTTGCACTCGTGTTCGAACCGACTGCTGCGCAAAACTTCCTGATTGGGAGCAGCCGGGAATTTGTCGGATACGATACCACCGTAAACTGGGATGTGACAAAGGTGATGGCAAATCGGGCCATGCGCTTTTTCCCGAAAATACGCGATATGACGGTCATCCGTACGTATGCGGGCTTACGACCCTGGACGGAAGATCACTTGCCGATTATTTCTCATATTGATGAAGTGCCTGGTTTTTATGTGGCGGCAGGGCATGAGGGGGATGGCATCAGTCTTGCAGCAATAACTGGAAAAGTCATTCAGGAGATGCTCTCCGGTGAAGAACAAACGATACCAATCGAGCCACTTCGCTATGACAGGTTCAGAGAAAGGGTGAAAGTTTAAATGAAATTTGACATGCTGTTTACCACAATTGATACACATACTGGAGGTAATCCGACACGGACGGTGATCAGCGGTCTGCCGGAACTGAAAGGAGACACGATGTCAGAAAAAATGCTCTATATTCATGAGCATTATGACTGGATCCGTAAATTTTTAATGAACGAGCCACGCGGACATAGCGTTATGTCCGGGGCCCTGCTTGTGGATCCGTGTCATCCGGATGCAGATATTGGTGTGATTTTTATTGAAACGGGAGGATATTTACCGATGTGCGGGCATGATACAATCGGCTGCTGCACTGCACTTATTGAGACAGGCATGATAGAAGTGAAAGAACCTTATACGTTTCTCAAGATCGATACACCAGCCGGACTTGTCGAGACAAAAATTAAAGTAAGTGGAGGGAAAGCGGTGGAAGTGACATTTGCGAATGTTCCTTCTTTCCTTCTGAAGTCCATTGAAATCGACGTCAGTGGCATCGGCAGAGTGGAATGTGATATCGCATACGGCGGGAATTTTTACGGGATTATAGATGCAAGAAAACTCGGGCTTTCCTTAGAGCCGGATAACGCTTCGACTATTATTGAAAAAGGCATCACCATCCGTAATGCGATTAATGAGGCTGAAAATATCGTACATCCGGAGTTCCCATTTATTCAGGGCCTGACACATATCGAGTTCTTCTCTGACCCGGTCCACCCCGATGCAGATGTGAAGAATACGGTGGTTGTTCCGCCAGGCGGGATTGACCGTTCACCATGTGGCACCGGTACATCCGCAAAAATAGCGACCATGTATGTAAGAGGAGAGCTTGGTGTCGGGGAGGAATTTATCCACGAAAGTATTGTCGGATCCTTATTCAGAGCCCGAATCCTCGAAGCAATTAAAATCAAAGACTATGAGGCTGTTATTCCGGAGGTGACCGGATCAGCGTGGATGATGGGGATGCACCGCTTTTACTATGATGAAAGTGATCCGCTCCGTGAAGGCTATCTTCTGATTCCGCCAATGCAAGACCAATCAAGGGAGGGGGTATAGAATGAATCTGTCTAAAATGTTTTCTACAATCGACACCCATGTTGCAGGCGAGCCATTTCGCATTGTAACCCAATCCCCAATTCGGCTGAATGAAAGGGATGTGTATGCAAATAATGAACGTTTGCAGACTTCCTTCGCTAGTGAAAAGGCATTGCTTATCAATGAGCCGCGGGGACACAGAGGGATGACAGGCTGTATCGTTACTTCATCTCGTCATGCAGATTTTTCACTGTTTTTCTTTAGCCATGACGGAGCGACGTTTAAGTATCCGGGGCTTGCGGCTGCACTTACTGCACTGCTCGAAACAGGAAATATTCGTCAAAATGAAAGCGGTGTCTACCGGGTGGAAACGGTACATGGTATTTATGAACTGAACACTTCATTTATAAATGGAGAAGTAAAGGAGGTGCAATTTGAAACAGATGAGGTCGGCCCTATTGAAAAAATGCCGGTCTGCGAGGCAGTGACAGTAGCTGGCCAAAGAAAGTATCTGGTTTTCCCGTTTACGGAAGAAGTTCCTGAGTTAACTACAACTTTTATTTCAGAGGTAACAAGATGGGGCAGAACGACGGTGGAGGAGTGGCATGCAGCAAAGGAGGAGTTTACGGGTTTAATTCTTGCGGATTTTGCCGCCGCACAGCAGGGGCTTGCCCGTTCCGTAACGTTTGAATCAGACGGCAGTATCACACGCTCTGCCGGAGTTGACAGCACGATTGCGTTATTTGCAGTATTGCGCAAGTCGTATCCAGAAATGGGGTGGTTGGAAAACAGAAGTGTTTTTGATGAGCCGACTATTGCAGAAACACTTCCGGAAGATGAGAAGCGTTATTCCGTGCTACTCCGGGCAATTGTAACCGGTACGCATGAATTCTTATTTGATGAAACGGATCCGCTGCGGGATGGGTTTATCTTAACGTAAACATGGAGCAGAGACCAGCAGGGTGTACAGGAATTCCATATAAAGAGGAGGAAAAAAATGAAATCTGAGAAGGCATTAAGGCTGCCGAATCGTGGCGAGATATTGTTTGCGCTGATTGGCTTTGGGGCAGTGATGTTTATTTTTATTGTGCTCTTTGAACTGCCAATTCACCTGGCATTGCTGGTGTCATGGTTTCTTATCATTGCGGTCGGACTGAAAATTGGCTATCGCTATAAACAGATGCAGGATGGACTCCTGAGAGGGATTTATGATGGGCTCGAAGCAGTATTGATTCTGATTACCGTTGGTGCCTTAATCGGTACCTGGATTGCCGGTGGTATTGTGCCCTCGATAATTTATTACGGAATGTCAATTATTGATCCAAGCATTCTTCTCTTGGCAGCTTTCTTTATCTGCACAGTGACATCTATCGTAACAGGAACTTCTTTCGGCTCTGCAGGAACAGCGGGGATTGCGATGATGGCGATTGGAGCAAGCTTCGGTTTCCCTCCTCCGCTTGTTGCGGGTGCTGTCATTTCCGGATGTTATGTTGGGGATAAGCTGTCACCTATTTCTGATACTACGGTAATGACTGCGTCTCTTGCAAAAGTAGATATCATTGAACATATTAAATCCATGCTTCGGGTCAGTATTCCGGCCTGGGTAATTGCTGGTGCACTATTTCTGATTGTCGGTTTCTTCTATCAGGGAAGCGGTGATCTGAGTGCTGCAACTTCCATAATGGCTTCCTTGAAGGAACATTTTAATATCGCCTGGTATATGCTACTTCCTGCAGTCGTGGTGGTGGTAATGCTGGCAATGAAAATGCCTTCGATTCCAGTTATCATGTTCGGCGCACTATTAGGCTCCATCTGGGCATTTATTTTCCAAGGTGTACCTTTCCTTGGTGCGATCAATATTATGTATGCAGGCAGTGAAATTACTTCGGGGATAGCGTTCATTGATGAATTGCTAAACCGCGGCGGGATTGTTTTTATGCTGGATGTTATTGCTTTAATTATCCTTGCGCTTGGAGTTGGCGGTCTCATGGCGAAAATCGGCATTATTCGCGCAGTAGGAGATTTCCTTGCGAGATGGGCAATCAATCCGGGCAGACTTACAACATCCACTGTCATAAGTGGATTCATGGGAAATGTGTTTGGGGCAGCTTATGTTTCATTAATTACAGCAACAAAAGTTACAGAAGACAACTACGATAGGATGAAAATTGACCGGCGTGTACTTTCAAGAAACACAGAAGCTGGAGGGACAGTCACCACACCGCTTGTCCCGTGGTCTGACGGTGGGGTATTCATGACAGCAGCGCTCGGTGTGCCGACGCTCAGCTACTTGCCATTTGTCTGGTTTAACTTGCTTGTCGTACTGATTACTCTGATTTATGGCTATACGAATACATTTATCTGGAGAACGGAAGAAGCAAAAGACGAGAAACCAATTGAAAATGTTGTATCAGGAAATTAATGAATATAAGGAGGAAAAAAAGTGAGTAAAATTAAAGGTGTATTTCCAGTTTTAATTACCCCGATGCTTGAGGATGGTGCAATTGACTGGGACGGATTCAGGAAAAACATTGAGCACTTTATTGAGGAAGGTGTTGCTGGAATCGCGATTAACGGCAGTACGGGAGAGTTTGTCAGCTTGACGAAGGAGGAGCGCTTTAAGGCGGTTGAGATAGCGGTCGATCAGGTGAACGGCCGGATTCCGCTCGTTGTAGGGACGGCGGCAGAGACAACAGCTGATGCGGTCGAATATACACAGCAGGCGGAAAAAACAGGTGCAGATGCGGCACTGCTGATTAACTCTTATTACGCTCACCCGAAAGAACATGAAATCTATGAGCATTTCAAAACGGTTGCTGAATCGGTTCAGTTTCCTATTATGATTTATAATAATCCATTTACATCAGGTGTCGATATTAGTACAGAAACGATTTTAAAGGTGGGGAGGGATGTCGCTAATATCACGCACATTAAAGAATCAAGTGGCGACATTACAAAAGCAAGAGATATTGCCAGGCAGGGAGTAGGAGATATTGAAGTGTTCTGTGGTTCTGAGGACCTTGCGTTGGAGTCCTTCTTAGTCGGAGCAGTCGGGTGGATTTCTCCAGCTGGAAATATTGTGCCGGGACTCGTGACTGAGTTGTATGAACATGTAAAAAGCGGTGAGCTAAACAAGGCATGGGGGCTGTATGATCGGCTGCTTCCGCTTTGTAATTACCTGGAGGAGTCTGGAAAGTATGTGCAGCTTTCGAAAAGGGCAATGGAACTGAAAGGCCTTGCTGGAGGACCATGCCGCAAACCGAGATTAGGGCTCACGGAGGAAGAAGACGCGAAGCTGATTGAATTGATGGGAAGTCTTGATGTTTTAAAACAATAAAAAAGGAGGGAAAGAGTATGCAAACTATAGGTTATAATTTGAAGCCTAGAGTACAAGAGTTTTTAGAAGGTGTGAAAGGTCTCTATATTAACGGTGATTACGTGGAATCAGAAAGTGGAAAAACGTTTGAAGTACTCGACCCATCGACGGAAGAGGTAATTGCCACCGTTAGTGAAGCGCAGGCAGAAGATATTGATAAAGCTGTTCAGGCAGCAAGAAAAGCCTTTGATGAAGGAGAGTGGACTCAGCTTGAGGCAGCAGAACGATCCCGCATGATATATAAATTTGCAGACCTTTTAGAAGAACACCGGGAAGAATTGGCACAGCTTGAAGCCTTGGATAACGGCAAACCTTATCATGTTGCGATTACGGATGATATCGATGGGACGATTGAGCAATTCCGTTACTATGCGGGCTGGGCAACAAAGTTACTCGGAAAAACGACATCAGTTTCTCCAAATTATGTGACCTATACCGTCCATGAGCCAATTGGGGTGGTCGGTCAGATTATCCCGTGGAATTTCCCGTTATTGATGGCTGCATGGAAGCTTGGATCCGCGCTTGCTGTCGGATGCACTGTCGTCATTAAGCCAGCTCAGGAAACACCGCTTTCCCTGCTTTATGTCGGACAGCTTTTTAAAGAAGCAGGCTTCCCAGATGGGACGGTAAATATCATTCCTGGCGACGGACCGGTTGCAGGAAACGCACTTACAACGCATGAGGGAATTGATAAAATTGCATTTACCGGATCTACTGCTACTGGTATAGAAGTCATGCACCGAGCGGCTGATCAGGTGAAGGACATAACGCTGGAACTCGGAGGAAAATCCCCGAGCATTATTCTGGAAGACGCAGACCTGGATGAAGCGATTGAGGGTGCATTTAATGGGACGATGTATAATCATGGACAGAACTGCAGCGCTACCACAAGAATCTTTGTCCACCGCAAGCACTATGATACGGTCTTACGCGCACTGGAAGAGCGGGTGAAGAAAATCCGCCTCGGTTCTGGACTGGATCCGGATACTGACATGGGGCCGCTTGTTTCTGCCAAGCAGCAGAAGCGTGTCCTGGATTATATTGAACAAGGTAAGAAGGAAGGTGCCCGGCTTGTTGCGGGAGGAGAAAAAGGCAAGGACAAAGGTTTCTTTGTAGAACCAACGATATTCGCTGATGTCACGGATGACATGGTAATTGCACGTGAAGAGATCTTCGGACCAGTCATGTCAGTATTCGTATTTGATGATGTGGAAGAAGTAATCCGAAGGGCAAATGACAGTGATTACGGTCTCGCTGCAAGCGTGTGGACAGAGAATATTAAGACGGGACATTATATCGCGAAAAAGCTGAAATCCGGGACCGTGTGGATCAATGACTTTGGATTGGAATGGGAAACCATGCCATTTGGTGGCTTTAAGAAGTCAGGAATCGGCCGAGAAATGGGTGGAGAGTATGGACTTGCGAATTATACAGAAGTGAAAAGTGTGTTTGTGAATATTGAGAGGTAGTATGAAAAACTGATTTTTTCTATCAAATTCCGGAAAAATTCCATCAGCATCTGGGGATAATTCTCCTCCGTCGTCGGACAATTTTACTTTGCGATTGAGATTAAGTGTTATTTACGGTACAACTTAAGAACCCTGTCTATTGGTTATTTATTCGTAATTTAACCTTATTAGAAACGGGTTCTTCTTTTATTATGCTTTTTATAACTGCACAGTTGATTGGCGGTTATAGGGTTAAGAGCTAGTTGCATTTTTCTATGAATAATTCAGGATAATTAATATACTTAGCTTTGTCGATGATAAATTATGAACATCCACCAGCATCTCTTATCTTCACCTGGGTAATTAGGAAGGATATATTGAAATAGAGCCACAGTGGAGAAATAAAGCCTCGATTTACAAAATGCATATTATAGTCTGGAAGTGCTGGGGCCTAGTCAGAATGCGTGTCACAATTCTTTCAAAGAGTATATATACTTGATATTTATTATAACCTTTATAATAATATATTAGAGGTGAATAAAATGCTTTTGAATGATAAAGGGGTAAGGAAATTATTAGATAAAGAACTTCAATCTCAGTATCGTGATGATCCAAATACTAGGATAATAAATGAATTAGGTATAAATAATGGGAAATCCAGAGTGGATGTCGCTGTGGTAAACGGAATTATTCATGGCTACGAAATTAAAAGTGATTATGACACACTCGACAGGTTACCAAGACAAATATCATATTATAATAAACTATTTCAACGTATGACAATTGTATCATCAAGGAAATATTATCAACAAATTCTTGAAATGGTTCCCAAATGGTGGGGAATAAAGATAATTAGTTGGGATGCTACAAGACTAATCGAGAAGAGAAAAGGAAGGAAGCAGTCTACCCAAGATATATGGCTTTATCACCCAGAGAAAAATCAGGCTTTTTATATACATCGCTATCCACTATTTCTTGGCAGACATTTTTAAAAGTCTCAATACCATTTCTTTCTATTAATGTGGATTTTCCGATGTAGTAATCATCCTCAGAAGAATAAAAAATCTTAAGGTAAGTATTGTAGTAATTTATCCTCGCACTATCTGGAGCAGGTCTTAATCTCACTGTGTAATCTCCAAATTTTAAATCAGGATATTTCTTTTTTAATTTAAAGTACATTTTTATATCATCTCTACTTTGGATAAGGGAAAAGGAGTTGGCTGGTGCAGTATCCGCATTTTCTGGACAGGAGGTAAGGATTAAAACAATTTCGTCTGGATTTAATAATGAAAAGTTTTTAAGTGAAGTAGTTATTCTTTCTTCATTAATTGCAGAATCATAGAAGTCTAGCAAAATAATGAATCTTTTATTTGTAGCTTGTGTGATAATTTTATCTGTAATTCTTTCTACTAATACATCTTCAATTGGGCTACTGAAGTCATGACATCTAACTCTGATAGCAATATCTGACTTATTAGATTCTATAACGGAGCAATAAATGGAAAGATAACGGAATTATTTGCCTTTTGGGATGAAGATAGTGATGAAACCGTGTGGAGTGTTTTTGATATTATTAATTATGGATGCCTAGTCACGACACGAAATTGAAAATGACAAAGCAAGCCTGAATCTGGAAATGCTAAGTAGAATTTAGATGCACTGGATAGTGATGTGTATACTTTTTACGCATAGCAGTGCGGAAGTTTTCGATCAATTTTTGCAGTTTTTTGAATTTTTTGCTTTGGAGTTAGCCCATTGAGTCATTCATTTGAGTTGCGCTTCCAAGATAGAGGGGTTACAGCTTTTGACTCCTCCCTAAGAATAGTAATGTTAAAATTGCATCTCAAAGTAAAGATAAAGTGCCGTGTTTAATCAACTTAAATATTGTCATTATATCTACATCGTTTAAGTATATTAAACATACTGCCATTTATTTAGAGGCAGCAATAAAATCTTAGGGAGGAGTCGTTATGTTTTGTCCTAAATGTGGTGTTCAGATCGATCAAGATGCTAATTACTGTTCTTCCTGTGGATAAAAGCATAATGGAAGATGTGGCACAAAATTCCGCAGTACTCGATAATCAATCGGTAGCTGGTAATGAAACAAAAAGTGATGGTTTAGTATACAAAATATTAGGGTGGTTTTTCTTTGCCGTTTCATTATTATTCATTCCGATAATATTTGGAGCAGGCGCTTTTATAATGGGTTATTTGCTGAGAAAAAGTGATAAACAAAACGAGAACCATGGTACTATCCTTATGGTTATGGGAGTTGCCGGAGCGATATTGGGAATCCTTTTAGGTATGGCTTCAGCGGAATATTAAACGTACAAATTTATCGTGCTAAGGTATTATAACTATAATTTTACCCACCACGCCTCTTAACAAAGCGAACCAAGGTGGGTTTATTTTTCATATATAGAATTTCTCGTTACTCTAATCTTACTGTTAAGAAATCGTTAAAAGAAATAAAAGATAAACTTAGCTAAGAGCATCCCTCGATTGGGATGTTTTTAATTTTGGGCTATCGACTTTTTGAATGAAATCTCCGGACATAGATTGTGCCAACTCCGAACGAACAGAATTAAATTTATCCACCCCTTCACTTGACTTTTTTACAAGTAGCCATTTTTGCAGCCTTTGAAAATTACAATCCATGAAATATGAAGTACCAACAAATATCAAAGGCAATCAATCGGCAAAAACATCAAGTAAAGGACAATGAGATAATTATGCCTAAAACTTCTAAAAAGAAATGTGAAAGGGGCGACAAGTATTTATCATCGTACTCAATGTTCTATCAATCGATAAAGATAACTTCCTCGCTGTTATAGGTTGATTTTAGATCTGAATTAATATTTTCTGTTATGAGATACGTTAATTTGTTCACGGGGCAAACGATATGGTTTGAAGCTGTATCTAATTTATCCGAGGTTACCATACCTAGGATTTCACTTGAAATAGAAACCATTTTTCGTTTTACCGATGCTTCGGATAAAGTGGGTACACTTATTCCAATTTGTGGGTTGATGTTATAAATACCCATTATATATAAATCACATCTCATATTATTTAAATACTCGACAGTGTCTATTCCCAAGTTCACCATCGACTGTTTAAATAATGTTCCACCAATCATAATTACCTCTATATTTTTGTGATTCCTTAGAGCCATAGCTATGGGCGGGCTATTTGTTATGATACTAGCCTTAAAATCTAATGGAATTTGATAGACTAAATGTAAATTTGTTGTTCCTCCATCGATTAGTATTACCATATCCTCTTTTAAAATATCAATTACTTTTTTTCCCAACTTCATTTTAATTTCATTGGATATATTTTCTCTAACTGAAAAGTCAACAATAGGGGGACCTATTCTTAGAGCACCACTGTGGACTCTTTTAATAAGTCCTTGATTGTCCAATTCCTTCAAATCTCTGCGTATAGTATCTTCTGAAACTGATAATCGTTTACTTAAATCACTGGCAATTATTTTGTGTTCTTCATTTATGATTTGTAAAATTTTATCTTGTCGTTCTCTTTTCAACATTGTTATAACCTCCTAACTAATCTCTTCTATTTTAACATAAAAGACAAAAAAAGGCATAAACATGCATAAAAATAAAAAAGTGAGTAAAATCTCTTTACAAATGCATGAAAGCGCACTAAAATGAATATAACAAGCGCATAAGCGCATTAAAAGGAGGCACAAACGTGCATAAAAAGAATATTACAATAGCACCTTCCCTTATGAGTGCAGACTTGTGCAATTTGGAAAGAAGCATAAGAGAAATTGAAAAGGAAGGGATTGATACACTTCATTTAGATTTAATTGATGGGCATTTTAGTCCAAGTATGCCATTGGGAATTGACACGATTAAGCAACTAAGGAAAATAACTGACATGAATTTTGATGTTCATATCATGTCTCATAACAATGAGTTTTTTATAGAAGAAATGGTCAAGGTAGGTGTTCAGCAAATAACATTTCATATCGAATCGAGCACACATATTGATCGTAACATTCAATTAATAAAGAAAAATGGTATAAAAGCAGGGGTGGCTTTGAATCCATCAACTTCATTGACAGTACTGGATTACGTCTTGCCAGAGTGCGATACTATTTTGCTTATGCTTATAAATCCAGGATTTGCAACTGATAAAAACGAGCAAAAAGTGGCTTATTCAATACAAAAAGTAAAAGATTTATACGAATTAATTCAAACAAAGCAATTAAGTACAAAGATAGAAGTAGATGGTAGGGTTTCGTTAGAAGCTATTCCGGATTTAGTGAGAGCTGGTGCCGATATTTTAGTAGCAGGAAGTACTAGCTTGTTTTTAAAGGGCCAAAGTTTGGCAGAGAATAAAAAACTAGTAGAACAAGCGATTGAAAAAGGGTTTTATAAGGAGGCTAAGTAGATTGATCAGTTATGTTGAAACTGCAAAAAAAATTACCGACGAATTAACAACGACTTTAAATCAGGTAAATGAAGAAGAGATCTATTCGTTATTAGATGAAATAAATAAGGCGGAGAAGGTTTTCTTTGTGGGCGTTGGCCGAGTTTTATTATCCTTGAAGGCGATAGCAAAAAGGCTTGCACATCTTGGCGTAAAAACGTATTTCGTCGGACAAATAACAGAACCGGCAATTACGGAAAAAGATTTACTAATCGTGGGTTCAGGAAGTGGCGAAACTGCCTTCCCATTAATTATTGCCAAGAAAGCAAAGGACAACCATGCAAGAGTAGCTCATATTGGCACAAACCCTGAGAGCTCCATGAAAGAATATACGGATTGTTTTATTAAAATTCCTGTAAGTTCTAAGCTGAGTTTACCCGGTGAAATCCAATCTGTACAGCCTATGACTAGCTTATTTGAACAAAGCTTACTATTACTTGGTGACACACTGGCATTAATGATGATTAAAGAACAAAATATTGATATGAAAGAACTATGGAGATATCACGCAAACCTAGAGTAGTTTGAGGTATTTAAATAGAGAAGTAAAGGAGTTCATATGATGCAAGCATTGCATTTTGGCGCTGGTAATATTGGTAAAGGATTAATTGGCAAATTATTAAATAAGACTGGATATCATGTTTGTTTCGTGGATGTGAATCAACAAGCAGTAGACCAATTTAATGCAAAACACAAGTATCATGTTGAGTTATTGGATGATAACCATACCGTTGAAACCATATCCCCTGTATCTGCTTTAAATAGCAATACCCAAAAAGAAAAAGTGATAGAGGCAATCGTCAATGCAGATATCATCACCACATCTGTTGGCATAAATAATTTATCCGGGATTGCCCCGATTCTGTCAAAGGGGTTGTTAAAGAGAGTAAAGGAAAACAAGCGTAAAATTGATGTGATCGCAAATGAAAACGCAATTAATGCGAGCACTACTTTAAAACAGGAAATGGAAAAACAGCTTTCTGAGAGCGAGATACAAGAAATCAATGGGATTGCAGGTTTTCCAAACTCAGCTATTGACCGTCTATCTTTATCCGAAACAAGGGATGAAGGTGAAAGAACGCTAGTGGAACCTTATTACGAGTGGATCATTAACAAATCTGAAATGATTAATTTTAAAGCACCATCTATAAAAAATGCTATTTACGTGGAAGATTTACAACCATATATAGAAAGAAAATTATATATCGTAAATATGGGACATGCGGCAACAGCCTATATCGGATTTTTTTCTGGAAACTCCACGATTCAAAAAACGTTGGAAAATAAAGATAGGACGAATTTCATTAGTAAAACAATGGATGAAGCATCACAATATGTTGAAACAAAATTTGGTTTTAATCGTGAGGAAATGACTAACTTTATTGAAAAGACTTTAAAGCGATTTAAAAATAAAAACATAAATGATCAAGTGTTTCGAGTTGGCAGAAATCCAATACGTAAATTAAGTTTTGATGAACGGCTAGTCAAACCAACAAGGGAATTATTTGATATGGGACTTCCTGTTGAACGCTTAACTGTTGCTATTGCTGCTGGATTTTTATTTTATAATCCCGTAGATGAGGAATCTGTGACTTTGCAAAAATTCATAGGTGAGTATGGGATTGATAAAGCGATTACCCATTATACAGAACTTGAGAATGAGCATCTTCAGAATAAAATCAAAGAGAATTATAAACAATTAAAGAAGGGTACTTTTCCGTTTTAAACAGAAAGGAAGATGAAAAATCATGCAATTAAGTAATTATTTAAAAGGTAATATTAATTTTATTGATAGTGTTTCCTCTTGGGAGGAATCGATTAAAAAAGCTGCCCAACCATTACTGAATGAAGGTTTGATTACATCTCAATATATCCAGGATATGATTGACAATATTCATAAAAATGGTCCTTATATCGTGATCGTACCTGGAATTGCTATGCCTCACGCACAAAATAATGGAGCAGTCAAAAAAACCGGAGTCTCCATGCTGAAATTAAAAAATCCAGTTCTCTACCCGGAGGATAAAGAAGTTTCAATTCTTATTGTATTAGCAGCAGAAGATAGTGATGGCCATTTGGAGTTGATTTCCAATCTTTCTTCTATGTTGATCGATGATGATATCATGGAAAGCTTTAAAAAAGCCGAAACGGAAAAGGAAATTATCGAACTTATTCAGCGGGCAGAGGAAGAAGAATAGGTTCTTTGGATGTAACGAATAATCATTTGTATTCATATAGGATAGGGGGAAATAGAAATGGCAGGTACAGAGAATTTAGCATATGAAACAAATAATTCAAATGGCACAAATAAGCCATCCTTGCGAGCGAAAATTCAAGCCGTTGGTGGCTTTCTAACTAATATGGTACTTCCTAACATTGGTGCATTTATAGCTTGGGGTTTACTAACCGCTTTGTTCATACCGTCGGGTTGGTTTCCTAACGAAGACCTCGGTTCCATCGTAGACCCAGCGATTAAATATTTACTTCCTCTAATGTTAGCCATTACAGGAGGAAGAATGGTTGCCGGCCAAAGAGGTGCAGTAATGGGTGCTATAGGGGCAATCGGGCTAATTGTTGGTTCTGATATCCCGATGTTCCTTGGGGCTATGATTATTGGTCCTTTAGGTGGCTGGATCATTAAGAAATTTGATAAGCTAATTGAGAATAAAATACCGGCTGGATTTGAAATGATTGTAAATAATTTCTCTATAGGTATTATAGGGTTTATATTAATGGTTATTTCCTTTTATTTCATCGGACCAGTTATTGAATCAGCAAATAACTTTGTAATTGTGGCTATAGAGGCTTTGGTAGCGACTGGTTTCCTACCATTACTCTCTCTTATTAATGAACCGGCAAAAGTGTTATTTTTAAATAATGTCATCGACCAAGGTATCTATTATCCTTTAGGAATGCAAGAAACACTTGAAGCAGGAAAGTCGGTTTATTTCACAGTAGCATCAAACCCCGGAGCAGGACTAGGCTTACTATTAGCATTTAGTGTTTTTGGGAAAAAGGCTGCAAAACGAACAGCACCTGGTGCTATCATAATTCACTTCTTTGGTGGTATCCATGAATTATATTTCCCATATGTACTGATGAAACCGTTGACAATAATTGCCATGATTGCTGGTAGTATGTCAGGAATTGCAGTTTTCAGTTTATTTGATGCAGGTCTAGTGGCAGGGCCAAGTCCGGGTTCTATCTTTTCTTATCTTGCATTAACACCAAGGGGTAATTTCTTAGGGATCATTCTAGGTGTACTCGTTGCTGCTGTTGTTTCTTTCATCATTACATCTCTTATATTGAAATTTGATAAAAAAGGTGAAGATGAAGAGGATCTTGAGGGTTCAATTGAAAGGTCAAAATCTATGAAATCTGAAGGCAAACAAGTTCTAGGCAATGTTAATCATAACGATACTGACAATATCTCTGACAAGAAAATTAACAAAATCTCATTTGTTTGCGATGCAGGGGCCGGTAGTAGCGCCTTGGGTGCAACGACTTTCAGAAAAAGACTCAAGAAAGCCGATATTGCCGATATTGAAGTTAAACATTATAGAATAGAAGACGCCCCGCAGGATTCAGATATAATTGTTGTTCATAAGGATTTATTAGACAGAGCGCGAATGGCTCACAATAATAAAACAATCATTTCCATTGAAAACTATATTGATGATCCTAGTCTTGTTAAATTAGTTGATGAACTAAAAAATGATTAGATGTTAGATTAAAACTGCAGTACTTGTAGCATGATTGTAAGTACTGCGGTTTATCACCTTTTTTAAGTAAGCAGCGATAATTATACCACTTTGGATTATTGTATCTATTAATTAAAATTGGTATGGAGTACATCCGCATTAAA
>NZ_JAXHDC010000054.1:0-20980 GCF_037072045.1 Oceanobacillus sp. MO10714A | reverse complement strand
TACTAACATGAATTATAATGGACCCAAGAATCTAGACACGAAAAAAGGAGATGTTAAGGTAGGTATATGAAACGAAAAAGATATACAGCCGAATTTAAATAACAAATCGTGTTAGAAGTCTTGAAGGAAGAAAAATCTATGAGCCAAATTGCATCGGAACACGGGATCCATGTGAACCAGATTTATAAATGGAAGACACAGTTCCTGCAAGATATGCCTCGAATCTTTGAGAAGCAAAACAAAAACTTGGAAAAAATGAAAGCCGAACATGAAGCACAGGTGGAAAACTTGTATGCCGAAGTCGGGAAACTAACCACGCAATTGTCGTGGCTCAAAAAAAATCTGGGATCCACCATGACTAAAAAAGAACGCATGGAATTGGTGGACTGGAACGATGCAGAATTATCTATCTCGGAACAGGCTAAATTGCTTGGAATCAATCGTTCCAGTCTTTACTACAAGCCAGTGCTGCCATCAGCCGAAGAAGTGGCAGTGAAGCACCGTATTGATGAGATTTACACCCAATTTCCGTTCTTCGGTTCACGCAGGATTACCCAATTATTAAACCAGGAAGGAGTGAAAATTAATCGTAAAAGAGTACAGCGTCATATGCGTGAAATGGGCATTCAAGCCATCTATCCCGGTCCAAATTTGAGTAAACGCAATCTGCAGCATCGTATTTATCCTTATCTATTGAAAGGAGTGAATATCAGCCGCCCCAACCAAGTTTGGAGTATTGATATTACGTATATTCGTCTGCATCATAGCTGGATGTATTTAACAGCAATTATAGATTGGAATTCCCGTTATATTATTAGTTGGGAATTGGATCAGACGCTGGAAATGGACTTTGTCCTACAAACTGTCCAACAGGCATTCACGGTGAACACGCCTGAGATATTTAATAGTGATCAAGGCAACCATTTTACAAGTCCGAAATATATTCATCTTTTAAAGGAACATCCATCCATACAAATCAGTATGGACGCCAAAGGACGGGCATTGGACAATATCATGATTGAATGCTTTTGGAGAAGCTTGAAGTATGAGGAAGTCTACTTAAAAGACTATGATATTCCAAGAGAAGCCAGAAGCAATATCAACCATTACATGGATTTTTATAATCATGAACGTCCACACCAATCATTGGATTATCAGACACCAGCTTCAATTTATTTTCATAAAATTGGTGTCTTGACAATGGGGTCCACTTTAAATAGTGTGCAACATAGTATCTTATAAATAATTTTCTTATCTTATTCTAACGCTAAAATAAAAGGGAAGTATGCTTGTTCAAGGACCAAGAAAATAATAAATTGAGGTGTAAAAATGATTTTAAAAAATTACAGATCTATTAGAGGAGTTCATTGTGCTAGTAATGCACTGACTGAAATTCATAATTATTATAATCCAGATAATGAAATTACAGAAAGTATAGTTTTTGGTCTGGGGGAAGGTATCAGTTTTAATTACGCACCTTTAAATCAACAAAGGCCAAGGGTACTCAATTTCAGAAATCCTTTTTTAGAGAATATATTTTTAAACAAGACTAATATTAATTTAAAATGGAGGTATAGCAAAGAATTACCAATAAATAATTTAAAAAAGTATTTAGATCAACAGATACCAATTTTACTTCATACAGATACCCGTTATCTTCCCTTTCTCAATTTTTCAGACCCATCAACACTTGGCAATGTTGGGGCACATACAGTTGTATTGATTGGCTATAATAATGATACATATTATGTGAGCGACTATATATCTAGTGACATTTTGGAAATAAGCAAAGATGAACTGATTATGGCAACATCTCAAACTAAACCGCCTTTTTTTAAAAAAAATCTTTGGATGCCTGTAGGTAGATTTCAAATCAATGATTTAGAAACAAAAATCATTGATTCTATCTTGATGAATAGTCAATATATGTTGAATTATAATCCATATACTGGTATCAATAGTATCAATAAGTTGATGACTGAAATTTTATATTGGCCTAAATTCCCTTACTGGAAAGAGGTGGCTTTTAATGTTTATATGGCCATTGAAAAAGTAGGGTCTGGTGGGGGAGGATTTAGGTATCTTTATGCAGATTTTTTGCAAGAAGTAATGAAGATTCATCCGGAAGTTCAGAATGAAAAGTTTATCTCTGATTTGAGACAAATAGCTAAATCATATAGTAAAATAGCTAAACTATTTTTTCGAGTCTATAGAAAAGGGGATATAGACTTATTAAAGCAAATAAAAATTCA
The DNA here is from genome assembly GCF_037072045.1 of Oceanobacillus sp. MO10714A. Taxonomy (NCBI): domain Bacteria; kingdom Bacillati; phylum Bacillota; class Bacilli; order Caryophanales; family Bacillaceae; genus Oceanobacillus; species Oceanobacillus sp. MO10714A. The sequence continues at coordinate 18,728 of NZ_JAXHDC010000054.1, read as the reverse complement.
ATTGTTTGAGCTTAAAAAGAATGAAAAAAATTTTTGGTTAAGTTTAGAGAAAGTTACAAAAAATAGATTTCATATTTTATCCTAAGCTATTCATACTTTTGAATATAAGTTAGAAATTGAAACTCGATTATAGACTATTTCATTTTTTGGATAAAAATCGATGATAGATAAAGTATGGCAAAGAATAATGCGGACGATTATTAGCGGGCTTGTGGTTATTTTTACCAGCTCGTTTACCAACAAACATAAAACAAGGTATGAATAGAAATTTACAATCTTATTCATGCCTCTTGTTTTATAAAATAAAGGGATTACTTGGTACTATATAACCATAAGCGTCAAACAATTCCACGTTTTCACTGTAATTCATTCATGTGATAATCTTTATAGAAAATGATTTGGAGGTTATGTGATGACACGTACTGAAAAAAGATAGAATGGAAAACGAGAATCGTTGCTTGGAAAGCTAGTGAGTTAAGTACAGCCGCATGATGCCGAGAATAAGGTATTAATTCTTATCAAATGTACAATTGGATTCGAAGCTTGAACGATAACAAAGCTGATCACCCTACTTCAGAAACGCAATGGCTGACTGTCGACAAGAAAGAAGAACCATTAAACTTTCATTCCGGCGATCCCGTACTAATTCATTTTGACTCCATGTCTATCAAAATCCGACAAAGAACTGATAGGGCATTATTATCCGATGTTATGGATGTAATACGGAATCAATCCTAACAAACTCTCATTTTGAACGCGTTTATTTAGCGCGCGGCAGTACAGATCTACGCAAGTCCATTGATGGATTCGCAGTCATTGTGAAAGAGTGTTTCGATCTCGATCCTTTTTCGCCTTACTTATTCGTTTTCTGTAACCAAACGCAAGACTGAAAATACTTCAGTGGGCACACAATGATTTCTGGCTTCATCACCGTCGGCTGGAAAAGGAACATTTCATTGGTCATCGAGCGAAACGGATATGGATCCATCTATGGATATTAGACGGTTTACCATTACATCAGAAACAAGCACACCGTGAAGTAAAAGCACGAATCACCCTATAATATATAGATGAAATACCATAAGCAGTTGTTTTGCTAATTTCTTTCACGTAAATTACAATAACCTTGTAAATAAGTTTAAACTGGAGGTAGTTAATTTGGCTAAGGTAGCATTTATTCAGCAAGTTGCTTTGAGGATTCTGAAATGAAAAACCCATATGAAGCTGTTAAAGAAGCAGGGCACGAAACAGTAATAATTGGTTTGGAAAAAGGTGCACGCTGTGATGGGAAAAGAAGTTGTAGTTAGTGAAAATTTGATTACCTCACGTACACCTAAGGATGAACCTGCTTTTATTCGTGAAATTTTAGCGAAATCATCCTGAACTTTAATATCGCAATTGGAAAACAAAAGACTTAGGTCAAATTAAAATAAGATGGTAATTATATTTTAATAATTGATGGTTCTAAAAAAAGAAAAGATATCTTTCTTCGTAAATTTTTTAACGCATTCCTCCTTATATTTGATTAACCGCATGTTGTTTAAGGTTGATAATTAATTGTTAAACTTATGAGGGAAACAACAATAATGAATATGATCGAAAAAGTATTTAACAAGATTCCCCATAATCCAGATATTCTGCTGTGATTGTTAAATAATCCGATAATTCCTAGCGATATTCCTAATCCTTGCAATAAAAAGTTTACACTAAACATCGTTTGAAATAACAAGTTTATATTTAGTATCAACAAGCTAATTAGACCTACAATGATAGATGAATAGCTTGCTGAATAAAAATATTTATGAGTCGATTTCATTTTATTAATCTCCCATCTATTCTGACTTGTTCCAATTCCAAAATTCTACTTCGCCTATATGAATGCCTCTTATCTCTTTTTGCGCCCCTAGCTTCTGTATTTCTTTTGTCGGTCCTGTAACGGCTACACCATAAAGCTTAATTCCGTTCTGACTAATATAATTCAATCTTTCTTTTGCAGCAATCGATGCCTCGCCCAAAATGCTAGCTGCAATTTTTTCTTGTTCATCCAAATAATTTAATTGCTCCAGAAAGAGATCTTTATTATCTTTTTCAGTGAAAGAAGAATTGCTGGGAGCCGCGTTTTCTTCTGGATATCCTATAGGTGTAACTACAGAACCGTTTTTATCTAACATTTCATCTTCAAATCCTGTATCTACGGCATTCCATACAACTTTTATATCGTAATCCGACAATAAGCTCTCTACTTCTTCTGGAGTGTAATCCTTATCCAGTGATAAAAATGCTTCCGTCACTGTACCCTCAGGAATTTTATTTAAATTATCCCAGCCATTTGTCAATCGGTTAGGGATTTCTTGTTTTGGATATACGAAGGAAAATTCTTTGTCTCTAAGGTTCATGGGATTCTCTTTAACCGTTAAATTTACGGATTCGTTTCGATTGAAACCGAGCGATATATCGGAATCATATTCCCCAGCTTTTAAGGTTTCTGAACCAATTTCTTTATATAACGGTGCTGATAAATGAAGTCCAAAAAATGGAGTGAATTCTAATTCAATTTCGGTATCGCTCACTTGAAGGTTCGGTTGCGTTAATGAATAAATGGTTTCTAAAACAAATATTTCATTATTTGCCCTGTCATCTACCTTGTAATAAATGAGTGTTGACAAGTAACCGAATGGTAGTATCAAAAATATAATTGAAAGCACGAGAAAAATTGTATTCCATCTCGCTTTGCGTTTCGCCGACATTATAATTTTGCTTTGTTTTTCATTGCTAATATGAGAATCGTTTTCCGTTTTCATTTTATTTACTCCTTATAATTTTGTTTGACATGTTTTCGGGCCCTATGGACTAACGTTTTAAAGGTTGATACTTTCACATTCATTATGAAAGCTCCTTCCTCGTAAGTAAGACTTTTAAAGTCTTTAAGAATGATTGCTTTTTTTTGTTTAATAGGGAGCGTGTTTATAATCTTTATAATGTCATCAATGATTGCATTAGTTACGATAATGTCGTCTATGTTGTGTTGGCTTATATCGGCTTCTCGAAAAAAATCGGTTGTCAAAATCACTTTCTTTTTTTTCTAAAGTGATCAATGAAGCAATTTTTGGCAATAGTAAATAACCAAGCTTTTACGTTATCTGGCTGATAAGAGTCCATACCGATATATGCTTTATAAAAAGTATCTTGTAGTATATCTTCGGCAGCATACTTGTCTTTTTCCATTGACAAAATATATCGGTAAATATCATTGGAGTATAATTTGAAAATCTCCTCAATTGAATTCATATGCTTCCTTCTCCCCTTACCTCATAAACGAAATGATTCGCAATACCGTTTCATTTTTTATAAAAAACATAAAAAAATCTCCTTCCTATTACTTTAACAGGAAAGAGACTTTTTGTTTTCAATAATAAATTCATAAATAGTACGATTGTTTTTCATTGCTTCATTAAATCTCCACCTCGTTTTTTAATTTAAATCTGAAAGCAACATTCCATACTTAATGCTATCTGTCCATTCACCTTTATTCCAAAAATCTTGAATAAAATGAGCTTCTTTTCTCATACCAATACGCTCACATAATTTTTGTGATGCCTTATTTCTTGCATCAAGGTTAGCTTGTACACGATGTACACCAAATTCATAAAATAGTTTCTTAACTAAAACTACTCACGGCTTCAGTTGCATAACCCCTTCCAGAAACCTCGTTAGAAAAACAGAAACCAATTTCAACAGTATCTTTAATATCTGTATACCATACAGATAAATCGCCAATTACTTTAATTCGGTTTACTACTGCTAAACTTAACATTGATTCCTTTGTGAGTGAACTATTCCCAAGCTTTTTATTAAATTCTTCCTGTAAATTTTCATGAGTCCACTTATCATGCAAGAGATATTTACATGTATCTTCATTATTATAAATGTTAAATACATCATGTAAGTCATTACTTTTAAATGGTCTAATTGTTAATCTTTCAGTTTTAAATTCCAAAAAACTCACCCTTTCCTTATTCTGCAAAATGACCCGATTACTGAACTATAACTTTTAATAAAGTTTATAATTTCATTATATATTTAAAAGAAGATGTTTTCTCATATATTGAACTAATTATTCTCTAATAATTATAGTATAGATAAAAAAAGTTTGATTAGGTTTTGTAACTATTTAGAATTTGATTTCCATATTGAGAGCTCCACCTCCAATTTGATTGTGCTCCCCGCAATCTCCGTCCCCAGTCGGACAATCTATCAACCGTCAGCATGTTGGGATAATATTCATTTCTAGTAAACTAAGGCTAACAAAATGAAATATACGAGGTGATAGCGATGGCTGATTTTTTCAGTTCGATGGGAGATCCAATTGTTCAAGAAAATATAGTGGAAGTGGAGCGGGTGAAAGAGCTTGCTGTAAATTCTGATGTTACGAGCGTCCATTTTTCAGTTCATGATAAGAAACGAGTTGATATTGTGCTGGAAACGTTTGAAAAAGAAGAAGATCTTGCTGTTCGGCTTATAAATGAAAGATTGGAAATTAATGTGGGGATACCAAGAAAATGGGGGATCTTTCAGATGAAAAAGCGGTTTGGTAAGCTCACGATATATTTACCGGAACAATTTGCCGAACGATACGAGGTGAAATGTTCCATTGGCAATGTGCGAATGGCTGATATGATTTTCAAGCAGCTTGAGATGAAGACGGGTGCAGGAGAAGTTGAGATTTGTGCCATCAGTGCTGAATATCTAATGCTCGAGTCAGGAGCGGGGAATATGAAGTTGCGAGAAATCAATGCAGGTCATTTAGTTGCCACAACCGGAGCGGGAAATATTAAAGGGACTGCATGTCACGGAGAGCTGACGATTCATTCAGGAGCGGGAAATATTGAATTTCATGTGGATGGGGAAGATGATCTCTTGATGAAGTCGGGGGCTGGAAATATTCACGTTCATTTTCCAAATCCTGAACAGTTAAATGCAACAATCGAAGCAACGGCTGGACTTGGTAGTGTGCGGACGGATTTACCTGTAGGGTTTGAGAAATCAGGGGAATTTTCAAGTGTATTGGGAAACGGTGAGAGAGGTTTGAAATTTACCGCGGGGGTTGGCAGTATTAAACTTTCCAAGGTGTGAAGATGTGAGCGAAAAGAACCCACCATTTGATACTGAACTGGGACATCAGAGTCTGACCCCGTGTCCCAGTTTGACTAGATAATAGGGTAATTCTCTTCATATCGTGGATTATAATAATAGGGTGGTCTTGGTCCGATCAAGGGCATGGTAAATGTTTGTGGATTATCATCATATAACAATTGCACTGTTTTATCGGAATGATTGATTAGTAATAACTTTACTTCTGGATTATAGTAATGCAAACGATACCCTCCTTCCATAGGTCACTCTTTCACTTTATTCAACCTAGGTAATGATTGAGCCCGTACAAGAGCGATAATTTTAATATCACGAACAATGACCATGCACTTTAATAGTATCAGCAACATAACCTAGGGCAAATGACTATTTCAGGGAGGTCACTATGTCTCTAGATCAGCAGAAAAACAAAAACACGGACGGACGCGATTATCCAATGTATCCCAATTACGGGAAAATAACGAGATACGAAGAAATCCCGATTACAGTTCCTGAACAGCGGCAGTTACGTCAACCAGGTGTAGAGAAACTGATGGTTCCGCGGCCAATTATCGAAAATCCAAATTATAAAGGCAGCGATAAATTAAAAGGAAAAGTAGCTCTTATCACAGGCGGTGATAGTGGAATGGGGGCAGCAGCCGCTATCGCTTTTGCAAAAGAAGGGGCGAATATTGCGATTGCTTATTTAGATGAGCATGAGGATGCGAATCGGACAAAGAGAAGAATTGAGGAGCTTGGACAAAGTTGTTTATTGCTGCCTGGTGACTTGCGAGAAAAAGAGCAGTGTATCGACATTGTAGAAAAAACGATTCAAAAATGGGGACAGCTTGATATTTTATGTAACCATGTCGGAATTCAATTTCAACAATTGAGCTTGCTTGATATTTCCGATGAACAATTTGATGATACGTTTAAAGTAAATATTTACTCGCATTTCTTCACCACTCGTGCAGCACTTCCTTACTTAAAAGCAGGCAGCTCCATCATTAATACATCCTCTGTTGTGACATACGATGGGAATGATCAATTAATCGATTATACAGCAACGAAGGGAGCTATTATTGGGTTTACCCGTGCGCTTGCAAATAGTTTGATCGATCAGGGGATCCGGGTAAATGCTATTGCGCCAGGACGGATTTGGACGCCACTCATCCCGGCGAGCTTCTCTGCAGATGAAGTGACATTAGCTGGGAACCCGATGCAACGTCAAGGACAGCCCTTTGAAGTTGCACCAACCTTTGTCTATCTCGCATCAGATGATTCACGCTTTGTGACAGGGCAAACACTTCATGTAAATGGTGGGCAATGGATTTCATCTTGAAATAAAAAAAGATACCGCATTAAACAAGAAGCCCTTGACGAGGAGGCTTCTTGTTTTTATAGAGCTTAGATCATAAGAAATTCAACTTTCGCAGTCTGAAACAGTGAGCTATCCTTCCTCTGGTATAATCAGTGCAACTAGTAATTCATTGTAGCTTTGGGCACGATTCCAAGAATCAAGAGAGTAGAGACGTTTTAACTTTTAATTGCTCATTTGAACAAATTCTGAATTCGTTCAGGCGATAAGAGGTGCTCTAATCCCCCGGATGAGCAAGATTAGAATTTGTTCAGGCAATAAGAGATGCTCTAATCCCCCGAATAAACAAAAATCGGGTTTGTCCGGGCATATAGAGATCTTAACCAACATCTGAAACACTTACCTTATTCAATTTCGCGCAGTTAAGCTGTCCGTTTAGCGAATATTATCCAGTGGAAGAGAAAGTGATTTTAAAATAATTATTTTTTCTAAAGTAAATAGGTCATTCAATATAGTTGGGTTATACCATAATTAGGAAGAGAGACGACGCATGCAATTACAGCAAAAGAATTGGAAAAAATATGACCATTGGGGCTGGAAAGAATTCGTATTACTAATGCTAGTTGAATTTGGATTGATACTTGGAGTGGTCAAGCCTTTTATTCAACCAATTGGCGAGTTTGTGAGTTGTCTAAGGTTGAGGGTTGCCACATCTACTAATTTTGACCGAAGAGTGAAACTTTACATTGACGGAAACGTAATAATTAGAAAGGAAGCGTACATCAAGGAAAGTTTATCATCTGAATGAAATAATAAAAAGGAGCTCTTGGTCGTGAAAAAATTTTTAATGGTCTTATTTTTGTTAATTCTAGCTATAGCTGCGATTTTAATCGCGGCGAGACATCCGACGGGCCCTAATACTGTTTCGTATGATGAACCACTTGGTTTGTGGTTGTCCATTGGAATGGCTGTTATTCTTTTTTTACCGGGGCTGATTCTAGCTTTATTCAAAAATCGGACTGCAAACATTATATTTATCGTATTTCAAGCAATTGTAGCAATTGCATTTCTAGGGATGGTACCAATTGGGTTTATTATCCAGAAAAGTATTGGAGTAAGTGTCGTTGCAATTCTAGGTGTGCTAATCAGTATTGCGTGCATTGTAATAACAGCAAGAAGCAGTTTGAAAAGAGAAGTTAAGCTCTAAATATAAACTAGGGAAAAATATACAAGGGGAACTCTTAATGCAAAAGAAACTGATATTTATTAGTCTCATTACCGTTGTCGTGATAATTGCAGCTATTCCAGCTGGTTTTCTTTATGTACTAAATAATGGAAACCCATATACGAAATATATTGCGAATAAGCACGTGCCAGCTTACCTTGGGGAGCAAGGCTATACTGATGGAGAAATCGCTGACGCACATTATGTAGAGCCGAAGCATTTGATTAATAGAGATTTTTATCACGGGCATTATATGGTTGTTTTCAAGGATGAACGAGATATAACTTATTATTATGGGGTAACGAAAAAGGGGAAAGAGGTAAAGCAGTTTTGCGAGAAAGATATTCTTCTTCCAAATGGTGTTACTGATATTTTTGAAGAAGCTACGAAATATAGTGAAAAAGAATGCCACCATTCACTTGATAATAGATAAGGATAGAACATATTTCACATGCCAAGTTAATTGAAATAGAGAATTGTGGTATTAGACTAGTGAGGAAAACCAGATGTTATGAATAAACTAGCTTCTGGATTCTTTGAACTAATTTACGAAACAATGGAAGGGGAGAATCAGTTGGAACTTGGAAAGGAATATTTGAAAATCGTAATTGATAGGTTTCAAAGCGTAAAAATCCTAGGGGACAAAACGATAAATCAGTTATCAGAACAGGAATTACATTGGAGTTATAATAGCGAGTCGAATAGCATTGCTGTTATTGTTAAGCATGTAAGTGGAAATATGGTTTCAAGATGGAGCGACTTTCTAACGACAGACGGTGAAAAAGCTGACAGAAACCGTGAGCAAGAATTCATAGATGACATTTCGGGGAAATCAGACATCATTACTTACTGGGAAAAGGGCTGGAAAGTTTTATTCGATACCCTTCATGGCTTAGACGAGTTGGATTTAATGAAAAATATATCTATTCGGGGAGAAAATCATTTGGTTATGGAAGCGATCGAAAGACAAGTAGCACATTATGCATATCATGTTGGCCAAATTGTCTATATCGGTAAGCAATTGAAAGGGGAAAACTGGAAAAGTTTAAGCATTCCTAGAGGAAAGTCAGAGGAATATTTAAAGGAAATGCTTAAAAAGCAAAAAAGAAGTTAGCCTCTATAACTTTTAATTATCTCTTTATATAATAATTATATATTTTATTTATTTACCAATTTTTAGTAAAGTTAAACTAGCGGTTGATAATGAAAAATACGGAGGAATTCACATGATTATTGGTCTGCATCATGTTCAAATTAGGGCATGGAAACGGAAGCGAAAAAATTTTATTGCAATGTCTTAGGATTACCTGAAATTGAAAAGCCGGAATCTCTGCAAGGGCGCGGGGGATTTTGGCTAAAAGTAGGGGACAAAGAGATACATGTTGGAACAGAAGAGGACTTCGATCGAACAAAAACAAAAGCTCATGTAGCTTACCAAGTGAAGGATATCACATATTGGAGAAGGGTTTTAGAAGAGAATGGTGTCGAAATTATAGAATCCATACCAATCCCCAATTATGAGCGGTTTGAATTTAGAGATCCTTTCGGTAATAGGGTGGAGATGCTGCAGGAAATTTCGCATGAAGGAGAGTTAAATTATTGAAGAATCCATCCATTTAATTGAGAATTGTTATCATTTAGTGTATATTAAATGGTAACAATCCAGATTATGGAGTGAGGAGAATAAGTCATGCAAATATATTGGACTAAAATAAATAATATTATAGAAGAAACACCAGAGGTTAAAACCTACCATGTCGATTGCCCGGAAGGTCTAACATGGGAAGAAGGAGCCCATATTCACTTGGCACTGGAAGGATTTAATGCGGGAGATAAGCCAAACCGCAGTTTAATTCGCCACATGTCCATATCCACTTTACCTCATGAAGCTTCTATCGGTATTACTACACGCATTAGAGAGCAGTGTTCGGAGTTTAAAGCGAATTTAAGAGCGCTTGAAGTCGGCGATGAAGTTGCCATTTTTAAAATCCATTCGAATGTACCGCTAAAAAGAGAAGACAAAAATGTTTACCTGTTGTCATCAGGTGTCGGGTTGGCAACTTTCAGACCGCTTGTACTTGATTATTTCGACCGTTCTGACAACGTTAAACAAATCCATTCCTTAAACATCGATTCATCAAGAAATTTCCTATTCCCAGATATTTTTGCATCCGCCCCTGACAAGAAGTTCACATCACAGTTTGTCGATAACCGTGAAGATTACTATGGAGAGGTGAAAAATCTTGCTGAAGATAGGGATGGCCTTTTCTATGTTGTTGGCAGTGACGAATTCCTCAAGCAGAACATTGCAGTATTGCAAGAGCGGGGCATCAAGCCAGAACAGATTATGCTCGACAAACGTGAACAACAATTGCCTGAGTTTTTATCACGTATTAACGGTCTGTAATTCCCCCGCCTCTATACATGGAAGGAAGCCCAAGATGTGAAGATTGGGGATATACAGTCCGTAAATACCTGATTCTGTTCAACTAACATTCAGTGGGGAGGTAAGGAATTCCCCACTGAATGAAGTTTCACTTTATCAGTTGATTTGCCAGTTTAGGAAGTTCATTCATTCACTATGCGTGAGTTCCCTTGGCTAGGATAGTTGGTGATTAGCATTAAAAAACAGGGCTTGGGGATTTTATCTCCAAGTCCTGTTTCCAGCTCTATTACAATTCTTTCGCAAACTCCAAAAAGTAATCCAGCGCTTGCTGATTGCCTAGCGAACCTTTATTTACAACGCTTTCCACTGGTTGACCCATCAGAATCTTCTTTACAGGTACTTCTAGCTTTTTACCATTTAATGTTTTCGGCAAGTCTGGTGCTGCATAGATACCTGTTGGAACATGACGCGGTGAGCAATAATCCCGAATCTGTTTCTTAATACTTGTCTTTAACTCATCCGTGAGCTCGTATCCTTCTTTTAAGACGATAAATAATGGGGTATGGGAATCCCCGGAAGGTGACGGGATATCGACGATTAAGCTGTCTTCAATTTCTGGGATCTTATCAACAGCACGATAAATTTCACTCGTACCAATCCGGATGCCCCCCCGATTGATTGTTGCATCCGAGCGTCCATAAATGACACAAGTTCCCCGGTCTGTCACTTTGATATAATCTCCGTGACTCCAGATTCCATCATACAAGTCAAAATAACTTTCATAGAGACGCGTTCCATCTGTATCATCCCAGAAAAAAATAGGCATCGCTGGGAAAGGTTCGGTTAGCACAAGTTCCCCGACTTCATCAATATGGGCATGGCCAGCTTCATCAAAACTTTCCACTTTTGCACCGAGACCACGGCATTGCAATTCCCCGGCATAGACTGGTAAAACAGGTGCTCCAATAACGAAGGCTGTACAAACATCGGTGCCGCCACTGACGGAAGCAATCCAGAGATCCTCTTTCACGTTATCATAGGACCATTTGAAACCTTCAGGCGGAAGAGGGGAGCCAGTCGAGCTAATATTCTGTAATGCGCTTAGGTCAAATTTCTCTTTCGGCTTAAGATCTTCTTTCATGCATGCTGTGATGTAGCTTGCACTTGTTCCGAAGAGGTTCATATTCGTATCTTGTGCAAGCTTCCAAAGCGTATCGGTGGATGGATATGCAGGATTTCCGTCATAAAGTATGATCGTTGTTCCCGTCAGCAAGCCGCCGATTAGGAAATTCCACATCATCCAGCCTGTTGTTGTGAACCAGAAGAAGCGATCATCCTCACCTAAGTCACAATGGAAGGTGAGCGCCTTCAAATGTTCGATTAACATACCGCCTTGACTATGTACGATTGGTTTGGGCTTTCCAGTCGTGCCGGAAGAGAATAAGATCCAAAGCGGTTCATTGAATTCGACGTGTTCAAACGTTAAGCCTTTTGTTTCTGTATTTTCTGTAGCCTTTTCCCAGCTAATTGGTTTTTTCAGCTTGCTAAAGTCAGCATCGGTTTGTAAATAAGGTATCGTGATGGTTGCTTCAAGAGAAGGGATTTCCGATTGAATCGATTGGACAGTCTCCAGTCGGTCGAACTCTTTCCCGCCATAACGGTAGCCATCTACGGTGAACATAACTTTTGGTTCGATTTGTTTAAAGCGGTCAATGACACTTTGCGTTCCGAAGTCAGGTGACGCGCTGGACCAGATTGCTCCTAAGCTTGCGGTTGCAAGGAAGGCGACAACGGTTTCATAGTTATTGGCGCTGTAGCTAACGACTCGATCCCCTTTTTGCACACCGAGTTTCTTCAATGTTTGTTGGATGGCTAAGGTGTCCTCGTACAACTTCCCCCAGCTCACTTCTCTAAGTTCAGGTCGTACTTCGGATGTATGGATAATTGCCGTTTTCTCTGAATCTCTATTTCTAAAAACATGTTCCGTATAATTGATTTTAGCACCTTCAAACCATTTCGCACCGGGCATTTTCCGTACAGAGAGGACGGATCGATAAGGGGTGCTTGATTCGATATCAAAGTATTCCCACATCGCTTCCCAGAATGCTTCCAGTTCGGTTACGGACCAATCCCATAGTTTGTCATAGCTATCAAATGAAAGGTTGCGATTTTGTTGCAGCCAGACCATGAAGTGGTTCAGATTGCTGTTTTCTTTTCTCTCTTGTGTTGGTTCCCATAATAATGTGCCTTCTTGAATGCGCTCCATCTGACGACCTCCTTATAGTTGTGTGAATTACTATCATTATATGAAAACGCTTGCTGTGTGTAAAGGAAACCTTCTATATAGGATAGGAAGAGGATGATTGCCCCTTAAACACAATCTGTCACCCGAGAAGTTGATTTAAGGCAGTAATATTTTCCATTAAAAACCTTTTGTTTTTTTCCAATCCTCGTCGTTTGCACCAGCCGATACTGTTAAAAGCATCGGTGAAGCGATAAAATGGCAGTACGATTTCTAAATTAACTAAGGGCCTTACACTGTTATATCCATTTGTATATGCTTGCAATAATTTTTCATCATAGCTTAAATAATCCCGGTACAATTTAGTAAAATCCACTTCTGTAGCTCCAAATCTCACACTTTCAAAATCGATTATTCCAGAAACGTTTCCATTATTAATTATTATATTTGCCGGTCGAAAATCCATATGAATAAAACTTGGGCCATCGGGTTTCGGCAGCTGATTTTTCATGAACTCAAATTTGTTTAGAGCCTTTTTAAATAAATGATCATCTATTATTTCTTTTACATCCTCTGCAAAACTGTAAAATTGTTTTTCAATAAACAAGGGCCAATTAGCAAATTCGTTTTGAACCGTATGTAATGGATGTGGTGGCTCGATGCCATGCATGGATGCATGTACAACACCAACTTGATAGGCTGTTGCTTGGGAATCGTTTTCCGACAGGGGCTGTCCCTTTAATGCAGATAACAAAAGAGCGCCCGGTATTTCCTCATCACCGGACCAAGAATCCAATAATTCCGGGATGGGGATGATTCCTTTTAAAATGTGATAAGCTTCCAGTTCCCTTTGGAATTTTAAGTTGGAATAAGGAATCTTTAAGAAAACATACTCATTATTTGATAATTGACATCGATAGACAGTAGAACTGTGTGAATCATCTACCTCATGAATCGTATCTAATTGTAAGTCAAATTGTTGAATGATACGCTGTAACATAATATTTCCCTCGCTCCCTATGTTCAGATTAGTTATTGATTAACTTCTTAACCCACTGAATACCCTCCTCGACAAAAGCTTTGGTAGGCTTGGAATGTGGGGTATGCTCGAAAACAAAAAATACATCGGGACTTTTAGCTAGCTGTTTGATTAGTTCTTTTACTTGAAAATGGGAATGGTCAGCTTCGTATGACGGGTGGACTGGTATCCATATATACTTCTCGCCACGGAACTCCACGTGATGTAAGTGAACGACTTTAATATGATCCCGCCATTTCTTCACATAGTTTAAAGCAGCGCTGCCGGTAGCGAGTAAGTAATCGCCAACGTCAATACATAGTCTAATCCCATATTTGTTCCAAGTCTCGAGAGGGAACCGGTCCAATGCTTGAATGCCAAAGGGAGAGCGGTTATGGCCCAGTTTCGGTTCACAGACGATCGGAATGGCATACCTTTCCTGAAGCTGATGAAATTTTTTCAGTCCGCTTTCAATAATATCTACTGTATCTGTATCCTTTTCTTCTTTAAAATATGGGAAGTGGACTAAAATATACGCTGCACCTAATCGGGCCATAGCCTCAACCTCAGATTCAAACTGTTCCCAAGCTTCCTCTGGTTCAAATTGCACCTTCTCCACTAGATCGTATTTACTCATGTGTCTAAGTAATGGTGAGTGGATACCATATGTTATGTTTTCTTGTCTCTTAAAATGTAAGAATTGGTGGAAAGCTGCTTCATCTGGAAATTCCCCGATTTCAATATGGTTGATCATTTCATAGGTGAACAAGTCTCGTAGCTTGCTGGGGTCGGATAAAATCACACTTCCGGAAAGTCCGATGGAATGGGCCATATCGCAAATACCTCCTTTTAGGGATTAAATACACCAAAGAAATCTTAAAAATCACTCTAACTTCTGATCAGCCAATAGTACAAATTCAAATCCTGCTGCTTGTAAAAGAGGAACTGCGGTACGCACACCCTCGGCTGTTCCGCTATTTGGCTGGTTCATATGCAACAACGCAATCGATCCTGCCTCAGCATCAAGTAAAGCATGTTCCACTTCCGCAGCAGAATACGTCGCGCCCGCATCTCCTAAAATATCAAAATTTACAATTTCATATCCTAAGTCGTTGGCAAGTTCCACAGCAATCTCATCATAAATGGCTGTTCCGGAGCGGAAGAGATTCATGTCACGTCCGGTTAACTCCTTTATGGTATCGTGATTGCCCATGATTTCAGCAAAAACCTCTTCCGCTGAATTCGTGCCCGGAATTCCCCAGGCCTCAGCCCCATCAACAGAAAGAGGAGCGTGGGTCGTTCCGTGGTTTTCGATTTGGAAAAGCGGATCATTTGCGAGCTCCAGGAAAGTCTCTTCGTTGTCTGAGATCCAGCGTTTATTTACAAATAACGTAGCGGGAATTTCATCGTCACGTAGAAATGTAATCAATGCTTCGTCATAACCGTTGCCGAAGTCGCCACCGCATGCGTCAAACGTCAGAGCAATTTCTTTTTTATCTGTAACGAATCGCGTTTTCACTCCTATGACATTTTCTCCCCATTCGTTAGGCTCGCGCTCATACGCTGTTAAATCAATCTCTGACTCTAGTTGTTCTTTAAATTTCACGTTTTGCACGATCCCTGCCACTTTTTTAGGTTCAGAAATGGTAGGTTCATTGCAACCCACGAGAAAAATTAAGCTTATAAGTAATATGATATATCTCATTCCATTAACCTCATATCTTCGTTTTTTATTTTGACAAAATTGAGGGAGTTCATTATGTTTTATCTAAAGTATAATTAACGTCTATCAGTATAACAAGGAGAGGATCGAATGAAAAAAGTATACGGTT
This sequence comes from Oceanobacillus sp. MO10714A, assembly GCF_037072045.1. NCBI lineage: Bacteria > Bacillati > Bacillota > Bacilli > Caryophanales > Bacillaceae > Oceanobacillus > Oceanobacillus sp. MO10714A. The sequence continues at coordinate 3,577 of NZ_JAXHDC010000054.1, read as the reverse complement.
TTACAGTGGACGATGAAACACGTTGTACTCACTATCAAACGAAAAAAGACATTATCGCTATCAAATTCAAGTGCTGCGATAAATACTATCCTTGCTACAAATGCCATGCAGAAGCGGAAGATCACAAGCCGATATTATGGGAAAGGGCGGAATACGATGAAAAAGCTGTGCTATGCGGTGTCTGTTGTAAGGAGCATACGATTGATGAATATTTGCAGACAGATCGTTGCTTAAAGTGCAACTCCTTATTTAATGAAGCTTGCGAATACCATTATCACTTGTATTGGAAACGGTAGTAAAGTAAATGCTAGTTTTTAATATCGGACAAAGGAGGTTGAACAATGGCTATAAGTAATGAAGAATTATATACTAACTATTGATAACCGTGGCGGTATATATAAATAATTTGAAGAATGTTAATGAAGAATGAGTACTTTTTCAAGGACTACTTTATATTGTGACACTAGTTTCATGAAGGTTACTAACACTATATTACTTTTCCAATCAAAAAACTCCTAAAGCCTCCTCATACCTCTTACCAGCTTTAGGAGTTCATTTTAATCTTTTTTCGAAACAGCCTGTGTCATCTGATGCCACACCGATCCCTTCGCTTCCTCGCCGCCTTTAATTCGCTCCAAGGCGAGTTGCACTTGCATGCGTACTTCAAATTCTGGATCATTGACCTTTGCTTCAAGGGCAGGAATGGCACGTTCGTCCCCGACTTCATAAAGGAACATGGCACCTCTCCAGCGAACGATCTGACTTTTATCATCCAATGTTTTAATCATTTCTGGGATTGCTTCTGTAAACCCAAGGTCGGATAGACAATCTCCTGCTGTTCGCCTTACGTTCACTGCCTTGTCTTTTAGTGCTTTATACAGTGATGGCAGCACTTCCGGTTCTTCAATCATGCCGAGGTAAGCAGTTGCGAGTCTCCGGACAGATGCCTTTGCATCATCCAACGCTTTATCTAACAGCGGAAGATGCTTAAGCGTTGGTTCAATAATTTTATCGAGTGCTGCATAACGCACTTTCCAATCGGGATCATCCAGTACCTCTAATGGTATGTTATCATCTGAGTCACGTTCCAGTTCCGAAGCGTCGCGATCCTCAATAGCAAGTTCAACAAGCTGATTGAGCTTTTCCTTATCATGGGTAGCAATCAGTTCTTCCACTACTTCTTTACCAATTTCATCACTTTTTCCGTAACGGGGATCCTGTTCAACCCATTTACGTTCGAAAATGAAATTTTCCGACGCCGCAGTTGCTTTCATGATTGCTTCTTGGAATTCTTCCGGAAGGCCGAAACGTTTCTCATCATCGCCTTCTTCTAGCTTTACTTGGATTGGAATACCACGGAAAAATTGGACGAACACGTTTATTTCCCCGAAATCTTGTGTCGGTTCGCTTGCATCTTCCATATGTAAGTCCTCGACAGTTTCTTCCGACCCAAACACTTCACGCACTTGAGGAAGGAGTTCTTCCCAAGGAACTTTCGGAGCTCGTGCTAGTGCAATGAAATCAACGACACGATAAATATTTTTAACACCTCCAATTTGAAAGAGCTCTTTCACATATTCAGGAGCATTTGTTAAGTCATCACCAGCTTTATAATTATAATTTTCACCAGCTGGAAGTTCCTCACTCACATTGATTTTCATGGAGTGGGGGCTTGGCGTCGGTTCAATTGAAGTAATTCTCACCGTAAAAAACCTCCTAAGACTTCTCGTTGTATAAGAAACTATAAAATAAAAATGCTATGGCAACTTAGGTATCTAGGGCTAGCCGCGTCCGGCTCAGCGCCCAGCAACTATCAAACTTCACACTCCTCCAATCGATAAGTCAACATCAACTCAAAGAGAAAAGGAAGGCCGACTAAGAACGGGCCAAGGTCCAACATCGGCATACCCCTAAAGGGGCATGTTTCCTTTATCTCATTCCGGTAAAAGGGAAGTTTGTACGTTGCTACGACGCACAGGATGTGCTAGTACAGGCGTTGCGACAGGACGTCGCGTACTTAGCCTGTAAGGGCGCTTACGCCTTTGCTTCTCGTTTACCGGAACCAGTTTTTAATTTTTGAACGCAGGGTTTCTTCTTTTTTCTCTTCCTCATTTTCTTCTTCTGGTTCTTCTTCTTTTATGAAGATTTCTTCTTTATCAATGGCGTAATCATACGTTAAAACAGCGCCAATATCGGTAGAATTTTCTTCGTTGGTGATTGTAGTATAAGGGATGTTGTACTTTGTGGCGAGTGCTTTTTCCTCTGTTAGAAATCGGTAGGCAACATGTCCATTCATAATGAGCCTAGTACCGGGATGTTGCTGCATCGCCTCTTCTAATTTTTCGAGTCCGGAGTCACTCATGACTTGACCGATTGTAAGGGCAATGACAACCCGTTCGCGCAAGGTACCGAGAAACCGGATTCTTTCATCTTCTTTTGGAAGACGGATACCGTGTATCCCTTCTGTTATATAGTCATCTACATTTTTTTTGCTCATTGTTAATCATCCTTTAGAAGATGTTTTCTTACTTTAAATGTACGTGAATCATGACTAAAAATCAACTAAAGGCAGTTCTACCTGCGATCTTTTCCAAATGAAAAATCAGGTCTCCACCATGTGAAGACCTGAAGTTTGTCATTTATTCTTAATTCTTCGGATGGCTGCTCGATCCCTTGCTTGAGCTTCCCAGTCGTCCGCGTCGGCAAACTCATCGGAAAATTCGACATCCATTCCGTCGCTATATTTTAATTGGTGCTTCGGTGTTTGACCTAATGCAGCATTCTTCCTTCTCTTGTGTTCATCTCTACCCATGATAAGTCTCCTTTACGTTTAATGAGGCATTTGTCCTTGAACTTTACCAAAGCTGTTTATATAATTTTGCATGTCTTCTTGTTTCAGTTGTGGTACCTGATAATATTTATTTTTGTTTTGGTAAAGGAAAATTTCGTATGCCATTTCAATGAGGTTCGGGATACTGTCAGCAAATACACGGCGCAGGACTGGATTTGTTGCTTCCAGTGCTGTCGTTGTGAAGTGGGACGCACAGCCCTTTAAATGTCCCATCATAAAACTGGAGTAACAAGCGTCATTGATTTCATTCATCGATTGGGCAGGAGTCTTCGGTTGGCTTGGTTCCATGCCATAGGTTGTATCATTTCCATATGGCATATTATACGTTTGTGTTTTTACAGCTGGCTCCTGACCGGTTTGCAGGGCATCTATAATCGTATTGTACATTTGAGTCAAATACGATTTCTGTCTGGAAAGAAGTTGCTTTAATTCTGGGTCTTGAATATGCTGTTCGTATATAACAGAATGTTCAAGCGCGCCGACTAAGCCATCAATCGCCTCATGAGAATCAAAAAGCTCATGTCCTCCATGACTTACTTGGGCCGGCATTTGGGATGATTCGTTAAAATTTTGATTTTGTTGTTGATTGAACAATTGGATGACCTCCTTCATATGATCGGTATTATTTTCTTCTGATTGAGGAATGTTATGCATGATAAATTTTATCCAAGCGATTTGTGTTCGATTTTTCACGGGAATCATTTGTAATTCCCCCGCCTAAAAAAG
>NZ_JAXHDC010000053.1:0-22772 GCF_037072045.1 Oceanobacillus sp. MO10714A | reverse complement strand
AAGCAAAACACTTACGCTGAATGAAAGGAATTCGAGTCTCTATAAAAAACATGATTATGTTTAAATATTCATGTTCTGGGATAAGATTAGACTGCTTTGATTTTTTTGATTCGTTAGTTAAGTTAATAATTAGTAAAGAGTGATTGTATGAGGAAGACGAATGTTCATCGTTTGCTTGATAAGGAAAAAATTGCTTATCAGATCCATGAGTATGCTTGGAAGGAAGATAGCCTTGATGCGGAAACTGCAGCAAGTCAAACGAATATTCCGCTTGATAAGGTATTTAAAACACTCGTAACGGTCGGAGATAAAACTGGACCAGTCGTTGTTGTTATTCGTGCACAAGATGAACTGAACTTGAAAAAACTTGCCAAAGTAAGTGGTAATAAAAAGATTGACATGCTTCCAATGAAAGATTTGGAGAAGACGACAGGGTATATACGGGGCGGTTGTTCACCGATTGGTATGAAGAAAAGCTATCCGACATACATTGATTCCTATGCAGAAGGCTTAGAATATCTCGTCATTTCAGCGGGGAAACGCGGTTCCCAAGTCGAACTCTCTCCAGCAGATCTAAAAGAAATGACCAAAGCGGCGTATGCTGACCTACGAGCAGAATAATTTAGAAAAAACGGTCCCAAGATGAGGACCGTTTAATTATTTTTCCGTTCTTTTTGTAATGCAACTTTTACTGTAGTTAAGAATTCTTCGGCTTTTTCTTCTGGTGCTTTCGTAACGAAGCTGACACCGATGAAAATAATCGTGGATAAAATAATTCCCCATACCCCTGATGCGAGCCCAAGTGGCTTCCACTGAAATGCTTCTAAAAGGATGACAATAACCCCCGTAACCCCAACACTTGCTAATACTCCAGCAGCTGTACCCCGTTTCCAGAAAAACGTTCCGAATATAGCTGGAACCGCAATGATAAGACCAGCTGAAGAGGCAACGGAGAGGAGTACAATGATACTTAACTCCATTTCAGCAAATAGATAAGCAATAATAGCAATGACAGGAATGACGAATTTTCCAATCTGCAGCTGCATGCGGTCAGATGGTCGTTTCCTCAGATTCCCGTACACATCTTTCGCAAATACGGACGCGAGGGTCAGTAAAATTGAATCAATCGTTGAAATTGCTGCTGCCATAATTCCTACCATCACAATGACCCCAAGAATTGGTGGAACGAGATCACTGGAAAGAATCAATGGTGTTGCCATATCAACATTGTCAAGGTTCGGGAACATAATTGTCGCCGAAAAGCCCCAAAAAATCGCAACAAGTGTATAAATGAGTCCAAAGATCATAAATCCGAGAATCATAATTTTTAAGTTCTGTAAAGATGACGGCATGAATAACCGTTGACTGACCTGTGGATTGGAAAGGCTGAAAAACATCCATGGCAAGGTCATTCCAATAAATGTAAAAATATTAAAAAATCCGTTGCCAGGAACAGCTAATGAAGCTGGGTGTTCTGTTTCCAGCGTCTGGAAGAAACTACTAAACCCTCCTAGCCCGCTGATAAGAACAAGAACGACAACGGTTGATGTGATAATCATGAATACCGCTTGCAAGGAATCTGTCCAGGCAACGGAACGAATTCCCGCAATATAAGAAAATAAAATCGCCATAATCGTTGCAATCAACACACCGGTTGAAAAGGTGATTTCATTATTCGTAAGACCAGAAAGTAAGTAACCGACACCAGTTAGCTGTACTGCGCTATAGGGGATGAGGAAAAGACAGCTTGTTATTGCGACGATGACTGCCACCCTTTTATCTTGATAGCGATCACCAAGCATCTCAGATGGTGTAACATAGCCATATTTTTTACCGACAACCCAAAAACGCGGTCCAAAAAAAGCAATCAGTGAAACCCCCATCAGATAAATTAATTCAAATCCAAGCGCACCAACCCCGCCACTGTATGTAAGTCCGGCTAAACCAACAAGCATGAATGCACTATAAGTAGTTGCACTATAACTAAGTGCAGATACGATTCCGCCGAGTTTCCTATCGCCAAGGAAATAACTGACCATATCATTTTGCTTGCCAGATTGCGATAGAAACGCAATGAACAAAGAAATGATAATATAGATGGCAACAGCCCACCAAACGTACGACGTATTCATTGTTTTTTGCCCCACTCCCTAATTAATAAATAATTGACGCCAATTACAATTACAGTAAGTACCGTCCAAAATAAAAAGCTGCCATACCACTTTTCGACATCAGGAAGCAATGTGTACGGTACAACAAAAGCAATCAGAATCAAGCATGTAATAATAATGGCATAAACCCCTTCGTTCTCCTTCATTGTCGATATTTCCTCCTTTTTAATAGTATAAGAAACGATAAAGTGAAACTTCATTCAGTGGGGAATTCCTTACCTCCCCACTGAATGTTAGTTGAACAGAATCAGATATTTACGGACTGTATATCCCCACCTTCACATATTGGGCTTCCCTCATGTTTAGAGATGGGGGTATTACAGACCGTTAATGCGTGAAAAAATAAAAATGCTGTAATAACTTAGGTTTCTAGGGCTAGTTACGTCCGCTCTGCGACTTAGTTCAGGTTAATACGAAGTGAATTAGCGTCATTTTATGTGAAGAAAATCACATATTTTTACGAAATTTTCATATTTTCGATGTAAAGTTACAAAACCTATCATACCAGATTGTGATAAAGAAGGCTACACAAAAAATCTTTTAATTAAGAAACTTTTGTATGTGACGGACGTCCAATGTAGTAAGAAGGAATAGAAAGGGGCTAAGTTCAAGTGAAGAAATATATAAGTATATTTGTGTTCAGTCTATTGCTTGTAGCTTGTACTGGGGAAGAGGTGGATGACACTGCCGAGGGGACGGCCGATATTGCTCATGATACAGAAAGCTACGGAGTGGAAGATAGTGAACTGCAATTTTCTAATGAGGAAGAGGGTCAAGATGCGGAAACGGAAAAATCAGTGGAAGATGTTGAAGTGGATAGTGCCGAATCAAATCGTAAAGTTATTTATACGGCAGATATAGATGTTGAAACGGATGATTTAAAAACATTTTCTAATCAAGTTCAAAAAGAAGCTGCAAGGATTGGCGGCTATGTGCTTGAGTCGACATTATATAATGAGAAAACAGAAAATTTGAAAATCGGTCAGATGACCATTCGTATTCCACAAGAAGATTTCCATCCATTCCTAGATTTTATCGAGGAGGGAAGTACAAAGGTGCTGGATCATTATGTTTCTGGCGAGGATGTTACAGAGGAATTCGTTGACCTGGAGTCCCGTCTGAAATCGAAAGAAAAAGTGGAAGAAAGATTACTGGATTTTTTAGCTGGTGCGGAAGAAACAGAGGACTTATTAAAAATCTCAAATGATTTAGCACGGGTGCAAGAAGAGATTGAAATGATTGTCGGCCGGATGAATTATCTTCAGGATAAAACGGATTTTTCAACGATAACGATATCAATTCGTGAGCGTAATGTAACACTTTCAAATGTCAATAATGACTTGAACACATGGCAAGAAACGAAACAACAGTTTATGAAAAGTATTAATTCCATCATTACCATCCTATCTAAACTAAGCATACTCATCATCGGTAACTTGCCAGTATTAGCAATTATTGGAGTGCTTGCCCTGAGCGGTTTTTTCATCTGGAAAAAACAAAAGAAAATCAAATAAGTGGGACGCGGGTTCAGTCTGACCCTCTGTCCCAGTTTGCTTATCTGAGTATGGGTGATAAACTAGTAGTAAATAAGAGTAAGAGGGGGAAAAGGATGGAAAAATTACGGGTTGGCAGGGCGCAATTGACTTGGTTACGTGGTGGTGTGAATCATTTGGATGGCGGTGCCATGTTCGGTGTAGTGCCGAAAGCATTATGGGCAAGAAAGTACCCGGCTGATGAGAAGAACTTGATCGAATTAAGGACCGATCCAATTTTGCTCCAATTGGATGGGAGAAATTATCTCATAGATTCTGGCCTCGGAATAGATAAACTGTCAGAGAAGCAGATTCGTAACTTTGGAGCAAGTGAACTTTCTTTTGTAGAAGAATCATTAAGTGAACTTGGTGTGGAGCCAACTGCCATTGACGGTATATTAATGACTCATTTACATTTCGATCATGCGAGTGGCTTGTCAAAAAAAGGAAAAGAAGGGTATGAAACAATTTTTCCCAATGCGACTATTTATACGACGGCAATTGAATGGGAAGAAATGCGTCACCCCAATATTCGTTCTGTTAATACATACTGGGAGAGGAATTGGCGACCGATTGAACATCAAGTAGAGACTTTCGCAGATGAACTGGAAGTTGCAAAAGGACTGCGGATGATCCATACAGGAGGACACAGTGAAGGACATGCCATTATTGTTTTTGAAGATGGAGAAGACTGTTTCATTCATATGGGAGATTTAATGCCAACGAATGCACATGAAAATAAGCTTTGGGCGCTGGCCTATGACGATTACCCGGTGACATCGGTCCACGAAAAACAGGAGTGGATGGAATACGGATACAACAGACAGGCATGGTATACATTTTATCATGATGCTTACTACAGAGCGATCCGCTTTAATGAAAAAGCTGAACGGATTGACGCGGTTGAGAGGGCACGGGTATTGAAAGGAGAGCGCTTCAATTAAGAAGCGCTCTCCTTTAAGCGGTTTCAGTCGTCGCGATGATACCTCCTGTTTCTACATCAACATAGAATTCGTACTGTTTACTCTCCCCATCGATGTTTCGCGTAATTCCCCCGCGATAGGCTTGATACACCAGGCCATTTTTCTCGACTTCTTCAGGTTTCATATAAATCCATGATCCGCTGATTGGCCCGTTTTGTTTAAAAGCTTCCTTCGCATTACTTAAAGCTTTCTCTGGCGTCACTTTCTGCTTCGTATCCAATTGGCTCTTCAATAGATAACCTACCGCGAACCCGATACTTGCAGCAAGTAAAAGATTTCTTTTTTTCAACTTGTTCCACCTCTCATTAAATGAAATAGACATTCATCTTCTTTTAATTATACCTTAGTTACTTGGAAATTTAAAATTCCATGGATGCAGTTACGAGGAGTGAAAATTCTTCGAGATAATCCTCCTCAAAATACGCTAAAAATGGCATAATATTTTTATATCGAAAGTCAGAGCATAGCATATTTAAGGAGGTTTTTATTCTTGTCCGATTATTTCCGGTTCTCTTAGCCTCATTGCTTTTTTGGCTTGGAATGCTCCGCTGCTTGAATACCTGTTTTTCATCAACACAAAAGACATGGGTGCCGTGTTCTTTCGCTGTAGTGCCGTTTGATAAACATCATAAACAGCTTGGGCTTGCTTTTGGTTTGTCCCATGGTTCTCAATCTTTGGATTCAGTCAAACTCGGTAATGATGTCGTTTAAATCAGCTTCCTTTAAATAGCGTGCAACACTGCGTGGAGAGATTTGTTCAACAATGTGCTCTTTTTTAGCCTGATCCGCCAATGTGCTTGACAAAATTCTCTCGAAATTTTGTAAGCGCTATGTTACGATAATTCCGATAAGGTATTGCGAATATAAAGAAAATGAACTTAAAGAAAGTACAAGAAATACTTTTTGATATATCTATATTAGAGGAAGATTTCTGGATAAGAGTAGATGTTTTATTTCCAAGCGCAGATATGGAACATAACAGGGAGGTTTATAATGGACTTTAGCTTTAAATACTTATTAATTGCATTTATTTTTTTCCCGATTTGCACAATGGTTCATGAATTAGGACATGCTTTTTTTATCAAACTGTGGGGATGGAAGGTTAAAAAGATTCAAATCGGTTGGGGAGATACACTAATAAGCATTGGCAGACTTTCTATAAATAAGATATTTTTTATCAGTGGTGCAACTTCATATGAACGACCAGACAAGGTAAGTAAGACCAAATGGGCTATTGTGCTACTAGGGGGAGTTATATTTAATGGATTTTTTATTGGAGTCTTATATTTGGTCTCATTGTTTTTTAAAACGGAATATATAGGAATTATGAACTTTTTAAGTTGCTTATACATCTTATGGTGTCTCATTCCATATACTGACTTGCAGGGACGTTCAAGTGATGGGAAACAATTGCTTAGTTTACTAAGAAGTACAAAAACTAGTTAGGTTATCCTGTTTAAGTTTAATAAATACATAGAACGTACGATGCTTGTGAATAAAGACATGAGATAGAACCACCCTTGCCATCTTTTGGAGTCATCTATGACGAAACTTCGGGCTACTTCTCGTATGAATTGAACTTAATTGCAGCCCCAAAGTGCTCCAGAGTTTGTACGTTGCCACGAGGCACAAGATGTGCTAGTACAAACACTCTGCGGTGGGACGAGTAATTGCAGTCCCAGGCGTTGCGAAACGAATCGCGTACTTAGTCTGTAAGGGCGCTTGTGCCTTTTCCTTTGCACTTCATTTAACAAACTCACATAAATTAATAATAGTGCAAAGGCGAACCATGAAGGGGGAGGAGCTATGGCGATAAAACCACCTATTTTACAACAAGGGGATACAATTGGAATTGTTACCTTGGGCAGTCCACTAGATGCAAGTATTATTAACGCTGGAATAGAAACGTTACAAAATATGGGATTTAATGTGATCCTAGGAAAATATGTCTATTCTCAAAATGGGTTTCTTGCAGGAACAGATCAACAACGTGCCTCGGACTTGATGAGCATGTTTGAGAATGACCAGGTAAAAATGATCCTTCCTACTAGAGGTGGCGTGGGAGTAGCAGGCATTCTTCCTTACCTTGACTATTCCGTGATCACAAGCCATCCGAAAATTATATCGGGTTATAGCGACATAACGATATTATTAAATGTCCTATACCAATATGCCGATTTGATCACATTCCAAAGTTTAATGCTCATTGATTTCGTATCGGGAGGTCCAGCCTACAACGTCAATCAATTTTTTACTGCTACGTCTACATTAACTTCACCAAGACAAATACAAAATTCGCCGGGCATTCCAACTGTCAGTACGGTCCAGGGTAATGTAACCGGTCCAATTGTCGGGGGCAACCTGACCTCTTTTGTTGGTAGCCTTGGAACCCCTTACGAAATCGATACAAAAGAAAGCATACTCCTTATTGAAGAAACCCATGAACCAATTAATACGGTTTATAGATATTTGAATCATTTAAAGTTAGCCGGAAAATTTGATGATTGCATTGGCATCATCATGGGAGAATGTACAAATTGTCCCGCCTCATATAACACGACTTACAATGATTTGATTAATACCTTTATGACTTCCTTTGGCAAGCCACTTATGACCAACCTTACCACCGCACACGGAACGTATAAAGCAGCAATTCCAATTGGAGCTATAGCAAATTTAAATACAACGAATAATACATTAACGGTACTTGAACCGACCGTAAGTTGATTGGGACGTAGGAACGGTTCTTGTACCGACTCCTGTCGTCCCGTTCTTTCGTTCGGGTTTGTGTCTTTTCTCCCATCGGAATACTAAATGGAAAGGTTTCCGGATGGCGATTAATGCAAGGTGGCTGATAACTCTTCCAATATATGTTGCGGCGACAAGCAGTACAGTTATATGTCTATTGTTTCAGTTTTAAACCCGCCAATTAAATGTATAATGTCTTGGGACGGAAAAAGACAAGCTTTTGTTAGCACGCATTAACGGTCTGTATTCCCCACATTCCAAAACATGAAGGGAAGCCCAAGATGTGAAGGGTGGGGATATACAGTCCATAAATCCCTAATTCTGTTCAACTAACACTGAATGAAGTTTCACTTTATAAGATTTTTCATTCAATCCAACAATCCTTGCAAAAATCGCTGAAACAAATTCGAAAGGCTGTTCTGACCGGGATAGTGGAAAGTCATTTCCATTATCCGGTATACTGAAAAGACATAGAGAAATAGAATATATATAAAAGGAGTTTAAACATGAATCAGGAAACCTTAGAACTTTTTAAAAATTTAACAGAACTACAGGGGGCTCCGGGGAATGAACATGCTGTCCGGGCTTTCATGAAGAAGGAATTAGAGAAATATGCAGAGGAGATTGTGCAAGATAATCTCGGAAGCATCTTCGGTGTTAAAAAAGGAGAAGGCCCCCGCATCATGATTGCCGGACATATGGATGAGGTTGGCTTTATGGTTACTCAAATAACGGATAACGGAATGATTCGCTTTCAGCCATTGGGCGGCTGGTGGAACCAAGTCATGTTAGCCCAGCGCGTTCAAGTAATGACAGAAAACGGTCCTGTTATTGGTGTTATTTCATCGATTCCGCCCCATTTGCTTACGGAAGCCCAGCGGAAGAAACCGATGGAAATTAAAAATATGCTGATTGATATTGGGGCAGATGACCGGGATGATGCGAAAAGAATTGGCGTGAAGCCAGGAGATTCAATCGTTCCTGTTACCCCATTCCAACCGATGGTAAATGAGAAGAAAATCCTTGCTAAAGCTTGGGACAACCGCTATGGCTGCGGGTTATCCATCGAGTTATTAAAAGAATTAAAGGATGAATCGTTACCGAACACGTTATATTCCGGAGCAACTGTTCAAGAGGAGGTTGGACTTCGCGGGGCTCAGACTGCATCTAATATGATTCAGCCGGATATCGCTTATGTTCTCGATGCCTCACCTGCGAATGATGCCTCAGGGGATAAAAAAGCATTTGGTCAGCTTGGGAAAGGGGCCTTGGTGCGAATATTCGACCGGACGATGATCACACATCGGGGCATGCGTGAATTTGTACTTGATACAGCAGAAACAAATGATATCCCGTATCAATATTTCATATCACAAGGTGGAACAGATGCAGGACGAATCCATCTATCGAATAACGGTGTACCAAGTGCGGTAATTGGTATCTGCTCACGATACATTCATACGTCAGCTTCCATTATTCATGTTGATGATTATGCAGCGGCGAAAGAATTGCTCGTGAAATTGGTAAAAGCTACTGATCAAACGACAGTTGATACGATTAAAAATAATAGCTGAGGAGTAAGGAATGAAATTAATAATCGGTTCTAAAAACCCAACGAAAATCCGTGCGTGTGAAGCGGTTTTCACAGATTACACTGTCCGGGGAGTGGAAGCTTCGTCTGGTGTTTCCCCGCAGCCGCGTACTGATGAAGAGACGAGACAAGGTGCAATCAATCGTGCACTTCAATCACTTAACATGAAAGAAGCGGATGTAGGTGTCGGTCTCGAGGGTGGAGTCATGCTCGTTGATGATTGTCTCTATGTAACGAATTGGGGCGCACTTGCTGTTTCAACAGATCTAATTTATACCGCAGCTGGAGCGCGAATCGCTTTGCCGAATGAATTTTTACCAGAGTTAGAAGAAGGGAAAGAGCTAGGAGACATCATGGAAGGGTATGCTAAAAGGGAACATGTCCGCTCGAAAGAAGGGGCAATTGGCATCTTCACCAACAATCTAATCGACCGCGGTACGATGTTCACCCACATTACCCAAGCACTAAGAGGTCAACTGGAATATTGGTCAAAAAGTTAAAGAAGAACAACGACGCAAGAAGATCATAGAAGCTAAGCCAAGAAGTAATTCATTTGGCATTCTTAGGTGCAGAGCGGACGTGGCTACCCGCTCGAAATTTCTCAAGAATATTTTTATTTTATGGTTTCCTAGAGGAATGAAAAGAGGAGTGCCGCTTTGGGCGCTCCTCTTTTCATTCATAAATATAGGCTAAAACATCTAATGCTTGATCAATCGTTTCAACTGTAATATTCGCTTTGTTGGATAGCTCTTTCAATGGGTGAATAAACTCTTCCGGTCGAACAAGAATCGTCGGTTTATTCAATGTAATTGCCGCGGAGGCATCCATCGCCGTATTCCACTGTCTGTATTTCTCACCAAACAGCGCAATAACGACATCAGCTTTCTGCATAAGCACCTGTGTTCTTAAATTATTCACAGCAGAAGCTGCATCATCCCGGTAATAATTGCCAGGCTGCTTCCCTAGAATCTTTTCTCCGATATCATCTGAAAGGTCATGATTCGTCTGTGGTCCGACAAAGGTTAACGGTAAATTCTTTTCCTTTGCTTTTGCTTTTAATTGATCCCGCCAGTCTGAGTGAATTTCACCAGCTAGATAAACAGTTAGTTCCATTTCAGCACCTCCAAATAATATGACTCCACTTTCATACTAGCGAATTGTATAATAATTGCAAATTATTTACATGAGCATTTCAAAATTCGTTAAATCAGGGCGTGTGAATTGAAACAGACGGGAAGGAAAGCTATGATAGAAAGAAGGAGATGATTGAAAATGAGGCCATTGCAATCTGTAAAAGAATTTAACGAACTCAAAAATAATGAAAAAGCAATTTTTCTTTTCACAGCTGGCTGGTGTCCAGACTGTCGCTTCATTGAACCAATCTTACCAGAAATAGAAGATAAATATCCTGAGTACACTTTTGTTGAAGTGAATCGAGACGAATTTATGGAACTGGCACAAGAAAATGAAATTTACGGTATCCCTAGCTTTGTTGCTTATGAAAAAGGGTTAGAAGTAGGCCGATTTGTCAGTAAAGACCGGAAGACAAAGGAAGAAATCATTTCGTTTATCGATGGCTTTGCGAAAGTGTAGATTAAGTTTGTAAGGAGGTACCATCGATGAAAATGACAAGTACCCGCATGCGGGACATATTGAAAGAGCGTCTGTCAAATGATAAATATCATTTTAGATTTAATCGTAAAGAGGACACACTCCGTATCGAGTGGAAGGAAACGAAGCAAGGCTTAACCTTGACGCTTCCAAATATCATTGTAAAATATAATACGCGCGGTGAAACGGTAATTGATGAAGTTGTTGAACATATTGAGGAAGCGCTAAGAATGATGAATGAACATGTTGAATTGACAGGAATGGAGAAGTATATCTATCCTGTGATTCGCTCGACATCATTCTCGACTAAAACAAAAGCTGAAAAAAAACTGATCCACAAAGATCATACCGCGGAAACGAGAATATTCTATGCACTTGATGAAGGGAAATCATACCGATTAATTGATGAAGATTTGCTTCAAGAAGCAGAGTGGACTGGGAAGCATCTAGAAGAAATCGCAATGTTTAATGCCCGCTCTCTTTCAACCGATTATAAAACGGATAAAGTAGCTGGGAATGATTTTTACTTTATTGCAACTCAAGATGGATATGATGCAACCAGAATATTGAATGAAGCATTTCTGGAAGAGATGAAAGCAAATATGAAAGGTGATATGACCGTCGCCACCCCGCATCAGGATGTATTGATTATTGCAGATATTCAGAATGAGACTGGTTATGATATTTTAGCTCAGCTTACAATGAAATATTTCTCGGAGGGGCGCATCCCTATTACTTCGTTACCGTTTATTTACGAAGATAAAAGATTAGAGCCAATCTTTATCCTCGCGAAAAACCGCCCAGAGAAATAGGGAAAGGACGAAATAGATGAACGTATTTTATAATCCAAATGGAATTGGGGATGTACTCCTCATCCCGCTAAAAGATGGCAATCGTTACGAATGGACATATGAAACAAACGGAGATATTGTCCGAGTACTTGGAAAAGATCAGGAAGTGCTCGGCTACAACATTTACCGTGCTTCGGAAAAATTTGCACTAACTGAAACAGGTGCAATTAAATTAACGGAAGCATTACTTGGAGAAATTAAAGACCTGTTTAAAGCCAATAATCTCGATGATGAGCTTGACTTTGATCTAAGCCCGAAATTTGTCGTCGGCTATGTCGAGGAAAAATTACCTCATGAGAATGCAGACAAGTTAAGTGTTTGTAAGGTTGATGTTGGTGGGGAGGTACTGCAAATCGTTTGTGGTGCACCAAATGTCGATGTTGGCCAAAAAGTTGTTGTTGCGAAAGTAGGAGCAACGATGCCAAGCGGTCTACGCATTAAACCATCTGAACTCCGTGGAGTTCCATCAAACGGAATGATATGTTCCCAGAAAGAATTGGCTATCCCCAATGCACCGGAAGAAAAAGGAATATACGTACTAGACGACAGCTATCAAATTGGTGAAGAATTTACCGTTTAAAAAAAAGAGGCACACGCTATTTTCTAATAGGGTGTGTTTTTAATTCCCTCAAAATATGAACTGCTAATTACTTTCATTCAGCGTGAGTAATGTGCACGTTCTCCAGACTTGCTCTCTAGTCGCCGTTCAGCTGCCCGGTGGACGGATGCTTTCCGCGGGCACAGCCGAAGCCTCCTCGGGCTACCGCCCTGCGGGGTCTCCGGACTCGTGCTATTCTCGCAGGAGTCACCGTCCACCGGGCAGCTGAACTGGTAAAGATGATTATTATGAAAAGAGATTATTCTATCACGATACAGGGTGTGCCTTTGGAATATTAAATAGCATTCCAAACGGGGCCTTTCCTCGGAGCAGTCCAGACACCTCGAGACTCCTGCGGGAGGATAGGCCTAGGTGAGACTCCACAGGGCGACAGCCCGAGGAGGCTCACCAGCCGCCCGCGGAAAGCGAGAGGTGTCTGGACTGCGGACCTCCAGAAGTAAGTTGCATACACTCACGCTGAAAAGTGGAGTTATTTATAATATAAATTCAATAAAACTACATCCAACTCTAAAAAACTGGTAAAATGGAAAAGTAACATGGATTGAAAAGGAAATGAGTGAATGAAATGTTAAAGCATTGGTTAGATAAAATGAAAAACTTTTTCCTGACTGAAGTAGAGGAAGAAATTGAAATTGAGGATTCGGAACAACCTCAACAGAATCATCAGGAAATAAAAGCGAGAATGACTTATAAGTATCCAGAGAATAGACCTTTCCGGTTTCCAGTAATTCCAGATCCAATGGAAAATCGGGAGAAAAATGAATATAAACCAGCATATGTACGAAGAAATCAAGAATCGGTGCAACCGGCCCAGCCGAAAAAAGAAAAGAAAGCATCCAGTCCAACCCCAGTCAGAAAAGTATATAAAGATGAAAATGCACCGCCATTTCAAGCGTCAGATGTCCCCTCTCCAATATATGGTTTTCAAAAAAGGGACAATGAAGTCGAAAATGTGCCCGCTTATGCTCGGAAGAAAGCTAAAAATGAAGAGCGATCGGAAGTCCAAATAGAAGAACAAATAGAACAAATAAAAGAGCAAAAACAAGAAGAACCACTGAGTGAAACGATTAAGCCGGAACAGGAAACGGCAGCAATAATCGAGTTAGCGACAAGGAAGACGGAGCAACCAATAAAGACAGAAGAAAACCTAGAAACAGAAGAAAAATTAGCAACAGAAGAAAAACCGGAAATAGAAGAAATTAAAACAATCCACCAATTGGCGCAGGAAGAAACAACAGAAAACCAGGTACATAAAAAAGCGTCTCAACCTGAAAAGAACAGAAAGAGAAGCGAAAGAAAACAGGGGAATGAACGAGAAGTACCGTTTAACGTCGTAATGACACCACTCGATAAAGCGAAAATGGAGCGGAACGAGAGGGTAAGGATGCGGGGATTAGAGCGGCACAAAGAGCGCCCAGAAAGAAAACCGGAGAACGAGTCTGTAAAACCAGTGGCAATACAGTCGGAAGTGGATCAATCAGAAGTGGAACAACCAGCAAAAGATATTCATATTCCGCTACATCTTTTAAATGACCCGCAAGAAGAAGATTATGCAAATGATCCGTGGATTGAAGAACAGCAGAACTTGCTTGAACAGACACTGAAACATTTTAACGTTGGTGCACGGGTTGTTCACGCAACACAAGGCCCATCTGTTACAAGATTTGAAGTGCAACCAGAATTAGGTGTAAAGGTAAGTAAAATTAGAAACTTAAGCGATGATTTAAAATTAAATATGTCTGCTAAAGATATCCGGATTGAAGCACCGATTCCGGGGAAAAATACAGTTGGAATCGAAGTACCGAACCCAACAGCGCAAATGGTTGGACTGCAAGAAATTGTGGAGACGGAAGAGTTTAAACAGAGCAAATCTCCACTTACAACTGCATTGGGTCTAACGATTGAAGGTAAACCTAAAATTACAAATATCCAAAAGATGCCGCATGGCCTAATAGCTGGTGCAACCGGATCAGGGAAGAGCGTGTGCATTAACACAATCCTTATCAGTGTTTTATATAAAGCGAGTCATGAAGATGTGAAATTGCTCTTGATCGACCCGAAAATGGTGGAGCTAGCGCCATATAACGGTGTGCCGCACCTTGTCTCACCAGTTATTACCGATGTAAAAGCAGCGACACAGAGCTTGAAGTGGGCAGTTAATGAAATGGAAGAACGTTATGAACGTTTCGTGGAAGAAGGCGTTAGAGACATTGAGCGGTTCAACCGGAAAGTAATGAGCGAACATAGAAAGAATGAAAAAATGCCATATATCCTCATCGTCATTGATGAATTGGCTGACTTAATGATGATGTCACCACAGGATGTGGAGAATGCCATCAGTAGAATTGCACAAAAAGCACGGGCTTGCGGAATTCATCTTTTACTTGCTACCCAGAGACCATCTGTTGATGTTATAACGGGACTCATTAAAGCAAATATTCCAACTCGGATTGCCTTTAGTGTATCTTCGCAAGTGGACTCCCGTACAATCCTTGACGCGAGTGGGGCAGAGAAGCTCCTAGGTAAAGGTGATATGCTGTTCATGGAGAACGGAACAGGAAAAAGTGTCCGATTACAGGGTCCATTTGTATCTGACGAAGAAATTGAAAGAGTTACAGCCTTTGCAAGAGATCTTGCCGAACCGGACTATTTGTTTGAGCAAGAGGAGCTACTGGAACAAATTCATATGGAAGAAGATGAGGACGAGCTTCTTGAAGATGCAATTCAGTTTGTCGTTCATCAACAATCAGCAAGCACCTCCATGTTTCAGCGCCATTTCAAAATCGGCTATAACCGGGCGGCAAGGTTAATTGATACGTTGGAAGCGCGTGGTATTATATCTGGGCAAAATGGAAGTAAGCCGAGAGAGGTCCTCGTGTCGGAAGCCGCTGCCCGAATAAGCGATTAAATTTGTTTCAATTGCAATATTTTTATATCATATTGTTAATAGGATAAATAATAAGGAGAAAAATGATGAAAGAAATCGATCGAAAGCTTGCAGGTGAGATTGACCGTTTAACAAATAAAACATTTAAATTTGATGAACGTATTGGGGAAGGCTGGTTTTCTGCAGTATATTTTTTAAAAACGAAAAAGATTGCCGAAGAGAAAATCCCTAATAATCATGTAACGATGCAATTTTTTCAAAAAGATGATGCAGTTCTTTGCGGTACGGATGAAGTGATTGCTTTACTTCATTCGTTCGCGGATAATCCAGAAACACTAGAAATCAAATCATTGAAAGACGGAGACCGTATCAGTCCGTATGAGACGGTTCTTACGATATCAGGCGCTTATCAGCAATTCGGCTATTTAGAAGGGATTATTGATGGAATTCTTGCGAGAAGAACATCTGTCGCCACGAATGTATACAATGTGGTAAAAGCAGCGAGTATAACTGAAAAGCCTAAGCCTGTCATTTTCATGGGGGACAGGGATGACCATTATACGACCCAAGCAGGAGACGGATATGCAGCATTTATTGGCGGTTCCACTGCACAGGCAACCCATGCAATGAACGAATGGTGGGGGAAAGAAGGTATGGGGACAATGCCGCACGCACTCATCCAGATGTTCCGTGGCGATGTCGTGGCAGCGGCTGAGGCGTATCACGAAGTATTCCCTGGCGATGAATTATCCGCACTTGTCGATTATAATAATGATGTCATTACCGATTCATTAAAAGTAGCAAAGCGTTTCGGCGATAAATTGAGCTCTGTCCGCCTCGATACTTCCCGTACGTTAGTGGATAAATATTTCCTGAGAAATCATCATTTACTTGGAACATTCGACCCACGTGGGGTTAATCCAGAGCTATTATTTGCTTTACGGAAAGCGCTTGATGATGAAGGATTCCAGCATGTGAAAATTATGGTATCCGGCGGCTTTACGGAAGAACGTATTAAAGATTTTGAAGAAGCTGGTGTACCGGTTGATATGTATGGTGTAGGAAGAAGCTTATTACGGCTTAATATCGGGTTCACAGGGGATCTCGTCCTATTGAATGGTTCACCGGAAGCGAAGGAAGGACGTAGATTTCGTCCGAATCCACGGCTCGAGGTAGTGGAATATAAAAACGTATAGAAACAAGGTGGGCTGAAAGGATTATTTTCATGTCCTTGATTGTTTGCTATAATAAGCTATTGTGTGATAATCTATCACAAACAGTAAGACAAATCCTTTTTTGTACATGTGGAGGTTCTTTTTATGACAACTTACCATCTTATTGGTATAAAGGGAACTGGAATGAGTGCACTCGCACAAATTCTCTACGACTCCGGTGAGACCGTTCAAGGCTCGGATGTGGGAAAACATTTTTTCACGGAAGAAGCTTTACTTGAAAAAAACATTCCAATTCTCCCGTTTTCTAAAGATAATATTAAAGCGGAATATACAATTATCGCAGGGAACGCATTCCCAGATGACCATGAAGAAATTGAAGAAGCAAAACGTTTAGGCTGTGAATTTTATCGATATCATGATTTTCTCGGCGATTGGCTGAAGAAATTCCGGAGTATTGCAATTACAGGTTCCCATGGTAAAACTTCAACGACCGGTTTACTTGCCCACGTATTAAATGAGGCTTTTCCAATCTCTCATTTGATTGGAGATGGAACAGGAAAAGGCCATGTGGATAGTGAATATTTTGTCTTTGAAGCCTGTGAATATCGCCGGCATTTCCTGAGCTATGAACCAGATTATGCGATTATGACAAATATTGATTTCGATCACCCGGATTATTTTACAAGTGTCGATGATGTCTTTTCTGCCTTCCAAGAGATGGCAGACAGAGTGAAAAAAGGTATTATCGCTTGTGGTGATGATAAGTATTTGCAGCGAATTACCGCCAATGTTCCTGTTCTTTATTATGGACTTGAACCGGGCAATGATTTTCAAGCTAGAAATATTAAAACATCAGAGGAAGGTACTGTTTTTGATGTTTTTATCAGAAGTAATTATTATGATACATTCACGATCCCTATGTACGGAGATCACCATATTTTAAACGCGCTCTCGGTTATTACATTATGCCATTATGAAGGCATCCCAGCTAAAGAGGTAAAGAGCTTGAGTTCGTTCGGTGGAGTGAAACGGCGCTTTACAGAGAAGCGTGTGAACGATCAAATAATTATTGATGATTACGCTCATCACCCAAGAGAGATCAGAGCAACAATTGAATCAGCGCAGAAAAAATATCCGGATAAAGAGATTGTAGCTATCTTCCAACCGCATACATTTACACGGACAAAGACATTTCTGCAGGAATTTGCTGATAGTCTTGAAGGTGCTGACTTTATCTATTTATGTGAAATCTTTGGGTCCGCCCGGGAAGAAGCCGGT
The DNA here is from genome assembly GCF_037072045.1 of Oceanobacillus sp. MO10714A. Classification (NCBI taxonomy): domain Bacteria; kingdom Bacillati; phylum Bacillota; class Bacilli; order Caryophanales; family Bacillaceae; genus Oceanobacillus; species Oceanobacillus sp. MO10714A. The sequence goes on along the minus strand of NZ_JAXHDC010000053.1, from coordinate 5,326 downwards.
CAATTAACAATCGGCGATCTTCAGGCATTAATCGAAGACTGTGAACTTCTAGATATTAATCATACAGAGGTTTTAACAAAGCATAAGGACAGTGTGCTGATCTTTATGGGAGCAGGCGACATACAGAAGTTTATTGAAGCCTATAAGCCTGAAATTCACACACAAGTATTGAATAAATGAACAAAGCTCCGGCGCCCGCTTAGGGTGCTGGAAGTAGATAAAGTCTGCCTAGGGTAACCTTAGAAAGGAAGCCGTTTGGGCAGGCTTTTTTACATATTTCTTCATGAGGGGTTCAAATTATTGAACTTTTGCAGGAAGGACTCACTTTACCCCTGTGTCTCGCCGTATCATTCGAAATTTCATTCATTAAGTTATATACTATTTCTATAAGTTCATGTTTAGTTAGGGATAGTTGGGGTATAAAGTAATCAAGTACCGCTATTCTATCAAACAAAAGCAATTATTTGTTAAAGGAGCTGAAAAAATGGAAGTTATGCTTTATATTGCTATAATCATCGCAGTTATAGCTCTTGTGGTACTGACGTTTTACATTATTCATACCATAAAGGTAACGAAAGAATTTTTGAACGATACGAAGACAACACTGCAGGGACTAGAAACGCAGTTAAAGGGGATAACGAATGAAACAACCGAACTTCTAAATAAAACGAACCGGCTTGCGGATGATGTTGAACTGAAATCCAGCAAATTAGACGGTTTAGTTGATGGGGCCCAAGGAATCGGTGAGACGATGAAGGAGTTTGATCATTCGTTAAAACAACTAACGAATAGTATCTCCCGTGCATCGCAGGAAGAACAAGCGAAGACAAATGAAGCGGTGAAATGGGGAGCATCTATTTTAGAATATGTCCTAAAGAGAAAAGAAAGTAAGTACTAATCAATATTATTCAAATATATGGAGGGAATAACAATGGCAGAAAACAATAATACGAAAGACTTTGCAATTGGTGTCGTACTAGGAGCAGTAATCGGTGCATCTACAGCATTATTATTCGCACCTAAATCGGGGAAAGAAACTCGTAATGATCTAAATAGGGGTGTTCAGCAAGTAAAAAACCGTGCCGGTGAATTTAAAGATATCGCAGTTGAAAAAGGATCAGATTGGAAAGATAAAGCATATACAACCGGTGCAGAATTCAAACAAAAAGCAATGGATACAAGTGCGGAATTAACGAAGAAGTCTAAAGAACTAACGAAAACAGTTGCAAATAAAGCGCAGGATATCACAAATGAAGTCGCTGAGAAGACACAAGATGCCACAAAGCAAGCTGCAGATAAAACAGAAAAAGCAGTTTCTGAGGCGGATAAGAAGTTAAATGAAGCGAAAGACAAAGTGGGACAAGCTGCAAAGAAAACGGATAGGAAAGTTGAACAAGCTGCCAATAAAGCGGATAAAAAGGTAGAAAAAACTGCAAAAGAAGTAAGTAAGAAAATAGAAGAAGGTGCTGATAAAGCTGCTGAATCTGTAAAAACAGGTGATAAAGAACTGAAAAGCAATAAAAACAGCAGTGGAACAACGAGATAAAGTGAAACTCATTCAGTAGGGAATCTTTACCCCCCACTGAATGTTAGTTGAACAGAATCAGGTATTTACGTACTGTTTACCCCATCCTTCACATATTGGGTTTCCATCATGTTTAGAGAAGGGGGTATTACAGACCGTTAATACGTGATAAAGAATGAAGAAAGGCTACTGTGCTTATTAGCGGCTGTAGCCTTTTTGCCGTTCAATCATCCCAAACAATTGCTAAGGAATCCCGGTCGTGGATAGGGGTATCAAAGCCGGCTCTTTCATCATTGCAATATAATTTGAAATTCCCGGTCGCATGTGTTAAATCTAGTGCAACATGTCGAAAAACATCTTGAAAAACGAAGAAAGGAGTTTCTCTTTCTTTCATCGTTAGACGGATATACGGATGTAATTCACTATCATTATGTAAAATCTTTTCCATATTCGTAACCATATATGCAGGCTTATAAAGAGAGACAGGTTCTTTGTTAAAGGTCACTTGAATCGAATAGGAATCGGACTTTCCGAGATACTCGAAGATATCCTTTACAATAGGTGTCTTAGCAGAAGTAAACTTTAATTCATCTCCATCATGTAAAACTGTTTCCGTAGTTGCTTCCTTATCGTTTACAAGTATTGTCGTCTTTCCAACAGGAAGATCAATTTTCTTTTGATTGACAATGATTGGAAACTCTAGGTTAACATCTCTACCAAGCTTGTAAAAATCAAGAAAATCTTGTACGCTTTCTAGCCGCGACCAGTGAATGTCGTCTTTATCTTGTACATAATAGCTTGGAGGTTTAGGCTTACCATTTACAGTATATATTGTGCCGAGTGAATAAGACGTATCTTTAAACTTAACTCTTATCTGTTTTGTTTCCCCTATCAATTCTTCTAATGTAATCGCAGCAGCATCCCCATCACGCCCTTTTTCCAGTTTAATAACATCCATTTGCTTTATACGGGTCTCGGTTGTAGCCGGTTCATCGTTTAAATAAATGGTTGGTGATTCGCCGAACCCTCCTGGAATCGTAACTTCTTTCCCATTAACCTTTATCATTGCAGCGATGCCAGGTTTTCCATAATAATTGTGAATTTTAAGGCCTGCCTGTATCAGTGCATCACCAATCGTCTGCTCATTTACCTCAAATAGGCGGATAGTTTCTTCGTTGATTATAATTTCTGTGTATTGGACTGGACGTTCCTTTGCAGTAATGGCAATTCCAATCGGCGTTACAAAGAGAGGACCGCCAGGAAATGCAGCATTCGGCTGTAGTTGCTGGATAGCTTCCACACCGCGGATAGCAACCCGGTTAGGTGGTAAATTCAGATTTACAGCAATTTCATTTGCGATGGTTGGAGTAAGGCTACCGCCACCTACTAACATAACAGCACGAGGGGCTTTTCCATTTAATTTTTTAATTTCTTCTGCTATCACCGTTGCGAGTCGGTTAATTTCATCTTTCATATGATCAACGAACGCATCGTAGGTAATGGTAGAAGTGAAGCCAAGAATATCTTCTATCTCTGTTTCATTTTCCAAAACAACTTTTCTTTTTACCTTTTCCGCTTCTGGAAAGTCGAGTAAATATTGGTCACTGAGTGCTTCGGTAATCTCATCTCCCGCAAGAGGCACCATACCATAGCTGACCACCGTTCCATGCTCGGTTATCGCTATATCGCTTGTGCCGGCACCAATGTCTACTAGAACGACATTTAAGCGGCGCATGGACTCGGGGATAAGAACGTGAAGGGCAGCAATTGGTTCCAACGTCATCGCTTCTACTTCAAGATTTGCCATTTTGACAGCTGTAAGTAAGGACTCAACAACTACTTTCGGCAAGAAAGTCGCAATTACTTCTGCACTTGCTTCATTTCCCGTTTGCTTGATTAATGAGCCAATCCGTTCCTTGTCTAATTTATAATATAGTAAGGAGTAGCCGACGCAATGATAATTCTGATAGCTATCTGCATATTTCTTTGCCCCGAGCTTTTCCTGGGCAGCTTGGAGAGCGGCAAGTTCCAAATGTTTTACGTCTTCTTCATTCTTTATCGGAAATTTAGTTAAATCGATTGTCGCACTTGCTTCAATCGTTTTTAATGACCGGCCAGCAGCCGCGACACATACTTTATGTAAAGGGGAACCATAGCTTATCTCAAGTGATTCTTTTACTTTTTTAATCGTGGCTGCAACTGCGGGGACATCGTGAATTTGGCCGTCCCGCATGGAGCGTGCCTCATGTTCGATCATGCAATAATCAATCAACTGGATGGAATCCTCATCCCTTCTGACAATTACACCTGTAACTGATCTTGTTCCTATATCTAAAGCGAAAATTATATTTTCCATAATGCTCACCTCTAATCATTCTCTCCCTATTAATCTATCACATATTAATGGACTGTAGTACCTTGACTTCTAACAAGAGGAAAGTGGAACGTGATGGAAACCCGATAGTATGCGGTGTTTTATTATTTTATTAAATTAATAGTGACAAATAACAGATTTTTAGCTATAATTGTGTCTAATTATTAAAAACTGTGCAGGGGGCTTACGAATGAGTAATCAAATGGAACAGCTGAGAGAGCAACTAGATGAAGTGAACTTAGAGATTTTGGACTTAATTAACCGTCGGGCTGAATTAGTTCAGGAAATCGGTAAGGTGAAATCGAAACAGAGTATGTATAAATTTGATCCGGTCCGTGAAAGAGAAATGCTTGATAATATTAAAAAGCATAATACCGGCCCGTTTGAAGATGCAACAATCGACCATATTTTTAAAGAGATCTTCAAAGCTGGTTTAGAGCTGCAAAAAGATGATCATCAAAAAGCTCTACTCGTATCGAGGAAGAAACAACCGGAAAATACGGTCATTGAAATTAATGGAACGAAGATAGGAAACGGCTCCGCAAATTATGTATTTGGACCATGTGCAGTTGAAAGTTATGAACAAGTAGCTCAGGTTGCTAAAGCGGTTAAAGCAAAGGGCTTGAAATTACTCCGTGGGGGCGCATTTAAACCACGCACATCCCCGTATGACTTCCAAGGACTTGGAGTTGAAGGATTACAAATATTAAAACGTGTCGCTGACGAATATGATTTAGCGGTGATTAGTGAAATTGTTAATCCGGCTCATATTGAGGAAGCGGTAGAATATATCGATGTCATTCAAATTGGTGCAAGAAACATGCAGAACTTTGAATTATTAAAAGCTGCAGGGGAAGTAGACAAGCCGGTTCTCTTAAAGCGTGGTCTATCTGCAACAATTCAAGAATTCATTAATGCTGCGGAATACATTATCTCCCGTGGAAATGCGAATATTATCCTTTGTGAACGTGGGATTAGAACGTATGAAACAGCTACGCGAAACACGCTTGATATTTCAGCAGTACCCGTATTGAAAAAAGAAACACACCTGCCAATTCTAGTGGACGTTACACATTCAACAGGCAGAAGAGATCTATTATTACCGACAGCGAAAGCAGCACTGGCAATCGGAGCAGATGGAGTCATGGCTGAAGTCCACCCAGACCCAGCAGTAGCACTATCGGACTCTGCACAACAAATGGACATCCCAACCTTTGATAAGTTCTTTGAGGAAATCACAGATCTGGAAAACCGTTTGAAATAAAGGAACATAGTGGACGTGGCTAGAGTTAGAAACGATAGCTATCCAGAATATCTTTATCATTTGATTTCTTATGTAATGAATAGATTAGGACATAACTATTTTTCCTTCTGGTAAAATAGTTATGTCCATATTTTTTTGGGTAGAATAGGTTATATACAAGTTT
>NZ_JAXHDC010000052.1:0-22955 GCF_037072045.1 Oceanobacillus sp. MO10714A | reverse complement strand
TTTCAGGTGAAGGGGGGGATAAAATGGGTAAATTCACCAAATCCCTTGGAATTGCTGGAGCAGCTCTTGGAGTAGCCTATTTATCAAAAAGCGAAAATAGGGAAAAGATGAAGAAATTAATCGGGTTGGATAAAGATTCCCAGTCCTATGTGAAAAAGCTAGGAAGACCCGGAGCTGTCGGAGCCGCAGATGATGCGAAAATGGTTGATGAAGGAGCTCTAACAAGCGTACAATACTACAATAAACTCCAAGAAGAAGAGGAAGAAGAGGAAGAGAAAAGTGAATAATAAGAAGTAGAAAACACCAACAAACAGAAGAATTGCTTGTTGGTGTTTTTTTGATTTTCTTTATTAAATCAATCTGATATATAAACAATCCTCGTTTCTCTCGTTTTATCTCCATTAATATTCTCAGCTTCAAACGTGATAACATGGAATTTTTTCCGCAAGCTTTCCTTTACTTTAAATGACAACTTGCCGCTTACTGCATCAAAATCTGCTCGGTAAGAAACTCCCTCAATAATCACATATAGGTTATGGTACTAGGTCTGTTCTTGCTTGTATCCGCATATATATGAAGAAACATGTTGCCTGTCACTTGATTAAAAAAGGAGGGGGCCGATGAAAAGAAGGATTTGGATGCTTGGGCTTTTGCTTATGGGGTTATTTTTGCTTGGTGCTTGCAGTAATGATGAAGAAGACGGGGAAAAAGACCAGGACACGGGTGAAACAGCGGATATAGGTGGAGATGAGCGAACACTCACAATCGCGGTTGGTTCCGACATGGTTACGTTTGATGTGCATGATCATATCAATACGTCAACGGAAGCCATTCACGTGAATATGTTCAACTATCTCGTGAAGCGTGATAATGAGACGGGAGAAATATTGCCAGACCTTGCGGAGTCTTTCGAGAATATTGATGACCTCACTTGGGAATTCAAACTGAAAGAAGGCGTCACATTCCATAATGGTGATGAATTGACGTCAGCTGATGTGAAGTATTCGTTAGAACGAGTCGCAACTGGGGAAGAACTGAAGGATTATCCGAATTATAACCAGATTAAAGAAGTAGAGATCTTGGATGATTACCGGTTCCGCATCATCACCCATGAACCAGAGCCCGTGCTGCTCAACCGGATTTCACGGATTGCTTCAGCTATATTACCTTCCAACTATATTGAAGAAAATGGTTTTGACCACTTTTTACAAAATCCAATTGGAACAGGCCCCTTTCAATTTGTTGAGTGGGTAAGAGATGACCGGATTGTATTTGAAGTATACGATGATTATTTTGAAGGAAAAAACGAGGAATGGGATCAACTGGTTTTCCGGGTTATCCCTGAGAACTCGACGAGGGTTTCTGAGTTGCTGACAGGCGGAGTTGATATTGCCGTCAATATCCCGCCGGCAGATTGGGACCGGGTGGCAGATCATGAGAATACGTATTTAGCCCAAGAGACGTCAAATCGGACATTGATGATTTTCTTAAGATCAACAGAAGGCTACCCGACTTCGGATCAGCGGGTAAGAGAAGCACTGGACCTTGCAATTGACAACCAGGCGATTATTGATAGTTTGCTAGGGGGAGCTGGTGTGCCCACGATTACACGGGTTGCACCTGGTAACTTTGGGTTTGCAGAGCATTTATATGATACGTACAACTATGACTTGGAGCGGGCGAAAGAATTGCTCGCTGAAGCAGGATTTCCGGATGGTTTTGAAATGACGTTCCACTCTCCAAGGGGCCGCTATTTGCAAGACGCGGAAGTTGCAGAAATGGTTGCTGGCATGTGGGCGCAGATTGGTGTGACAGCGAATATCGAGTTCATGGAATGGAGTAATTTTGTTGAACTCCGAAATGCCCATGAGAATGAAGATGCCTATTTACTAGGATTAGGTAACTCGATGTTTGATGCTGCGAACGCCTTGGATTGGTATAGTGCCGACCGGTTTGAAGGGGAAACAGATTACCGGAATGATGAAGTCGAGGAGCTGCTTGCCGCGGCAATGACAAACATGGACCTTGAGGAAAGAAATGAGCAGTATATTAAGGCGCAGGAACTACTGGCAGAGGATGTCGCCCATATTGTTTTGCATATGGAATCAATCAATATTGGCGTAAGTAAAGAAATCGATTATACGCCGACAATGGATGAGATGATTTATGTAGATACGATTACAAGAAAATGATTGGCAAGGGATTTCCCGGAAGCAGACTTCAATCGTCACTTGCTTTCGGGAGAACTTTCGATTGGAAGGGGGATGACCGGTGAACTACTTTTTTAAAAGAATCTTGGAAATCATTCCCGTATTGTTGATCATTACCTTCATCGTTTTCACACTCGTCTTTATCGCCGGTGACCCGGTGGCATTGCTGTTACCGGAGGATGCAACCGCTGAAGATATCGCAGCTCTGCAAGCAGCATTAGGACTTGATGACCCTTTCTATGTACAGTACGGGAGATATGTAATGAATATGCTGCAAGGTGATTTCGGAACCTCCTTCCGTTACGGTGAGGACGCCATGCTGCTTGTCTTTGAAAGGCTTCCTGCTACTCTTGAACTTGCCATCGCTTCTATACTCGTTGCGATTATGATTGCCATACCTTTAGGCATCTGGTCTGCAACGAAAAAGAATTCAAGTATTGATTTAGTAGCAACGGGTGCGGCCGTGCTTGGAAAAGCGATGCCGAATTTTTGGTTAGGAATTATGCTTATCCTCGTATTTTCCGTAACCTATTCTATTTTCCCCGTGTCCGGGAGAGGGTCATTCGCCCATTTGATCTTACCAGCGATTACGCTTGGTACAGGGATTGCGGCGGAAATGACGCGGCTTATCCGGTCCAGTATGCTTGAAACGTTGGGACAGGATTATATCCGGACGGCCAAAAGTAAAGGATTGAGAACCGGAATTGTCGTTTATAAACATGCTTTTCGGAATACACTCGTCCCCGTCGTTACAATCATCGCACTCCAGACATCGACGCTTATCGGCGGTACATTGATTACGGAAACTGTATTTGCTTGGCCGGGAATCGGACAATTGCTTATTCAGGCAGTGAACAATCGAGATATGGCAATCGTTCAGGCATGTGTGATGGTCATTGCGTTTTTCGTCATTGTGATGAATTTGATTGCTGACTTTTTGTACCAGTTATTAGACCCGCGGATCAGGTATAAATAGGAGGTGGATGACATGCCGCAACCTAGTATCATGCAGGGACCAGCAAGGAAAAATTCGAAGCTGAAACGCTGGCTGAAGTTATTATTCCGGAGTAAAACGGGAACAGTCGGGCTTGTCATCGTAATTTCAATTGTGATTATTGCATTCTTTGCACCATGGCTTGCACCACATGAACCGAATGTGATCGATCCAGTAAATACCCATAAGCCTCCAGTTTGGATGGAAGGGGGAGATAGGGAGAATATACTTGGCACGGATAATTTGGGCCGGGATATATTAAGCCGGATTATTTACGGTTCACAAATTTCCTTATTAGTCGGTATCTCTTCCGTTGTCCTGGCAGGAATCATCGGGATTCTTGTTGGACTTTTCACGGGATATTTCGGCGGATTTCTTGATACTTTTTTCATGCGGCTTGCAGATTCCTTTCTAGCCATCCCAAATATATTATTAGCTTTAGTGATGTTGGGAGTATTTGGTCCTGGTTTATTTACTTTAATCCTTGTCCTTGGCGTGACAAACTGGGTGCAATATGCGCGGATTATCCGTGGCGAGGTTTTATCGATAAAGGAAAGGGATTTTGTTCGGGCGGCCAAGTCAATCGGTGTGAAACATCGCAATATTATTTTTTCTCATCTTTATCCGAATGTCATTTCTTCTTTTATCGTCGTTGCAACATTAAGTGTAGCAAGCACAATCATATTGGAATCTTCTTTAAGCTTTCTAGGTCTAGGTATTCAGCCGCCGCAAGTATCCTGGGGAACGATCCTTAGTGATGGGAGAGATTATTTGGCAACAAGCTGGTGGTTAGCGACATTCCCTGGGCTTGCCATTACCATCACTGTGTTAGGAATTATATTCCTTGGTGACTGGTTGCGGGATATTCTTGATCCGCGATCGGTGAAGTGAAGGAGGCGATGGAATGGAGCACGCATTATTAACCGTCAATCGTTTAAAAACATATTTTTATACAGAGTATGGTGTCGTTCCGGCGGTGGATGATGTCTCTTTCTCTATCCAGAAAGGGGAAATTGTTGCCATCGTCGGGGAATCCGGATCAGGGAAAAGTGTAACTTCTTTATCGGTGATGGGCTTAATTGAAGAGCCGGGAAAAATTGTCGGCGGTGAAATTCTTTTTGCAGGTAAGGATTTAGTTGGCATGTCAATGAAGAAAATGCGTGAGCTGCGCGGGAATCAGCTTGCGATGATCTTCCAAGAACCACTTACTTCCTTAAATCCAGTCTTTACAATCGGGAACCAGCTTGCTGAATCAATCCGACTCCATCAGAAGAAAAATAAAAGAGAAGCACGAATCATCGGTATCGAAATGCTGAAGAAGGTTGGTATTGCGCGGCCAGATAAAGTATATGACCAACATCCGCATGCATTAAGCGGTGGCATGCGGCAGCGCGTGATGATTGCGATGGCATTGTCCTGTAACCCGCAATTGCTGATCGCCGATGAACCGACAACAGCTCTTGATGTAACCATTCAGGCACAAATTCTCCGGTTGATGAAAGATTTGATTGAAGAATCGGGGACATCGATCCTTTTCATTACCCATGATCTTGGTGTCGTCGCCGAAATGGCCGATCAAGTGATTGTCATGTATGGTGGCCAAGTTGTGGAGCAAGCCGATGTGTATACGTTATTCAAAGAACCGAAGCATCCCTATACGAAAGGATTGATCGATAGCACGCCGAAGATAGATGAATGGAAGGAAGAACTTGTCTCCATTCCCGGCACGGTTCCCGGTCCGTTTGAATTCCCGGAAGGATGTAAATTTGCTGACCGCTGTCCATTTGTAATGGATAAATGTAAGGCGGAGCGTCCAACTGTAACAAAGGTTGGAAAGGGACATGAGGTCCGTTGCTGGTTGCACGGTGAAAAGGTGGTGGATTTGAATGAGCGAGCATCCTTTACTTGAAGTGAAGGGACTTCAAAAGTCGTTCGATGTGACGAAAGGTTTTTTTAAAAAAGAAAAGCAATACCTCCGTGCGGTAAATGATGTCAGTTTTACCGTTCGAAAAGGGGAAGTACTAGGAGTTGTCGGGGAATCAGGTTGTGGCAAGTCTACCCTCGGTAATTTAATCGTTCATCTGCACGAACCGACAGCCGGAAAAATTGTCTTTGAAGGAATTGACATGTCCGCGCTTTCCCGGGAGCAATTGCGGAGACAACGGGCGGACATCCAAATGATTTTCCAAGATCCGTTCTCCTCGCTAAACCCTAGGAAACGCGTATTTGACATTATTGCTGAGCCACTAAGAACGCACCGGAATTTAAATAAGGAAGAGTTGCAACAAGAAGTATTGGATTTAATGGATTTAGTCGGGCTGAATCGTTCCTTTCTGAATCGGTATCCTCATGAATTCAGTGGGGGACAGCGTCAGCGGATTGGGATTGCAAGAGCCATTGCACTCCGACCGAAACTGATTATATGTGATGAACCGGTATCTGCTTTGGACGTATCCATTCAATCGCAAATCTTAAATCTCTTGAAAAAGTTGCAGAAGGAATTGCAGCTCACCTATATATTCATTGCCCATGGTCTGCCGGCTGTAAAACATGTAAGCGACCGAATTGCCGTTATGTATTTAGGAAAAATTGTCGAATGGACGACAAAAGAAGAGCTTTTTACAAACCCGATGCATCCATATACAGAGGGGTTGCTGTCAGCAATTCCGATTCCGGATCCTACCAAGCGGAAGGAACAGCGTCCTCTATTGGAAGGAGATATCCCAAATCCGGTCAACCCGCCACCCGGTTGTAAATTCCACCCCCGTTGTCCGTATAAGACGGAGATTTGCATGCAAGTCGAGCCGGAGTTTACAGAGAAGAGAGCCGGCCATTTTGTAGCTTGTCATCATCCACTTGGCGCAGAGAAACAGGCGGGAGAAAAAATTATAGAGAAGGAATGTGAAGGAAATTAGTACACGTGATGTACGCCAATACCTAAAGTCTAATAAGGAGAAGTTGAAAGCGGAGTTAATAGAGTTGGTAAAGGCTGAGTCTCCAAGTCATGAAAAGTCAGCATTACTCGCTTGTGAACGAACAATCAAGCAGATATTTTCCGGCCATTTCGGAGACCGATTTACAGTTGAAACGTTCCAGATGGAAGAAACCGGTAATCATTTGAAATATGAAATACCGGAACAACCTGGACCACGGATTTTATTTTTATCTCATTATGATACGGTGTGGGGAAAAGGAGAGTTACCAATTGTTGAAAAGAAAGGCAAGATTTACGGACCAGGGATTTTTGATATGAAAGCAGGATTGCTCTGTTCGATTTGGGCGGTAAAGGCCTTGCTTGAAACGAAGGGTGGGCTCACTTTTTCTCCGGTCTTTTTATTTACAGCCGATGAAGAGATTGGTAGCCTTACTTCTAAAGAAATTATCGAAACAACGGCGAAGACTTGTGATGCGGTATTTGTGATGGAGCCGCCGACGTCAAGGAGTCATGCGCTGAAATTAGAAAGAAAAGGTGTCGGGGAATATACGATTACAGCGACGGGAAAAAGTGCGCATGCTGGAAATCATCATGAAGAAGGAGTCAGTGCTATTTTGGAAATGTCCAAGATTATTCAAAAGTTGGAAGGGCTGACAGACTATAAAAAAGGTACAACTATCAATGTTGGGAAAATAAATGGCGGTTCCGTTAGTAATGTGATTCCGGAAAAGGCTGAGATTGAAGTGGATTTCCGGGTGAAGAACAGCGGGGAAGCGAAACGGATAGAGGCTGCCATTGAATCGCTTTCCGTTAGTCATCCTGAAATTGATCTTGTCATAGAGGGCGGATTGAACCGTCCGCCATTAGAAAAAACAACTGGAAATCTGGCGTTATTTGCACTCGCTAAGCAGGCGGGGAAGAAACTCGGAATCAAAGTGAAGGGGGCAAGTGCAGGCGGTGGCAGTGATGGCAACTTCACGTCTGCCCTGGGAATTCCAACCTTGGATGGGCTTGGAATACCAGGTGGCGGGCCACATGCAAGGAATGAACATATTAAATTTGAACATTTCCCTGGGAAGTGTGCACTTGTTGCAGTGACTTGTGAACTGCTTAGCAAGAAAAAAGGGGAGGTCATATCATAAGAGGTTGATCTATAAATGATTGACCTCTTTATTCTTGTGTTTAAGAAACGTTGAGATTTCGCCTTTGTGTTGTTGACAAATTGTCACCGGTTTGGTAGATTCGACAGAGTTAAGGCTTTTTGGAGAGGTAGGAAATCAAGTGGCTGAGTATCGATTTGAGACGTTACATAGAGTGTTGTATGATTTGATGGAGGAGAAACAATTTTCCATTAGAAGATTAAGTAGAGAATCGGGAGTAGACCATGCAACGATCTCTAAAATATTGAACGGTAAACGAAGAGCGAACATCCATCATCTTCAGAAACTGTCGAAAGGCCTAGGTACCGATGTCTTACCACTCATGCAAGCTGCAGGTTATATTGAAGAAACTGGTGAAGGAGAGCCAAATGAGCTGCAATCTGTTTTTGAAAAAATGCACCATGTATTAGCTGTAATGGATGAACATGAAAGAAAATTTACAGAGAAAGAATTACAGCAAGAAATTATTATTTACGAGGAACATAGTTTAACAGAGGAAGGGAAACAGACAATTTTGGATAACTTCCAAGCAAAGCTAGCCAAAATCGATGGCCAGGGTCCCTATATTAAACAGCTGCAATCGATGTTTTCTAGATTTATCAATAGAAAAGGATCGGTAAAGGAACTTGGTTTAATGGGAGCAGCACTTCTTTATTTTGTTGTTACGAAGGATTTGCTGCCAGACTTTCTTTTCCCGGTAGGGTTTATGGATGATGCCATCGTCGTGCAAGTCGTTATGAAACAGCTGGAAAAATAAAGAATATGGATAGAGAAGGGTTCCTATGTTTGGAAATAAAAAACAATTAGATACTACTATTTTAATAACTTTACTCGGATTATTCGTGTTCAGCATCGTGGCCGTTTATAGTGGTTCTGGCCAATATGTCTCGGATAATCCGTATCATTATGCAGTGCGGCAGGTCATTTGGTATGCGGTCGGAATCGGCATCATGCTGGCGATTGCCCGTTTTGATTATGAATTATTAAAGCGCATGGCCCCTATTTTTTACCTAGTCTGTGTCGGCCTATTGTTGCTTGTATACTTGTTTGGAACGGAAAAGAAGGGAGCTCAGCGGTGGTTAAACTTAGGATTTATTGAAATTCAGCCGACTGAATTTATGAAAATAGCGCTTATCGTATATCTTGCTTTTATTTTAAGTAAAATTGGTTCGGATAAATTATCCTTTAAGGCGAGTATTAAGCTTACGTTGAAGGTTGGCTTGATATCTATTATCCCCTTTGTACTGATTATGTTGCAGCCTGATTTAGGTTCTGCCTTAGTTATCGTTGGAATTACCGCATCGGTTCTCGTCGTTTCGAGTATATCACCTAAGATGATCGGGCTAATTTTTAGTTTAGGGGCCGCGTTCATGAGTCTATTAGTTTACTTGTTTTATTTTCATCATGAATTATTTACACGTTTTTTTAAATCCCATCAGTTAGAAAGGATATATGGCTGGCTATACCCGGAGCAATATACTTCAGATTACGGGTATCAATTACAGCAGGCCTTACTAGGGATTGGATCTGGTCAGTTAGGCGGAAAGGGATTGAATCAGGGGGTGCAAGTACAGAGTGGGAATATACCGGAAGCCCATACCGATTTCATCTTTGCGGTAGTTGGTGAAGAATTCGGCTTTATTGGGAGTAGTATTCTAATATTCATTTACTTTTTACTGATTTATCGTCTCGTGCAAATTGCAAATGAAGCAAATGATTTATTCGGTAGCTTTATTTGTATGGGGGCGGTTGGTCTTATTTCCTTGCAGGTGTTCCAAAATATCGGCATGACAATAGGAGTCACCCCAATTACTGGTATAGCTCTTCCTTTCGTCAGCTACGGGGGAAGTGCATTATTAACAAATTTCATCGTCATCGGCCTTGTACTTAGTGTACAATTAAGAACGAGAAAATATTTATTTGCTGATGGATGAGAGGATAAATGATTATGGGTAAAATTTTATTAAATAGATTGAAACACATGGATTATAGCATCATCGTGGTGACATGTCTCTTAGCCGGGTTCGGGTTGTTGATGATTTATAGCAGTAGTTATGTACTTGGCTATTTGGAATATGGATCCGCGAATCACTTTTTTAATCGACAGTTGCAGTGGTTTGGACTCAGCGTCTTCTTATTTATTTTTGTGGCGTTATTTCCTTATAAAAATTACCGGAAGCTTGCCCCGATGTTAGTCATTTTTTCAATCATACTATTAATTCTTGTGTTGGTTCCGGGAGTGGGGGTTGTCAGGAACTACTCGCAACGCTGGGTAGGGATAGGTCCCTTCACTTTTCAACCAACAGAAATAATTAAATTATTTATGATTATCTACTTTGCATCCTTTTATTCTAAAAGTGAGGAAAAGCTTGCTTCGTTTAAGACGGGTGTATTGCCTCCATTAATTATATTATCTGTTATGTTTATACTGATATTGAAGCAACCAGATTTAGGTTCTGCTGCATTAATTTTGTTTGCATGTGGGTTCATTATTGTCTGTTCCGGTGTAAAAGGTCGCCATTTGTTGATGTTAGGCAGTGTCGGAATAGCGATTATCGTGTATTTTATATCATCTACCTCCTACCGAATGGAGCGGGTGACTTCGTTTATGGATCCATTTGTAGATCCGGCGGGAACAGGGTATCAGCTGGTGAATGGTTATATTGCAATTGGAACCGGTGGTCTATGGGGGAATGGTCTTGGAAATAGTGTGCAAAAGCTCGGATTCCTTCCAGAGGCCCATACGGATTTCATTATGGCAGTCATTATTGAAGAATTGGGGATTTTTGGTCTCATTATATTAATGGGGGCCTATCTATTTCTCATGTTCCGCGGCGTGCAGATCGCAAAAGGGTCGACGGATATGTTCGCAAAATTGCTAGCGATAGGGATTACCTTTCAGATGATGACCCAGGTCATTATCAACCTCGGTGCCGTATCGGGGCTGATGCCAATTACCGGAGTTCCACTACCATTAATCAGTTACGGTGGATCATCCATGCTCTTCACGATGATCTCCCTAGGCATCCTAACCAACATCTCCATCAAAAACCAAATGTCAGCAGCTTAAAGTGGGACACGGGGTCAGAGCCCTTGTCGCACTTTTTTTGCTTGAGTGGTTTTGAAATAAACGATTTTCATCGGATAAACTGTATTACTAGTTTCAGAGGAATTGTATAATACAAATCATTTTAATCATGCTTCAACTCTAGGTATAATGGAACTGTTGTTCATTAAAACATAATAAGAATGAATATGAAACAGAATATAAATTAGATATGGATATAAGAGTCTGGGGCTGGGACAAATGCTCTGACCCTCTGTCCCACTTTTGAAAGGAGTAGTTGTTGATGGATTATGTGTTGCCTGATGTTGTGAGTGAACGATTGGAGGTTGTGCGAAGAAGGGATCCGGGGGAGTTTGCGTATTTGATTCGTCCGGGTGGGTATGTTCCGCCGCATATGGATTTATTAGTGGATGCGATTGTCGCACTCAGTATGGGAAAGAACGTTTTACTGAAAGGGCCGACTGGAGCGGGGAAAACGAAATTTGCGGAAACACTTTCAAATTTATTTCATCAGCCGATGTTCAGTGTGAATTGTTCTGTTGATCTCGATGCAGAAAGTTTACTCGGCTTTAAAACACTTGCATATGAAGAAGGTAAGCAAGTGATTGATTTTGTGCCGGGACCGGTTACGAATGCGATGAAAGAAGGAAGCTTTTTATATATAGATGAGGTTAATATGGCAAAGCCTGAGACGTTACCGCTTATTAACGGTGTTCTCGATTACCGCCGCACGATTACGAACCCGTTCACGAATGAAATTGTAACCGCGAAAGATGGATTTGGTGTTATTGCTGCGATCAACGAGGGGTATATTGGGACGGTTCCACTGAATGAAGCACTGAAAAACCGCTTCATTGTAATTGAAGTTCCTTATATTGAAGGGGAACAACTCAAACAACTTATTACAACTACGACGAATTTAACGGATGAAAGATTAGTCGACTTGTTTGTCCGGTTATCGGGAGACTTGATCACTGCGGTCTATCAAGGTAAGTTGCCTGAAGAGGCTGCATCGATTCGCGCATTGCTCGATGCCTGTGATTTAAGTACGCTTATTACGCCGAAACGAGCGATCCTCCGAGCGATTACAGATAAGCTTGAGGAAGAAAGAGAACGTGAATTTGTTAATAATATAGCCGAAACCTTATTTTAAAAAGGAGAATACAAGATGTATCGTTTCCATGACTCACGGGTCAGAACAAATTATTATATGCAGCTGCAGGACTTGACGAGCGTGTTATCTGGCTTTGCAGAATTGAAATTTGAATATGGTTTTGGTGCTGGAGTGAATCTTGTTGATGAAAAAGTGACGGGAAGCAGATTCTGGGAAAAGCTTGATTTGGAAACACAAGTAGCCGGCTTGAAAAGTGATGTCTATCTTCGCGCAATTGGTACGTTGCGATATTCTCATATACCTGATATGCAGGAATATCTGCGAAATATTGAGGAGTTGCATCTGACAAAGTTTGCAACTCAGCTATTTGCTTTATTTGAAGATATCCGTTTAGAGGAAATAATTAAAAAAGAGCGCCCGGGGACGGTTGCAATTTTCCAGACACGCAGAAAGTATTTCCAGCATTTCTTCACAAGGCAAGTATCTGCTAATGTCACGCGCAGCCGAGGATTGGATGAATTGTTTTGCCTTATTTATTTACTCATTCAGTCTAATCATCCTGATCCGGATTTCGGACGGGCGACAGAACGAGCAGAGGAAAATCTTGAGATATTGAAACCCATGCTTTATTCCATTTATGAAGCGGAAACGACTAGGGATATTACGGAAATCTGTGAAAAAATTGTATTTCGTCTAGGTGAGCTATATGAGGAAGATTCCATCAATGAGTATTTTATTTTTCCAGTGAGTGAGATTCAGCGGTATGAGAAAAATACGTTATTTGATGAACTGACGCGTACCGATCAACTCGCGAATGATGATGTAGAAGACGTGAATAAGGAAGAGAGCGAGTATTTTGATGAAACATTTTCCACTTGGCACAGGGAGAGTGAGAACGAAGACCGCAAGCAGAACTTCTTGCAGTTCGAGCTTGAGCAAGGGGCGAAATCGAGTATGCTCGGTGGAGGGGTAAGAGAAACCGAAGATGCCGATCAGGCGCTAGCAAGTATTCAAGGTGCGGCCGGGGAAAGTAAGCAGAACGATTATTCGAAAATGGAAGCACTAGATGAACAAAGTGCGCAAGATGCAAAACAAGGTAATGAGTCTGTCTATGGGGAAGAAAATACGGATGCTGTAAAGATTGTGAAGGAAGCTGAAGTGCCGAGTCCAGAAGATCAGGAGCTGTACCGGGAATATGTTGCTTCGATTGAAATGTATCAGCGCAGGCTTGCCAATACCATTCGTAAAACAATCGAGCATAAACAGACGAATCCTCGGAAAGATTTACTTATTGGTCGCTTATCGAATAAGCTGCTATCTGTAGTCCTGGAAGATAATCCGCGGATCTTTTATAAGAAAAATGAAGAATCGAATGAGTTTGATGCAGTGTTTACGTTGCTTGTTGATTGCTCAGCTTCGATGCTTGGGAAAATGGAAGAGACGAAGAAGGGAATAATTCTGTTTCATGAAGTATTGAAAGAATTGAAGATTCCTCATTCTATTATTGGTTTCTGGGAAGATGCGAATGAAGTAAGACCGGGATATTTGCCGAACTATTTCCATATAATCCATTCCCATACGGATTCATTGTACGCAAATAATGGGGCGAAAATCCTGCAATTGGAAGCGGAAGAGGATAATCGGGATGGTTTCAGTATTCGCGTGGCAGTAGAGGCGCTTGAAGCCCGGCGCGAGAAAAATAAATTCTTACTCGTATTCTCTGATGGAGAGCCTGCAGCGAGCGGCTATGACCAGAACGGAATTGTCGATACGCATGTAGCTGTATCGGAAGCTAGGAAAAAAGGAATGGATGTCATCGGAATGTTCCTCGCAGAAGGGGAAATCGAGGAAAAAGACGAATTCACGATGCAAAATATTTACGGCAAAGAACGAATCATGGTACCAACCGTCGCAGAACTACCCGAACACTTTAGCACCCTCTTGAAAAAGCTCCTACTTAAAACCATTTGAGCGGGACATTGGGGTCAGAGTAATTGTCCCACATTTTGGGACAATTACTCTGACCCCAATGTCCCACTATGTTATAATATGTAAAATAGAATGAATATTATAGAAAGAAGCGATACATATTGGCGAAGCAATCAGCTGTTAAGTTACAGACACAGAACAAAACGATGTACTCGATTTTATTTATTATTGGCCTCACTCATCTGTTGAATGATTCTTTGCAGGCTGTTATTCCGGCAATGTTTCCAATTTTAGAACGGTCACTTGGACTGACGTTCACACAGCTCGGGTTTATTACCTTTACGTTAAACATGGTCGCATCTGTCATGCAGCCGGTTGTCGGGATGTACACAGACCGGCGCCCAATGCCTTATGCCCTGCCATTAGGTTTGCTGTCAAGTATGTTCGGGATGCTTGGTCTTGCATTTGCACCGAACCTTCCTACAATTTTAATCAGTGTTGTCTTAATCGGATTAGGTTCAGCAGTCTTTCACCCAGAAGGTTCGCGCGTTGCCTATCTTGCAGCAGGGAATAAGCGGGGACTTGCACAATCAATTTATCAAGTGGGGGGAAACAGTGGACAAGCGCTTGCACCTATTATTACTGCACTTGTTCTTGTACCGATGGGGCAATTCGGTGCGATTTGGTTTGTACTTGTTGCGTTTATCGCTTCCATGTTCCTTGTCTACATATCTAGGTGGTACGCCGGCCAAATAGAAGTCGTGAAGAAAGCAACGAAAAAGGAAAAGAAATCTACAGAGACAAAACAAAAGCAAAAACTGCCGAAAGTTATTCGCAATGCCGTGATTTTACTCGTATTTGTTGTGTTCGTTCGCTCTTTGTATCATAGTGCGATTTCAAATTATTATGCCTTTTACGCGATTCAAAATTACGGTGTCTCTATCGCCGAATCACAAACCTTTATTTTTGTGTTTCTTCTAACTGGAGCGATTGGTACATTTATCGGTGGTCCTCTCGCTGACCGTTTTGGGAAAAAAGCGGTTATTATGGGTTCCTTACTTGCTCCCGTGCCGTTAACCATCATACTCCCATATGTCGGCCCGCTCGTAGCACTTATTTTGATCGGAATAATTGGAACGCTTATCCTGTCAAGTTTCTCAGTTGCCGTAGTATATGGTCAGGAAATGGTACCAGGGAAAGTTGGCACGATGTCAGGTTTAATTGTCGGTCTTGCATTTGGAATGGGAGCAGTCGGTTCTGTATTTTTCGGAAGTTTAATTGACTGGATTGGCTTAAATCCTACAATGATTATTGTGTCATTTTTGCCATTACTTGGTTTATTGACAGTAATGCTTCCGTCCGATGAGAAATTAAGAGAAATCAACCGGGAATTGGGGCACGCAGGATATGTTTCCGAGTAACAGATTGAAAAAGCGATATTTGCTGATTCTATTATTCATATTACTCGTCACGATTGTTCTTTTGTTTTTCCGCTATGGCGGGGAGTTGCTTGTAACGGAAGATGATTTGGAAGATGTTGAGCAAACAGTGTTAGTACTGTTGATGGGAAGTGTCGGCGACCGGGCCCTTGGTGCACTTGAACTTTATGAAAACGAAAAAGCGGATCAAATATGGATGGTGCAGTCTCATCTTGAGGGACGTGAATTATTAGAAGAAAAAAATATTACCATTCCAGGGGATGCTGAATTAAGTAAAAGAATTTTAACAGATTCTGGTGTTCCGGAAGAAAAGATAACGATCATCCCTGGCGATGCAGAAAGTACGAAAGATGAAGCGCTGGCAGTGAGAAAATATGTACAGAATCACACGGAAATCGATCATTTGATTTTGACGACATCCAAATTCCATTCCTACCGCGCGAAGTTAATTTTCAATAAAGCTTTGAATGATAAAGGCATTACAATCTACTCATCCCCAACACCGTACGATCCGTATCAGGCACGAGGATGGTACAAGGACCGAGAAGATATCCAACGCGTCACAACGGAATATATGAAACTAGCACATTACTTCCTATTAGAACAATTCCAAATGAAATAAAGTGGGACACGGGGTCAACCTGTCCCACTTTTTTCTGTCTATCCCATGATCTATTAATATTACTTTACATCTTTCAACAAACCTAGGTATAATCAAATGGTGTGCAGCAAGCTATCTAAAAATATTCTATTCAACAAAGTTTCTTAATATTCAATCTTGTTGAATGGATGATGAAATTTATTTTCACCGACTTGTTTAGTTTATCACAAAACAAGAGCATGGGCATACTGAAAACAGCTAAGAAGAAAGGAGAAATAAAATGGCGCAACAACAGAAGAACAAGGAATCCTATGTTGAGGTAATTGGAGATACTGTTTATGGCAAGCATCTTATTGCGACAATTAGTCTCAGTATTTCCTTAAGTTTAATTGGTTTCTTTATTGGAAAACAAATATTTCCCCATATTGCACCTGAACAAATGGTGAAGTCCTATTCTCTACTGCTCGGAATTGCGGGAAGTTTAATCGCACTTCTAATCAATACATTATTATTCAAACCAAAGCGGATACTGAATGAGACTCCAAATACGAGTGCTGAGCTTACCGCAGTGTATCAAAAACTGCAATTCGATATTGAAGAGGAACGGCAAGCGATATTGAATGATCCCGTAACAGCACAAGAAATGAAAGAGCAAGGAATCTATGACATGTTTATGGAAGAAAAGAGGGAAGAGCATTAATGAATGTATTATTACTTGCGATACTACTCGCAATTGTTGCGGGAGTCATATTTACTTTAATAGGTCTTATTTCAGGATCAGACGAAACGGCGGTTATGGTACCGGCAACGTTAATTGTCGTGTTACTTGGTGCGCCACCTGAAGCAGTGTTTGCATTCTTTATGTCGGCAGTACTTGCAAAGCACTTGACGCATGCAATTCCGACCGCATTAATGGGGGTCCCGGGAGACACGACGGCAGCTCCGATGCTTGAGCACGCGAACTTTATGCGCCGCATTGGTTTACCCCATATCGCCCTTAGAAAAATGATTTCGGGTGGAATTATTGGTGCATTCATTGCCCTTCCCATTGCATTATTATTCGCTGTATTCTTAAGTCAATTCGGGACATTTTTCCAGGATAATGCAGGTATTATATTTACTCTAGCTGCCGTATTGATCGGGTATGTTTCAAAAGGACGTTGGGTTAGTATTCTGCTCATTGTTCCCCTAGCTTTAATTATTCAAGGCTTGAATTTAGTCAGTACATCAATATTAGGGAGCGGCTTGTCCATCAGTTTCTTTCTAGGAATTGCGATTGGGCCGATGTTAACGGATATATTACTCGCGACTTCCCGTAGTGCACGCCCCAACATAGAACGGACGAAAAAGAATGAATATAAGCTTGCCCCTGAGCAGAAGTCTTGGTCCGGATATTTCCCAAACCCGTTTAAAGTATTAACGAAAAAACAGACAGCTGTGGTAGGGGGGACGTCTTTCCTTTCATCATTAACGTTTGCACTTAGCCCAGTTGGAATGACATCACTAATGGGAGAAATTGTTGGTTCGAGGGTGAAAGGGCAATATAAAAAATCGACAACTAGTCTTGCTACGATGAACGCAGTAACGGAATCGACTTATGTTGCGGAAACGCTTATCCCGCTTATTGCGTTTGGAATTCCACTTAGCCCGGTTGCGATTGGGCCGGCTCAAGCGTTATTTAACGCACCACCGGTATACACGACAGAACCGGTACATAATCTGCATACGTTGATGGCACCGATGGATTTCTTCATTTATGGTTTAATCGGATTGATTGTTGCATCCATCATTGCTTATCCATTTTCAATGAATTATGCGCGAAAAGCAACGGTGCTCGTGTTGAAACGAATTAATCAGGAAGCAATTATTGCAATGTTTATAGGGATCGTATGTCTGCTTGCATTTTACGAAGGCGGACTAGTTGCGGTATTCGTCACCTTTGCCATGGCCATGGTCGGCGGAATGCTGAACCGTTTTCTCGGAGTAGGCGTCGGAGTCCAGTTCATGGTATTTTACGGATCCAGCTGGATCATCTCAACATTACTAGGATTATAATAGAAAGCGGGACAAGGGGGTCAGAGCAAATGTCCCACCTGACTGGGACATTTGCTCTGACCCCCTGTCCCATCATTCTTGGATTCTTCGGTCTCGGACCATTGACGGTGATGGTTCTTGTCGGTGGATTCTTCGGAAACCTTGATTTACCTTATCCTCCAGAAATCATTGTACTCGCCGTCACGTCAGGAAGTGCGATTTCCATTTTACTTTCACCATTAATTATGCCCGTAATTACGTTAAGTGGGGCGAATGGTTTGAGCGGCTTTAAAAATGGAATCAGGTTTAATTGGAAATATGCGCTTGTACTTTATGTTGTGGTGCAAATTTATGTGCAACTGATGGTTTTGTGGTAGCATGCCGCGAGCTAACTTCATTAAGCCAAAGATCATGTTTTACTAGCTGATTGATTCGTTTTTTAAAAGCCCCTGCACATCTAAATTTACCATTTTGTCACAATTTCACGTATAATACAGTGCAAAATCATCGACCTATGTGATATAATGAACATGTAATTAAATGTGAGTCATTGAACAAATGAGTGGCTGATCATTATAGCTTTATTAAACAATAAGTAATGATGAACACCAATCCAGGAGGTTGATGAAAATGGCAACTGAAACAAAGGAAAAACTTCAATTTACCGGTGGAAAATGGGAAACTGAAATCGATGTGCGTGACTTTATTGTGAACAACTTTACACCCTATATGGAAGATGAAAGTTTCTTGGCAGGACCAACAAAGTCAACAGTTGAGTTATGGGATCATGTGATGGAATTAACAAGTAAAGAGCGAGAAAATGGTGGAGTATACGATATGGATACGAAAGTTGTATCCACGATAACGTCACATGGTCCAGGATATTTGGATCAATCAAAAGAAAAAGTTGTCGGTGTACAAACTGATGCTCCGTTCAAGCGATCCCTTCAGCCTTTTGGAGGAATTCGGATGGCGGTTGATGCTGCCAAAGCTTATGGATTCGAGGTGGATGAGGAAGTAAAGCATATTTTCACAGAGTATCGTAAAACGCATAACCAAGGTGTATTTGATGCATATACTCCTGAAATCCGTGCAGCAAGAAGAGCTGGTATTATTACAGGACTCCCAGATGCTTACGGGCGTGGACGGATTATAGGTGACTACCGCCGGGTTGCATTATATGGGGTCGATCGTTTAATCGAGGATAAACAAGAACAGCTTCGTTCAGTTGGTGCAAATGGCATGATGAGTGAAGAAGTCATTAGAGACCGTGAAGAAATTAATGAGCAAATACGTGCATTACATGAATTAAAGCAGCTTGCTGAAAGTTATGGCTTCGACATTTCTAAGCCGGCAACCAACGCGCAAGAGGCATTCCAATGGCTATATTTCGGTTATCTTGCAGCAATTAAGGAACAAAACGGCGCCGCTATGAGTTTAGGTAGAGTGTCGACATTTCTAGATATTTATATAAATCGTGACTTGGAAAATGGTATTTTGACAGAAGAGGAGGCACAAGAGTTAGTCGACCATTTCGTAATGAAACTGCGAATCGTCAAATTCTCAAGAACACCGGATTATAATGAACTGTTCAGTGGTGACCCGACATGGGTAACGGAATCCATCGGCGGGATTGCAAATGACGGAAGACCACTCGTTACAAAAAGTTCTTTCCGTTTCTTGCATACGTTAGATAATCTTGGACCGGCACCTGAGCCGAACTTAACCGTCCTTTGGTCCGAGCAATTACCGGAGAACTTTAAAAAATATTGTGCGAAGATGTCAATTAAATCAAGTGCAATCCAATATGAGAACGACGATATTATGCGTCCAATTTATGGCGATGACTATGGAATTGCCTGCTGTGTGTCTGCGATGGCAATTGGGAAACAAATGCAATTCTTCGGTGCCAGGGCTAACTTAGCGAAAGCACTCCTTTACGCGATAAATGGCGGAAAAGATGAAGTATCTGAAGTACAAGTTGCTCCACCATATGCCCCAATCAATACAGAGTACTTGGATTATGATGAAGTCATGGAAAAATATGATGATATGATGGAATGGCTGGCGAAGATTTATGTGAACACTTTAAATATCATCCATTTCATGCATGATAAATACAGCTATGAACGAATTGAAATGGCATTACATGATAAAGAAGTTTTACGTACAATGGCTTGCGGGATTGCAGGTCTATCCGTTGCAGCCGACTCCTTAAGTGCGATTAAACATGCAAAAGTAAAAACAATCCGCAATGAAGCAGGGCTTGTCGTCGATTATGAAATCGAAGGAGATTTCCCGAAATACGGAAATAATGACAACCGTGTGGATGATATTGCAGTTTACCTTGTAAGAACATTTATGGAAAAAATCAAGCATTATAAAACATATCGTGATGCAGTGCCAACTCAATCGGTGCTGACGATTACATCCAATGTCGTATACGGGAAGAAAACTGGTAATACACCAGATGGCAGAAAAGCAGGAGAAGCCTTTGCGCCAGGTGCGAACCCAATGCACGGCAGAGATAAGAATGGTGCTCTAGCGTCGTTACTTTCCGTTGCGAAGTTACCTTATGAAGAATCACTGGACGGCATTAGTAATACATTTTCTATCGTACCGAGAGCATTAGGTAAGGATGAAGATACTCGGGTCATGAACCTTGTTGCAATGTTGGACGGTTACGCAAATAAGGAAGGTCACCACTTGAATGTGAACGTATTTGACCGGGAAACATTGCTCGATGCGATGGAACATCCAGAGCAATATCCGCAGCTCACCATCCGCGTATCCGGTTATGCCGTTAACTTTATTAAGCTGACAAGAGAACAGCAAATTGAAGTGATTAACCGAACATTCCATGAAAGCAGATAAAAGCAAATGAGAAGGCAAGCGAAATGAGGGAGGTAGTAATATGCAAGGAAGAATTCATTCAGTCGAAACGTTCGGAACGGTAGATGGACCAGGACTGCGATATATTATTTTTACACAGGGCTGTCCGCTCCGTTGCCAGTTCTGTCATAATCCCGATACATGGAAAATGAGTGATGGGAAAATGATGACAGTTCAAGAATTGGTAGATGATATTCTTGATTATCTCCCTTTTTTCCAAGCTTCCGGAGGGGGAGTTACAGTAAGCGGCGGCGAACCCTTGTTACAATGCAAATTTTTGATTCATTTATTTAAGGAATTGAAGAAATATGGAATTCATACAACAATCGATACGTCTGGTGGTTTATTCAGTTCTTCTCCACATTATTTAGAAACATTAGATGAATTACTTGAGTTGACGGATCTTGTTTTACTCGATTTAAAACAAATCAATGCGGAAAAGCATAGAAAACTGACCGGGTTATCGAATGAACATATTTTAGCCTTTGCCACTCATTTAAAGGAAAAAGATGTCCCTGTCTGGGTGAGACATGTACTCGTACCGGAACGAAGCGATTTTGATGAAGATTTACATGCACTAAGAAATTTCATCGATACATTGCCAAATGTGGAAAAAATAGAAGTACTGCCTTATCATAAACTTGGAGTTTATAAGTATGAAGCACTTGGCATGGATTATCCATTAGAAGGAATCGAGCCACCGACGGAAGAGCGAGTAAGAAATGCGGAAATGATACTAGGTTGTTAGGAGCAAAGGCGCAAGCGCCCGTTTAGCAACGTACAAACTGGAGCACTCCGGAATGAGATAAAGGAAACACAACGAACGCAGTGAGTTGATGTTGACTTATCGATTGAAGGAGTGTGAAGTTTGCTAGTTGCTGGGCGCTGGAGCCGGACGTGGCTAGCCTTGGATATCTAAGCTATCATAGCATGTTTAGTTTATAGTTTCTCATAAGTGCAAAAGGGTTAATTAAAGCTTAGGCTTTGATTGGCCCTTTTTTTGATGTTTTTTTCATTTTGACGAACGGTTCAAAAGCATTTAAGATGAAGGTGTGTGAAAAAATTCAAAAAGGTAGGATGAATAATGAAACGAAAAACTTCTTGGGTTCAAGCAGGGAAAAAACTTTTATTTACTAAACGAGCGATTACTTTTACGCTTGCGACATTGCTGTTTCTTGCACTACTTTATTTTATCCCCAGTCATGTCGATTGGAATGCTCGTGTTGCGATTTCTGTCATGGCGTATGGACTCTTACTTTGGGCAATGGAACCAATTCCGCTTGGGATGACTTCCGTTCTTACGCTTGTATTACTGCTTTTCTTAAACGGGACAACGATTGAAACAGCTTTAAGCGGATTTGCATCATCCGCTGTTTTTTTAATCATTGCTGGAATGATGATCGCAAAGGCGGTCAATGCCACCTCCTTAATGGAGCGGGTTACTTATGCGATTCTTGGAAAATGGGGTAAGTCGCCAAAAGGGATTTTTGCTGGGATGTTTTTACTTATGCAGGTGCAGGCTTTTTTTATTCCGGCAACAGCGGTAAGAGCCCAGCTCATAACGCCGGTGGTTCTTTCCATATTGCGGGTAGTAGGTGCAGGTAGGGAAAGTAATTTCAGTAAGCTGATGCTTATCGGGACAGCTTTTGCGGGGAATATAAGTGGTACAGCGATTTTAACGGCTGCAATTGGAAATATCTTGACGATTGAAATTTTGCAATCCTATCTTGGAACGTCTTTATCCTATCTAGATTGGTTCATCTATGCATTGCCGATCTGGTTGCTATTGATTATTACTATTCCGATTATCGTCTGGTTTTGCTATCCACCAGAGGATTATTCATTTAGTGATTTGCAGAAGGAGATGAAAGAGAAGCAGACGGCGTTAGGTAAGTTTTCCAGTAAGGAAATTAAATGTCTGCTCATTCTTACGCTTACAGTGATACTGTGGATGACCCAGGCCCTTCATGGTTATCATCCGACGATCCCCGCACTCTTAGCGGTTGTACTCCTAGCATTTCCTAGGATTGGAGTTGTCAAATGGAACAAAATAATCGATGTGAATTTCGACATGGTGCTGCTCATCGGTTCAACATTATCCCTTGGATTCGTCTTGATTGAAACAGGAGCAATCGATTTACTTGCGGGATTGTTTACAGCTGATATTGTGCAACAAGCCTTCAGTAACCCATGGCTTGCCTTATGTTTAGTCGTTATTTTATCGCAAATTTATCATCTTGGAGTAACAAATGTGTCGACAGCTGTTGTTACGCTGATGCCTGTCCTAATCGGCTTATCATTACAAGTAGGTATTGATCCGGTCATTATTGCATTTGCCTCATCGGTTACGATGCTGTTCGGTTATATTTTAGTTGTGGAAACAATGCCAAACGTTGTAATTCATGGAACGGGTTTGATTAAGCAGCGAGATTTTTATTTGCCAGGAATTGTTGCAACGGTTGTAACTACAATCATTACGTTGCTCATCGCATTTACATGGTGGCGTTGGCTAGGATTCTGGCCGTAATAATAGGGAAATTTAACTTAAATAACTTCTTTTTTTCATGGTATAGGAAATTA
>NZ_JAXHDC010000051.1:0-23894 GCF_037072045.1 Oceanobacillus sp. MO10714A | reverse complement strand
AAATTATTGTAAAATTTAAATCGTATTTCGCATTATTCAAAAATACCTTGTGCGTCAACTGGTAATTCCCTAATATGTTTAAGGAATTCCGTCATTTTCTTATCGTCATTTATTGGATATGTAAATAATAATTGTTCTGCAACATCTTTTGCTAACACTCTAAATAATTCGCAAGCTACAAAAATTGAGTTCCAAAAATTCTTATAGTTGTAGTCAGAATAGGTCTTTTTATACATTTCCCAATAGGGATCAGGGAGGTACTGTTTAAAATACTTACCCATCTTTCCCACCGAAATTTGGAAATCATATTTTATGCCAATCCACCAAGAAACCATTTCATCTAATCTATCCCTTATTACAAACTCAAACATTTGTTTTGCATATGGCAACTCATCACGCCATATTCCTTTTCCTACGTTCTGCAGACACCACCAAAAGTCATTACAACAACTCATAAAGAGAGGTTCTGATGGCTTCTTTACCCAATAATCCTTATCTATAGGTTTTGGAATATCAGGGAGGATGCTGTCTTTATCCAATAAAGGAATCGTAAGTTTTTCCTTTGTATAGTTCTCAATCATAGCTTCTTTTGTCTCAATATGTAAGTCGATTCGATTACCATCTGTAAAAAGCATTAAATATCCATAAGACTTTTCAAATTCAACATCTAGCCCTATACATTTATCGTTTTCATCGGGTTTTTGAATCATAATTAAATCCCCAAAAATATCGATCCATTTCTCATTTTTTATGAATGAAGCTGTTTCTGTAACTACGTAAACAATATCATAATCCTGGAAGATATCCTTTGGGGCTTTAGGATTGGTTCTTGATCCATTCATATAAACGGCTCGGATGCGTTCGTCTTTTTGAGCTGTATCTATTATTAGGTCAAACATTTCTTTTTCAGTTCTCATGTGTTATTCCCTCCTATAGAACCTCCATAAACTTACATAATAATGTCCAACACCTCAATTAACTTCTTCAGTACTTCAACAAAAATGCCCAGAACAAAAGATAAAAAGGTGCTATAAGGCAAATCGCTAAAAGAAAGAGTGAAACTGCAAAAGGAAAGGCAGACTCAAGTCCTGCTGCATTTCTTAACAACGCTTCGTTAGCCATAACAAAGGCTATAAAGCCCAGGTTTTGAATAAGCAACATCACTTTTCCAACTCTGGCAAACTGGATTTCTTTATTCGCTTCCGTTAAATTAACATAGTTCATTTTTTCCGGGTTTTTGACTAATAAGCCAATGAGGAACCAAATGAGGATGCTTAAAACTGGCATTACGAATAAAATGTATTTGGAACCCCAATTATCTGGAGTCTTACCAGTGAAATGGATGGCGTTCTGACTTGGGATATCTGACCAGAGATAAAATAAATTGAATATATGATAACCGAAAAGTAAAATGGAGATGGTGGAAAGGGTTATTTTAAAACGCTTGTTTCTCATTTTACTTTTACCCCGTTTTAGACATTTTCCTAGGCTCTATCAACCCAATCTTCGCACTGACAAACTTCACAAAAATTGCTGCCTGAATTTCTCCTCCAGTATACAAAAAATCCAATATTTAATAATCTTTGTTACAGTGCGGTTTTGAGTTTAGGCGAAATAATAAAAAATATATTATTTCTTATTGAAGTAACCATCCATTAGTGCAAATCCATATCTATAAGGGGAAAGTCATGGTGACTGTTCTAAGGTTAAAGCCCAATTTCTCATAAAGTTTAATGGCTTGATTACCCGCAAATGCACTTAGACGAACCTCAGGGTATCCATTTTCTCTTAGTTCATCAATAGCAGTTCTCAATAATTGTTTAGAAACTCCACTTCTTCTAAATTCTTCCAAAACAAATAACTCATAAATAAAACCATTCATCTTATCAGTAAATTGGTCTCTACTTTCCCCTATAAGGATCCAACCCATTAGTTTACCTTCTTCAATTGCTATTAAATAATAGCTTCCTTTTTCCAATAATGGTTCAATAAGACTTTTAATTTTTTCATTTGTGGGTCTTACTTCACCTAATGTGCCATCGAATAAGGCCTGCGGAGATAGTTGAATAATCTTTTCAAGTTCAGAACCATTTGGTCTTCTAATATCCATTCTAAAGTATTTCACTCCCTTTAATCCGATTTCGGTTAAATTTATTCCTTTTTTAACAAACATGCCCTATTGAATATATTCGACAAAAAAGGTGCTTCTCCTTTTTCAGGATTGCACCCGTTAGTGAATTTTCACTTCCACTCTTCCGCCAAAATCCCGTAAATTATTTGATCTTCATAATGGTCATTTAACCATTCTGTTTTTCTTATTCTACCTTCTTCAATAAAACCAAATTTTTCGGGTATAGCTCTGCTTCGCTCATTTCCAGCAGCTATATAAACTTCAATCCGATTGAGTGAAAGTTCTTTGAATCCATAATCTATCACCGTTTTGTAGGCCCTAGATATTACGCCCTTGCCTTGAAAGCCCCTACCTAGCCAATAACCTAATTCCCCTACATTATTAAATTTATCAACTTCATTAAATCCAATCGTACCTGCTATTCTTCCTTTATATATAATTGCAAACCACTTAGGATATCCACCGTTCTCCACTAATCCTTCGATTCTTTGTTTTAAGCTCTCATTTGTATCGTTTTGACTTTCGACAGCTTCTACCCAAGTGATCCATTGTTTTAAATGTTGCTTTGAGTCAACTATTAAATGATAATACTCCTCTGCATCATCCTCCGTAAACATTCTCAAAGAAACATCATTATCAATCTTATATTCAAACATATTTTCTCCTCCTGCAATTGCTTTTATAAATTTCTCTATTCACTGATAGTATTAGCAGAAAATCACAGCAACTATTTGTTAAATATCACTAAGAACAACTTCTCTGTTGTTAAACAATCCTGTCCTGTTAATACGATAACCAAACCATGCACCAGATAGCTTACAGGAATCTATCTAAAATCTTTAATTCCACTTTCAAATGCCTCTTTATCGTCATTCTCAATCCCGTGCAATGCTTCTTGCAAAGGAAACGTACGCTTATAGAATTTAACCCGTTCTGATAGCTGGTCACCGTTAGGATATAGGCTTATACACATATCAAAAAAGTCTCTACCATAGCTGGAGAGTATTCCCGCAAAATCATAAGCTGGGTCTCCTAATCCAGAACCACCAAAATCTATTATCCCCGAAATTCTACTTGTTTCCGGATTCCATAAGATATTAGATGCACCAAAATCTCCGTGTATCAGTGTGATATCTACTTTTGAGAACGCTTCCCCTTTTAGGAACGTTTCAAATGTGTATGTTATTTCTTCTTGAGCGTCTTTTCCAAAATAAGGAAATAGCTTTTTTTGAATCCTATCATACAAGTTATACATTTCTATACGAGGATTACGAACCTTTAGTTTCAAATCTCGACTTACTTTTTCTTCTGAAATCGCATGTAATTCTATAAGAAAAGAAACAAATTGCTTTGCTACTCCTTTAACCAATTCATAATTCTTAATACCTTTTAAACTTTCCTTCCACAAAGGAACACCAGCTATTAGATTATAACCAGTAAAGACCTTACCTGGTTCTAACCCTTCAAAGGAATGATAAATTGGATTCGGAATAGGGGTCGAGATGATATCTTTAATGTAATTCAAAATTTCCGTCTCTCTTTTTAATTGAAGGATTCCATTTTTATATTTCGGAAATCTAAAAACCAAAGATTCGTTTACAATGAACACGTCGTTATTTTGGCCAATTTCATTAAGATAAAACTGTTCAATTGGGAGGTTAGGATAAACCTTTTGAATGTGTTCAATAAAGCTATTCTTCATGCAGCCCCACCCTTTTAGTCACTTTTTATTTAAAATTGCAAAAACTCTTGTTGAATGAAGCTACCCCATTTGTTAGAAAAGACAATAGTACTCAAACAATTAAAGCATTTTCTAATTTTAAGCTTCGTCCTTGAAAAATAACTGTAACCTCTATAAATGGTAATTTTGATATTTCCTTTATCTTAATCATATTTTTCTAAGTCCAGTCCATTTTTTCTCAAGTATATCGAGATCCTCTCTAGATGTATGAAAGAAGTATAGTTCCCGATTAGGCTTTTGCTTGTGTAATTCATTGTGGAGACGGAATGCGTCCATTGAGTCGTCAAAAGTATCTATTACGGCTATGTCATCTACTATGCGATAATTACTATCTGAGTGAGCTTCGATTGCTTCAAATACAACCCATTTATCAGGATATGCTTTTCGAACTTCTTCCCATAACATATATACTCCCCCTCGTATGAAATAGAAATTTCTTATTATCATTTTATCAAAAATTTTTTCATTCACATCAATTTCTTTATTAAAGATAAGCACCTGTTAATTGAATCTAAGTTAGATTAAAAAACTAAATATTCTTCTTTCTAAAGAAATTAGAAAGAAGGAGTAGAATTATCCCTGTTATCATTGATGGTGAGGAAATGGATAGAATTCTTCTGGAATATCTTCTGCCAACACACCTATCCACTCATTAAACATAAATCCAAGCATAAATAATAGAAAACCTAACCAACCAATTACCTTCCCAAACTTAGTATGGTTTTTCATCATATTTAAACATCATCCCATTTCAACTAAATAATAATCAATATTTTATAATTAGCTATCCTGCCCCATTAGCACAATAACTTAGCGTAATTCTAACATTGAGTACCGTTCGATTCATCAAGCGGATTTCCAAACGTGCAGGAATAAATAAGACCATTCATCCCTTAAACAATTAAACCACCTGCTCTCTCCAGTCTCAATCGTTTGTTGAACAAAACCTAAACAATTTTCTACCTGTATTTTACCATAAGAACACTTTATCCTTCTTGCACTAAACTGCCCTATACTTCAACAAAAGAGTTCGATCTCCTTCTTGAAGAAACGCACCTGTTTGTTTAAGTCATACTTTCATATAAAGTGAAACTTCAGTAGGGTTTTCTTACCTTTCCTTACCTCCCCCACTGAATGTTAGATGAACAGAGTCAGGGATTTACGGACTGTATATTCCCCACCTCCACATGCTGGGCTTCCCTCCTGTTTAGAGGTGGGTATTACAGACTATTAATGCGTAATAAATTGTAACCATTATAAAACTAACCTATACTCATAAATACCCTCTCATTCTGATCACCTTCCCACCAACTTCAGAACCCGTTTCCTCCATTCCTACTTTGCGATAAAATCTAATAGCACCGGTATTTGTTGGAGAAACCCTTAGATGGTATTCATTAACTTTATTTTTTCCAAAAAACTGTAGTGCGTAATGATATAACTTTTCCCCTATGCCATGCCCACGTTTTTCAGGTATTAAATAATACAAATGTACATATCCTATATTTTTGCCTTCGTATTCACGAATCGATAGTTCAAGCTGTCCGATATATTCTTTGTCTTCTTCAATTAGAACAAAGCCCTCTGGAAATTCAGCTATTTTTTCTTCCAGCCATCTTAAATAGTCCGTTGCAATAAAGTTTGAGGCATCACCGAAGCTTACTCTAAATGAATCTTTTCGAAATTCAACTACTTCTTTATGGTGTTTTTTTATATCAATTCCGATGAATTTTAGCACGGCTATTCCCCCCTAACCAATCCAAATATCAAGATTAAAATTACTACTCTAATTGCCATTCCAGAACAAATCCTTAATCTTTATTTCACTTCCAAATTCGACTCCCCGTCATCCTCCCGATAAAACCCTTGCTTGTCAGGTTTCAATACAGAAACGGAAAAAATTATCGATGCAACTAACATCACGAGAGCCAATGTAACAATGGTCATTCGTAAGGAAACAAGATCTGCCACAACACCAATTGCTAAAATAAATATTACTTGGATCGCACTTTGAATAAGCTGATAAATACTTGTAACTCTGCCCATCACCTCGATCGGAACGTTATTTTGATAAAAGGTCATGATTCCTGCATTAAGGAAAACATTGAAGAACCCTAAGATGACAAAGCCAACAATTATGGAAGCGAACGACCAGGAAAATGCATAAATCACGTAACCGACCGTCCACATAATCAATCCGATCACTATCATATGGCGCAATGACATTTTATTCGAAAAAATCGTTAAAAGCATTGCCCCTACGAGCGATCCAATGCCTGTAATACTAATCAATAAACTATATTCCAATTCCGAAAGACCGATGACCTGCTGCGTAAAAACAACCTCCTGAGCATCCATCGCAAAGGAAAAGATCATAATGATAATGGATCCGAGATAAATAAAAGTTACATACTTATTTTCCCTCATGAACTTTTGCACAACCGTAAAGTCACGGACGACTTGGGAAATAGTTAATGCGGGGATAGCTTCTTTATCAATCTCTTCTTTTTCCGGTAAGAATAATAATAAGATTGCTGCGAAGATAAAAGATACTGCATTTATCCACAAGGTAGCTTCAACCGAGGTGGATAGGATCAATGCCCCTCCAATGGCCGGACCGATAATAAAAGCTCCAGAATCGACAAATGACCGAACAGAGTTAAAGCGCTTCCTTTTTTCTGCCGGGATAAGAATCGCAACATACGTCATGGATGCAGGATTATAGAAAGCTTTCCCGACACTTAAAATTACGAGAATGCCATAAATTACTACCATGTTTGGAGCATATGGGATTAAACAGATGAACAATCCCCGCAAAATAAACGTGGCTCCCATTACTTTTCTCTTACTCCGGTAATCAATGAAACTTCCTGTCCAAAACTTCGTAACGATATTTGTTAAGGGGCTGATGATCCAGAGACCAGCTACTGCCGCTGCGGAACCAGTGAGCTGGTACACCATGATGTTTATCGCAACAAGATGGATAAAGTCTCCGATATTTGATATTCCGATTGTTATTAGTAGCAGTGCAGGATGTTTCCAGCTTTTTGGATTTTTTATAATGCACACCGCCTTATAGTTAAAAATGCTTCTTCAAACCAAACATTATATTCTGAATATATGAGGTAACTCTTTTGAATTACCCCGTTTACTATTGGCTTCCTCTTATTTTTCCATAAAACTCTTTACGCAAATGGATGACAAGCTCTTTATTCCTAGTTGGTAAACCATCGTTCCCTCCTTTGTATAAGACTCTTTGTTTGCAAACTCATCTTGAATTGGGCGAGTTGAAGCCACCTCATGAATGATTTTCTTGTCACCTTCATAGTGATAATCCAAAATAGAAACTAAAAGAAACTGACTAGAAAATAACTGTTCGAGACTCAAATAGCAGCATGAGTTGCTCTCTTCTACCAATTGTGGTAATAAATTTTTTAAGACTAAGACTATATTTCTAACAATCGCCTTAGCTGTCGGTTTACTTGCTGTTGCTGGGTTTGCAGAAGCCGGAACTGCTTACACTAACTATAATACAACAGTCGGTAAATTTAATGGAAGTGGTTACACAAGCTATCAAACTAAGGCATCTTCGGGAAAATATGGTAATCTAAGATCCACTTCGGTAGGAGGTTCTTATACGGTTGATGCTAGGATGCAAGCAAGCTCTGGCACAGGGGCATGGGTTAGAAGCGTAAATTCTAATCAAGTCCGAAATCTACCAAACTCTGTTTCAAAAGGAAATAGAGCCCGCGTTCAATTTAGTAATGATCTAACAACTCCGGTAAACGTTCAGGTAACTGGTAGTTGGAGAAGTAATTAATAATATTAGAGAGAGTGTATGTAACGGTACACTCTCTTATTTTATTTAACGATCAAGTGACTCCAGTTTATGATTATTGATTCGAAATACATGGTCACAAAGAAGATTTATGTCTTCCTTATTATGACTTGTGATTAAAATAGTCCGCCCTTCTTCTTTGTAAGAAAGGAGTAAATTACGAATTCGTTCTACACTTTCAGCATCTAAGGCATTAAATGCTTCATCCAAAATAAGGACTTTTTGATCCTCCATAATAGATTGGGCAATTGCAAGTTTTTGCTTCATGCCCAGGGAATAATTTTTAACCTTTTGTTTTGCCTGCGGTTGTAACCCAACAATTTTCATTGTTTCTGATATTTTATCATCATTTATCTTCCCCCTAATTAATGCCAACTCTTTCAGGTTTTGAAATCCTGTCTTGTTAGCAATATATCCTGGACGATCAATAATAATACCAAAGTTTTCAGGGAACCTTTTACTTTTACCCATTTCCAGTCCATCAACTAATATTTTGCCGCTATCCGGAAAGACGAAACCACATATCATTTTAAATAAAACAGATTTACCGGATCCATTTGGGCCGACAAAACCGTAAATTTTCCCTTGCTCAATACTTAAATCAATATTATCAAAAAGAGTTAATCCTTTGTACGACTTACTTACATTCCTCAATGAGATAACAGACATGCTTTCACACCTTCCAATTATATTTTTAAACTCCCTCTGAAAAGAAAATGAATGACACAAAGTAAAATTAAATTCATTAAAAGAAGGATAGATGTTAAATAGTACGGTGAATAATTTAATAAGTAACTCATACCGTTTAAGCCTACTGGAATAATAGCATGTGTATTAATGCCGGGAAGCATTAACACCATAAATACGCTAATTAAAATCAACCCATGTATTGATTCTTTACTTATCCAGGAAACAATAAAAATTGCTAATACATAAAACCCAACTTGTAAAAAACCATTAACAAAAAAGTGATACATAACCTCAAACATTGGATTTGTAAATATCGTTGTATAGAAATTAGCTTTCACATCAAATAAAGCTGCTATAATAAGAGAAAGGCCCATTAATAATAATAGAAAAGCTACAATATTTATTAATAATTTCCTCATCCAACTCCAGAACCACTTGTGTAAACTCTGATACCTTATAATCTTGTAATATCCTAGTTGACCAATCTCATTACTTAAAAATAATTGTATTAAGTATATAAACCCAAAGAAAATAATTGTATAAGTAAAGAAAGAAAGGTAAGAAAAGCTTTCAGCACTTACACCAATAAAGGATACTATCCAAACATCCCATACGGTTGTATCAACTGAACTAGATGTAATATTTGCCGATGAGATAATTCCTATAATACAAAGAAACAAATAAATAGCTCTTGGAAAGTATGGTCTTATTAATTGTATATATTTTTTCTTGTTTATATCTATAAAAAAGTGTAAAAATAAAAATAAAACTGCACCAATTATGCCGACAACAATATAATTTATAGTTAGAGAATTAAAGTTATTAATCCCTTGTGTAATTGACAAATAACTAGTTGGAGATAAGAATAATAATTCTTCTGGAATTAATTTAAATCCTATGATACATCCCAGAAAAACACCTATACTAATTAAAAGAATAAAATTTTTGCTTTTAGTAATCACATAAATGGTTGCCAAAATCACATGTAACAAAGAGATAGCAATAAGTATTAAAGTGATTTGTGATGCAAAAGCTGTCACCGGGCTTGTAAAATAATGTGCTAAATCAGAAATGGGATTCGTTATATGATTAGTTCGACTAAGTTGACTCCAATTTCCGGAAAGTGGGAATCCGATCGTCATAAACAACGAAATAAATATCCATAAAAGAAAGAGTGGGGAACTCCTCACCCAAAACTGCTTTATAGAGTTGAATACCCATTGTCTATAAGACCCCAAACGAATTAATATTTGATAATCGAAATCTTTTAAGATGGATTTAAACGAAATAAAAAGCGTTATAGGAATTAAAAAGTATACGATAAGATACATATCAGTAAGTAACCGAAGGGTAAAATCCCAATTATTAAAAGTTTTATTCAATTCGACTGCTGTTACAGCAATATCCCGCTTTAATAAAACGCTATAAAAGTAAAATACTACTCCTGCTGCAATCCATCTAATATTAATTACATCCCCTAGATAATCTTTGAAACGATAGCTACCTAGATTCATACCTTATACCACCCAGTCTTTCCGTTTTTTTAATACGAATGCATAAATCCCTAATAAAATAATTAGCAAAAAGCAGAATGGAACCATTATAGTCCAAAAAGGCTGCTCCTCTATATTAAAAGGGAAAATCGTACTTAATGGAGAAAATTGAGCAATATTCAACACACCTGTAATAAAATTGAATACGTGATAATAAACAAAAGGTGCAGATAAGGCAACAAAAGGATTTTCTAGCACAAGTAACAGCATGAAAGCGATTGTAGAGTATACAATTGCATTAATAGAAACCCACAAAGCATAAGTAAAGCAATAAACAAAATCACCATACGATAAAAGGCTTGAAAAAGTAAAAGTGGGAATAAATGCGTTTTCATCTATAGGCGTGTAATAAATGATACCTAGATGTGGCTCTACATAGACAACAAAAATGAAGGTAAAGAAAATAAGCGAAAAAATTACCACACCTGTTAAAAAAGCATTTATTATACCTTTGCTAAGTATATAAGTGTTCAAGGGTATTCGCGATTGTGTGTACAAAATAAAATTGTTTCTTTGCTCATGTAAGAAGGATGGCAAATAAATAATAATAGCCAGAGCTGGAAACAGCAATGGAACAAATGCTGATACTGTTTCCTGAAACACTTCAATCGGCTTGTAAAATTGATATCCTTCACTTATTACATAAAACCTTACTGCTGGTAATATAACTATTATAGACAACCAAATCAACAAGTTTCTAAAAGTTAAGGATCTTTTCATTTCAACTAATAACTGATTTTTTAGCATTTCGGCACCTACTTTGATATGGTTTTGAATGATTTTCAATTATCTTAACGGCTTCTTCATAATTTATATTCAATATCTTTAACTCGTTAAAAAATTATCCAGGGCAGTCTGAATTAATTCTGAACGCATTTTTTTAATTTGAGAAGGGCTAATTTTAATATAACTGGGCTTATTATTATCGGTGGCAATTATATTTTGCTTTTCTAATTCAGTGAGTGCCTTTTGAATCGTATTCAGATTAACCTTAAGCAGAGAAGCTAACTTTCATCTAGATGGCAGTCTTTTACCGGTATTATATACCCCATTTATTATCTGGGCTTTTATGTGATGGACAATTTGAACATATACTGGTTCAAAAGTGTCGATTTAATACTCATATGTCTCTTCCATGGGTATCTTTTTTCGCTGCTTTTTTAACAAAAACAACAAATATCCTAAAGCATTTAATAATACCAATAATGTTATCCAAAGTATTGTTAAATGATCTGTGTGATATAATTGGATTAAGCCCCATAAAGTAAATAAAATATAATAAGCTGTAAAGCCAACAATAAATAAAAGAAAGCCAATTGTTCTCACATCAACAACTTCTAATGATATAAGAGTGTGTTCCATGCCATAAAATGCTTCTCTTTTAAAGAGTGAGGGCACCCACTGATTTTTCCCCCTATAAGTAAGATCAGGACTACCGATTCTTGATTGTTCTGTATTATATAAATATGCATTTATAATAGAAGGCTCTTCAGTAAACGATTGTTCAAAGTTCTTGCCATTTAGTTGTGTTAAGTTTTTTTCAATCCCATATCCAATTTCGGCGAAATGCTCATCATGAACATTTCCTATATATAATAAAATAATGAAACTAGAACCGCCAATCAAGAGGCTTATTAAACCTATTGTAAGTAACCATTTAGCAAATGTTTTTTGGCGTATTTTCATAAGTGAAATTAATTTTTCAGCTTGTTCAAATCCACCATAACGTTCAACCGCAATTTCAAAAGCCTCATTTTCTGAATATCCTTCACACTTTATTTCCTTTATCGAATCATACAAGTGCGTCCGAGTTTCTTCTTTCAATTCTATTGTTTCTGGATGATTCGGATTTGCGTTTTTGTACAGCTTTTCTACGTATTCATCAACTTTTGTCATATTATCCCCCTTTACTTCAAAAAAGTGTCGATGTTCTTTTTTATAAATTCCCACTCACTAACTTTTTGTTCTAATTCATTTTTACCCTTATCGGTGATTTGATAATATTTCCTTCGCCCACCGGAACCTTGTTCATTTCCCCAATAAGAAGTCACCAACTTTTGTTTCTCTATCCGCTTTAAAGCTAAATATAAAGTGCCTTCCTTTAATTCAAAAGCCCCAGCACTTTCAATACGAACTTTTTTTACTATTTCATAACCATACATATCACGTTTACTTATGAGTGAAAGAACAAGCATATCAATATGCCCTTTAAGCAATTCTTTGCTAATTTCCAAATATGCACCTCCTAAGAAGGCTAAGGTTTTCCGGATAATAATCTTATAAAGATTGTATCACAAATACTCTATAATGCAAGGTATTATTTTCACTTCTAAAATAATAGTACGACATCCATTTTAGTTTTGAATAATCTAGATGCCTTTTAAGCGTTTACAAAAATGCACATTTACAAACAGCCAATAATCATCACTTTCGCTGAGATTATGAGTACGTAAAAACACTTCCAAAGACTCTGCTAATTTTCATATGTTTTCGCGAAAAAATTTTAGTATAATAAACTGAACTTTCACAGAGTAATTAACAAGCTAATATTAAAGTCAATCGAGGTCTTGAAATGCTCATTACACTCATTCCCTTTTAAGAAAGGGTATCATATTCATTGGTCGGAGATAGCTATTTTCAAATACTTCCCACAATAGGAAGAGCCGTTTTTTATTTCCTAAAACGGCTTTAAAATCATCAACGCTATAATGATAAGGAAAATCACATTAATAATCCGTTCATAAAAGAATAATTCCTTCGATAAATCGTAATACACCTGAGGGATCTCGTCTCCCTCTACATCGACAAACAATTGCTTGATCGGCTTCGAACGTGGACTGAGCACGACCGGTCCCATCACAAGCGCAACAAGGAAGAGTACGAGACTAACAATATACCAGCCTTGTCTGAACCAAAACGGATTCAGAGCGCCCATCCATAATCCGGTGACAAGTAGTAACGTTCCGCCTACCATTGTAAATATATGTAACGAATTTCTTACTTTAAAAGAATGCCTTAACTCCGTCATCGTAGCTGGTTTCGATAGCGTGACGACAGCAGTCATTACCATGCCCGGCCCCATCCCGAGAATAGCTGAGAAAATATGTATAAACACTAGTGCGTCGTAAAGCGTCATTTATGTAGCCTCCAATTCTTTTACCTACCTTCTATTTTATCTGCATTTCTAGGAAAAGTCAGTGATGAACCTCACAAACTATTTGATTTCCATGTGAATTGCTTTATCATTCATCCTGAACTACAATCAATGAGAGAATATATTAAACAAATAGGGGACCTGAAAAAATGGAGAAGACATATTTAGCGAATATTATTCGGGAGCGAAGGGCGATTAAGAAAGGGTATAACGATAAAACGGTCACAGAAGAAATCGTGCGGGAATTATTGCAGGATGCGCGCTGGGCACCGACTCATGGGATGCGCGAACCGTGGCGCTTTATTTTCGTTGGAGAGGAAGAGCTGCCGGTATTTGCAAAGCGAGTAGCAGCAACATATCCAGAAGCAAGACAGGAGAACCGGGAGAACTATTTGAACGAACCGAATGCAATATTAGTCGCTGTGATGGATGTTCCGGAAATGGAAAAACAGTGGGATGAAAACTTCGGAGCGATTGCAACGCTGATTCAAAACTTCTGGCTGCTCGCTTGGGAGAAACAGCTTGGCGTCGTTTGGAAAACAAATCCGCATATATACGATCCGAAAGTAAAAGAGATTCTTGATGTTAAAGATAATGAAAAAATTGTCGGCTTTATCCACCTCGGGTACTTTGACGAAAAACCAACACCAAAAGAACGAACACCACTCGAAGAAAAATTCACCCGCTTCAAAGCGTAAATGAAACTGGGACATGGGGTCAGAGACCCTGTCCCAGTTTATTTTTTCCCTCGACGCCTTTTTGCTTCTTCATAATCTTCTTTCGTAATCTCACCTTCTTCGTAACGCCTTTTCATGATGTCGAGCGAATCAGAAGGACCCGCCTCCGTTGAATTACCGTTTCGAAAGCGGATGAGAATAACAACAATGATTACGAGCACAACCGCAGTAACAATCAATCGGATAATCATAGCTTCGGGCATAATCGTATACCTCCTGTTTCAATAGGACCTAGGTGTACTTGTTCGGGTACTAATGGAGCGGTGAATAGTACATGTATGTTCATATGTCAGTGGTCGTTTTTGTGTTTAATATTCGGGGAAGTGATGACTGTTATCAGTTCTTTTCGTTGAAGGGCAGTGAGCGAGCTTGTCAATAACTTTTCCGAAAATAGCTTATTGCTTGTGGGGACTGATCCAGACTATCACTGCCCTCTTCAACAAATACTAGCACCAACTGGAACTGGTTATGTGAATTTACGCCTTAACTCGGATGACCCAAACTGGGACAAATGCTCTGACCCCATGTCCCGCTATTTATATTTTTGTTCGCTTTGGGAGTTGTCTTTTGTTTTGTGTTTGTCTTTTTCATCTTCTTGTTCGATTTTCAAATCTTCGAGAGGGATGTCATCAACATGCTGCTGTTGTTTGAATTCATCAAGCTCATTGCGGCGCTCTTCATTCCATTTCGGCTTCTTTTCTGGGACTTTTTCAAAACTTTTATCTTTATCATTCATTACGTTCACCTCAGATTCTTTTTTCTAATCATTTTCCCGCTTTAAGTCCACATAAACATTAAACATGGTTTAAGCACACTTCCCTGTTATAATAATAAAATAAATCTTACATTTGGAGGTCATAGCATGCGCGTATTCCAAGAGCTTCATTCCATTCGAGAAATTGACGACTTCATCAATTGCCACCCCTTATCTTTCCTATATATTTCACGAACCAACTGCAGTGTCTGTCATGCCTTACTCCCGAAGGTGCAAAGCTTGCTGGAGAACTATCCCCAGATTCATCCCGCTCACATTAATGCAGATGATGTGGAAGCAGTGGCTGGGCGCTTTTCCATCTTCACCATTCCCGTTCTCTTATTGTTTGTGGAAGGGAAAGAATATATTCGGGAAGCAAGAATCGTCCATATGGATTTACTCGAGGAAAAGCTTGATAAAATATATAAAAACGTGGCTCTAGACTAATGCTAAAGCCACGTTTCTCTTTACCGTTTTTCTTCAATTGAATTGATTTCTACATGATAAACATGCGTCTCTTTCGGCACATCGGTAAGCTTGATTTCTCCTTCATAGACTATTTCACCACTTACGAGGTCAACCTTAAACAACTTTTTCTGATTTCCATCTTCTCCTGTATTACTATGGAAATACAGATGATCCCCTTTAGGGTATACTTCGGAAAGTCCACTTATAATGTTCTCGTCAAAGCTGATGTCCTTTTCCTTACCTAGCTTATTTTCCTTCAAATGATATGGATAGTATTTCAGCCCATCAGACGTGAAGCTTATAAAGTAAAGTTCTTCCTTTCCGATACTCGTATAGTTCATCGGATAGATCACTTCTTCTTCCCAATCTTGCACTTCCTCCATATCGTCTTGCTCTGCCGCCCTGTATTCTTCCTCTGCTGCTGCAAACTCTTCCGGAACTTTAATGTTCTGCTTCTCTTTTGTCTCTAAATCATAAATAAAGTATTCTTCCCCAACTAACTCTGAAGTATACATCTCTTCATCCCATTCGATATCCTCTACTCTAACAATGAAATACCCTTGTTGTTGAATCCCCAGCCCATCATTTAATACATAAAAATAACTATGGGCTGAATCACTCACAATGGCACCCTGGTCCTCAATTGTTTCATCACTCAGCGAAATTTCATAGACATGTAATTCCTGTTCCTCCATAATATAATTAACAGTTGCCACATAAAGTGTATCATCA
Source organism: Oceanobacillus sp. MO10714A (assembly GCF_037072045.1). NCBI lineage: Bacteria > Bacillati > Bacillota > Bacilli > Caryophanales > Bacillaceae > Oceanobacillus > Oceanobacillus sp. MO10714A. Next base: position 8,096 of record NZ_JAXHDC010000051.1, on the reverse strand, counting down.
AGGAGCTGTACTTGTTCTACATACGAGTGATCCGTTCTTTCGCTATCCGGTATATCCACTTTAAACGATTTTCTTTCCCGACTTTCTCTATCCAGTACATCCACCTCAAGTTCGTTTGACTCAAAGTAAATATTTGATGGTCCGGCATATGCTATCCGCTCCCCATCATCAACAAATCGAGTTGGATCTTCTTCCTTCCCTCTCATAAAATTCCGTTCTTCATTCATCAGCTGCTCCATTTCCTGTGTTTGGAAGAATGTATTAAATTGTTCTAAGAAATTCCGATCCCTAGAATACTTAATCCCATCTGTACTAAGTCTAAACGCTTCCCAAACGGAACTCCTATCCGTCAAATAATCACCGTAAACAAAGATATCTTCCCCGTTCTCTTCATTACCTGAAACATTCACCAACTCAAACTGTGGTAAACTTTCCTTAGCAATTGCGTGATGCACATATAAAACGCCAAATGTTATAACAATAAAAATTGGCAGAATTACGATTTTCCAATACTTCTTCACAAAGCTCCCCTCCTATACCGTGACTTTTTTATTCAATAAATAATTGCTGACCCAAATGCTCATCCCTGTAACAACCACCCACAATAAGACTTCAAGAATAAATAATTCGATTGGATATAAATAGCTTTTTCCTAAAATCATCTCCACGACAAACGGCGCAAAAAAGACAACGAACGCTATAATTGCATAACCAATCCCATACGCAATTCCTTTAAACCGGTAACTTCTTTCAAAAAGAATTGCCGTGAATAAAATAAACACAACCATAAAGCCAACCCCATAATGGATTAAAAATTGAGTAAAGCTCGTTGGGATAATTATACCCACTGTAAGCCCACCGATTGCATTCTCAATAAACTCCATAATTCCTAGATCCACTCGCAAATTAGCGGGAACTATCCATTTCAAAATATTAGACCCTACATTTAATAAAATAACCTGCAAAGCGACAAGCCCAAGCACCATCAGAAAAATAGCACTCGCCTTCGCTAAATATATATTAAGCCTCGCTGTTGGCAGCATGAGCAGTCGGTAAATGAACGTATTCTTCCCCAACCAATCCCGATACCAGATGAAGAAGGAATAAATGATTAAAACCGCCGCAGCAAAAATGATAGGCAGGTTAAACCATTGCGAGTATTGCAAATCCAGTAAGCTCAAATGTCCGTATTGCTCAATAAACTGCTCTGTCGTCATACCGCTCGTATATATTTCTTCGTTAAATAGGTTCATATAATTTTTTGCAACGCGTACCGCACCGATTAGCTGAGAAGCAATCGTAATTCCTGCAAGAATGAAATAGATTTTAATAAACCGGCCAAGCTCGAAATTCACTAACTTCAAATAATTATTCATCCGCGATAAACCTCCCTCATCACGTCAACTACCGATTTTCCTTCCACTTCCCGCATCTCTTCCGTTTCGAATTCCTTAAACACAATCCCGTCATCAAGGAGTACAACTTTATCGATAATATGTTCGATATCGTTTATTTCATGTGTCGTAATGATAACACCGCGGTCCTCGACTAAGTGACTCGTGAATACATCGGCAATTTGCTCCCGGCTGAAGATATCGATTCCGGAAAAAGGCTCATCCATTAATAAATAATCTACATCAAGAGCAAGCCCTAACAATAGATTCGCTTTTGCCACATTCCCTTTCGATAGACTTGAAATGCGATCTTCCTTTTTCAATTTAAAAAACTGTAATAATTCCTCCGCCCGTTCATTGTTCCAGCTATTGTAAAAGTCCTGCATAAATTGCATCGCTTCCTCGATTCGCATATGAGGGAGCATCGTGATCGCATCTGGAATGAAAGCCACTTTTTCATATGTTTCCTTTGTAAGCTTCTCGCCATCAATTAAAATTTCACCACTCGACATAGGTGTGAGGTTTACAATACCATTTAAAATCGTTGTTTTCCCGACCCCATTCACACCAATCAGGCAAGTGATCTCCCCCTTATTCGCTGTGAAAGAGACTCCTTGAAGTACTTTTTTCCTGCCAAATTTCTTCGTCACATTCTTCACTTCGATCAAACCTGTCCCCTCCTCTGTTCTTCATATTTCTCTTGAATTAGCCCAATCAATTCATCGATCGGAATATTAACCGGTTCAACAGCCGCAATCAAGCGATCCACTGCACCTTCTATTAGCTCTGTACGAAGATCACGTAATACTTGCTCATCCTTCGTAATGCGACTCGGATTATTTCCCTCTGTAAAAATCAAGCCCGCTTCCTCCATTTCCTTATATGCTCGTTGTGCCGTATTCGGATTAATTTTCAACTGATTCGCCAGCTCGCGACGGGATGGAATTTCTTGTCCCAACTCATACTTGCCACTCACAATTTGCTCTTTGAAATGCTGTACGACCTGTACGTAAACGGGATCCCGTTTATTAAACGTAATCTTCAATATAACCCTCCTCATTTCCTGAAGTTAATATCTTTTATGTCCTTTTATGTATTAAACACTTAATACACTGAGGGTATAATTGTGTATTAAGAAGTTAGTACACTAGGTGTAAACAGAGCGTATTAAGCACGCAATACATCCGATATGCTGTATTATATGCTTAATACACGTAACTGTCAATCTCTTTTTTAAAATATATTTCCCTTTCTCCTAAACCCTCGGCCGCGGAGGTTTATGTTACAATAAACTTTATGCAAGATGAAACGATTAGAATTAAAGGGAGTTAATATAAAATGAAGTTGGTCTCATGGAATGTGAATGGAATACGTGCTTGTGTCCGGAAAGGATTCCTGGATTACTTCGAGGAGATAGATGCAGACATCTTCTGTATTCAGGAATCGAAAGTACAAGCTGATCAAATAGATTTGGACTTAAAAGGCTATCATCAATTTTGGAACTATGCCGAGCGGAAAGGCTATTCTGGGACGGCTGTTTTTACGAAGGTTAAACCAATAAACGTCCGTTACGGAGTTGGTAGTGAGGATTCGGAAATCGAAGGTCGCATCCTCACGCTCGAATACGAAGATTTCTATCTCGTTAATGTGTACACGCCAAATGCAAAGCGTGATTTAACACGGCTTGAGGAGCGCCTTGAATGGGAAGATAAACTATTTGAATACCTGCGTGAACTTGATGCTTCAAAACCAGTCATCTATTGCGGCGATTTAAACGTTGCGCATGAAGATATCGATATTAGAAACTTTAAGACGAATAAAGGTAACTCCGGCTTTACAGTAGAGGAACGGAGTAAAATGACGCGAATCCTGTCCAATGGTTTCATTGATACATTGCGGTACTTCCACCCGGATACGGAAGGGATCTATACCTGGTGGTCGTACATGAAGACGGTTCGGGAGCGGAACATTGGCTGGCGGATCGATTACTTCATCGTTTCGGAGCGGCTAAAAAACGCTCTTGTTCAGTCCGTGGCACATCCGGATGTGATGGGGAGTGACCATTGTCCGATTATGCTGGAGTTGGACGCGGAAATGTTAAACAAATAACAAACGTTATTATATCCTCATTCATTTTTAAAGGAAAAAGCCATTTTGATAATTTATTAGTCAAAATGGCTTTTTTAATAAATATTCGTTTTAATCAACTCAAAATTCGTTATATCAGCAGTGCCTCGGTTCGTTATATGAATTTCAGGGATAACAAGTAGGGCAATGAGAAAACATTCATAAATGGTGCATAGACACTTGAGCCAATTTGTTTCCACGCTTATTCAAGCTCGGTTACTTCAAGACTGACCTAACAACTTCTGTATCATGTAGTTCAGTGATTCAAGGTCACTTAATAGAAACGCTTGGCCATATTCCCAAGTTTATACATTGATTCGGTAATTTGAACCTAAAGCATTACGCAGATTTTTGTCAAAGCATTCATCGAATGAATTTACGTCAATCTTCTCACAAATCCTCTTTAAAACCACCCTGCAGACCTTGAGCACTTAAACTGTTCCTATCCACTTTATAAGCAAACGACCACGTATCCCTTTCCTCTCCTTTCTCCCACGTTTCCGTGAAGGTAACGAGATACGTTTCTTTGCCAATTTCTTCTACACTCGTTTCTTTTATAACGCGATAATCCTCAATTCTTTCTTCCCACTTTCCAACAAACTTAGGGAAGCCTTCCGTAATTGAATCTTCATCAGAAGTTGCCTCGAGAATGGCATCTTCCTCTGTAAATGGTGGCAGGGGAGGTGAGATAATCTGTAAATAACCCCAGCAAATAACAATGGTAGCGATTGGTATAAGGAAGGCGGCTTTCATACCTTTTGCCTTTTTCCTTCTGCCCTGTAACCATTTATCGATAATCCCATAGAGAATCGCAGCCATCATTCCATACAAAGCGGCCAATAGATTATGAAACAGGATACCATTGGCTAATCCAAATAAGCCAAGAAGCATTACATACAACCAATCATACTGTTGAAACCACTTTCTCTGTAAAAGTTCAATCACCACGGATACAATATTTCCATATAAAAGGATGATTAATCCGATATACATTGTATAAACATAGAACCAACCGAGGAACTGATTTCCTTGATTATATTCCATTTCAGAGCCAAAATTGATCGTGAAAAGAGCGAAAAAAATGGAAAGAAGCGAAGTCGTAACAAAAGTCGTAGTTAACTTCCTAAAAATAAGTATTCTTGTCCCCCCTTTCATACATATCCCCTAACATCTAAATTCTGTATGGAGAGCTAGTTCCTTTCTTAGTTGCACTCTATTCATAAATAATATCATAATACCTTAAATTTTATTTGTTATTTCACACAATTTTTTCACTGATAGACTTCATAAATCCCGAACGAACTAGAGACCGGAATAAACAGGCGATTAGAGCACTTTTATTCACTCAAACGAATTCGAATCCAGCTCTAACGGATGATTACAGCACCTAATTTGCCCGAACCCTCAAATCTGGTTCAAACGGGGACGATTTAAGATTTACCCTCGCCCGACTTCTACAGGCTGCAAAAATTGAATGATCTTAAAAATGAATAACGAAGAAATAAGATCATCATACAATAATCTCATCCTTATAAATTCACACTGTTATTTAGTAAAAATCACATTTTTAATTTAGCCACCCCTAAAGCAAGGTGATCCCATAGCAGCCCTTCAACTCTCTCCACTAGGTCATCCGGACAATTAATCACTAGTATTACTTCAGCATACTTTCCCCTCGAAACCCTTTTTCTTTTATATACAACCTTATTAAGAATATAATCAATTATAAATCCAATCATAAATCCGATTGCCCCATAAATTAATCCCCAAAAAATCGGGCCCCACTCCAATACAAAGCCGATACTTGTTCCAATTACAGAAAATGCTGTTCCAATTGCGGCCGCCTTATCAAATAAACTAATACCATCTGCTCGGTGAAGTGTATCGAGTAGTTTTCTTTCTTGCATCCGGTTTATCAGTGGTACCGCAAGAATATTTTCACTACGTATTCCCATTTCCTCGATTGCGGTGATCACTAGTTCAAGATATATTGAATGCTCAAATGTAGAAAAAATTTGCAATCTATTTCACCTCGTAAGATCTGGAATTTTAAACGGAGATTGTTGATAATTTTGCTGGAGAAATTTTCGTTGTTCGCTTTCAAACAACTTGTTATTTTCCACTGTATTCACATAAGCATCATACACGGCAAACGAGAAATACGAAGGAATAAATAAAAACCATTGCGGGTTAAGTGATGCTGTCGCCTGTTTAATTTCTCCTAGGAAAAGGAAATGGACAGCAATAAGTGCATTCGAATAATAAACAAAAATGATAGAAAAAATTAGCATAAGAGCAGCTGTTAACCCCCGGTGTATATATAATTGCCCCAATCCCGGGGTGAAAATAGACCATAATACCGCCATCAATGGACTTCTTTTATCCAAATAATTAATTCCTACAGAGCCAATGGCATAAGAATTAAAGCTGGCATTTTCACGTTCAGCTAATATGAAAATCTTATTCAGATCTACTGTTGTTCGGTAACTATCCCATATAGCGAAAATATAGACCGGTAAGTATAAAAGAAGTACTCTTGGCTCGAGAACCTCCCTTGCCATCTGAAAGTTACCGGTAAAAGAATACACAATAGCCAGGTTCAAATGAGACATATTATTCACGATAATCTCCCAGAAGAAAAAGGAATACCCTCTCAGGTACTTGGATAAGAGTAAATGGCCACACCCTGGGAACGCAGCAGACCACCAGGCATTAATATAAGGATTTCTCAGATGAAGTTGCGTAGTGCTATATAAACTAACATGCGCTTTATAACGTCTCGCTGTATTATCATTATTATAATTGTTCATTTTCGTGGCTCCTTAGGGAAATGATCAAACCCCTTGCTCTCGTCGATTCCACGGATCCATTTATAATAAAGCAATATTATGCAGAATAATATGGGATAAACGAGAGCGGAATATGTCAATTTCCACCAACCATGATGAAAGAATCCCCATGGTCCAGGCAGCATGGTTAAAGCTTCAAAAACCGTAATGATTAGGGACCAGAGCAGAATATATAGTACGCGCTTGAATCGAGAGCTTTGAGTTGGATATCCATTTAAAAATAGAAGAGCAGCTGGCGGGGATAACAGAGCAACCGGAAGAACATCCAACCATTGAAGTCCCCTGTCGAAATACCAATATGCCCCGTATTTCACACTCAAAAAGAGATCAACTGATAAGTGAAAAAGGATAATAAAAACACAGATGTGAACGATATGACTTTTAGCGAGTCGCTTCACCCATAAAAATGCACCCATGTTTAACACAATGATGGCAATAATAAGTCCAAGCATAAAGAATAATCTCCTTCTCTTTAAAGATTATTCTTTGCTAATTCATCACGGAGTATTCGAGCTCCCGTGATCACTTTTAATTTAGGAGCATCCGCTCAAAAAGGGTGAACCAGGAACTTGTCCCAATCCACCCGCTTTCCTTATTTATCCTTACTGCTTTATCTTCTGAAAATAATCAATCATCCCTAGCGCACTAATCTGTACATCCAAGTTAATAATAATGTACACCTCATGGTCATCCTGGATGCCTAGACCTCTTAAATGTTCCTTTACCCTTTTCATAATTCTGCGAGCGATTTCATTATAGTCGCCGCCTTCATCTACAACTTCTTCCGCGATTTCCACATAAATATCCAGCCACTGTGCCACTTGCTTCAACGCTTCCTTTGGATTTTCCGTCATACCGAAATGACCGAAGTAAATTCGGTCGACATCTTCTTCCGCAAAGCGATTAATTGAAGCATGCATATCATTCGGATTGAAATGGTTTGGTGATGTCGTTGGTAAGTATAACTCCACCCCATCTTGCAGTAATAATTCATAACGGACTCCCGCTGTATCCCCTGTGAACATTCCATTACTTACCGGATCAAAAATGCTGAAGTGGTGTTTCGCATGTCCCGGTGTGTCCCAAAATTCCAATGTGCAATTCGGTCCAATATCAAGCGTGTCACCTTCAGATTTCTCAACTACTCTATCCGCCGGAACCGGAACAATCGGATCATAAATTTCCGAGAAACTTTCACCATAAATCGCCCGCGCACCTGCCGCAAGCTTCGTCGGATCGATCAAATGTCTCCCGCCGCGTGGATGGACAATCAACGTCGCATTTGGACATTGCTGAAGTAAAAAGCCTGCGCCACCCGCATGATCGAGGTGAACATGGGTAACAATAATATACCTCACTTCCGCAAGGGATCTACTTAAGTTTTCAAGCCCGCGCTTAATATATTTCACCGACGGACTCGGCCCCACCTCAATCAATGTCAATTCCTTTTCCTGAATGACATATGTACCTGTCCTGCTTGGTATGTCCATATCAAACCCATCAATCAACGAAATCCGTTCATCCAACTGGATCGGTTGCTTTTCCTTCACGGTACATCTTCCCCCTTATTCTTCAACTATCCCCATCATAACAAAATTTCAAGTAACCTGTATAAAATGAAACTCATTTAATTGAAGCTTTGTACTTTTCTCACGGAATGTTAGTTAGATCAATCAGGGGGTTAGCGTCCGTTAGCTCCTGCTTAAAAAAGATTACTTCTTTTTTA
>NZ_JAXHDC010000050.1:0-25073 GCF_037072045.1 Oceanobacillus sp. MO10714A | reverse complement strand
TATATACAAGTTTTCATGAAAATTTTCATGTTATTTTTGAAAAAATTTTCATGGTAGAGTATGATAGAAAAAAGAGAACGAATATACTGGAGGTATATGTGATGACTGTAACTATTTATGATGTCGCAAGAGAAGCGAACGTATCCATGGCGACTGTCTCTCGTGTTGTTAACGGGAACCCGAATGTTAAACCTACTACAAGGAAAAAAGTGCTTGCTACTATAGAACGCTTAGGCTATAGACCAAATGCGGTAGCCCGTGGGCTGGCAAGTAAGAAGACGACGACTGTAGGGGCAATAATTCCGGATATATCGAATATTTTCTTTTCAGAACTTGCAAGAGGAATTGAAGATATTGCTACGATGTACAAATATAATATTATTTTAAGTAACTCAGATTCCAAAAAAGAAAATGAGTTGCAGTTAATTAATACGATGCTTGAAAAACAAGTGGACGGAATTTTATTTATGGGCGGTAACATTACCGACGAACATATTCAGCAATTTAAAACATCTTCCGTGCCGGTTGTGCTTGCTGCGACTTATGATTCGTCCAATGAAATCCCATCTGTCAACATTGATTATGAGTTGGCAGCTTATGAAGCGACAAAAGAATTGGTCAATAACAATGAAAATAAACAGCCTGCTTTTGTAGGCAGCTTACGCGAGACCGTTGTTAATAACCTAAAGTACGAAGGTTACGTCCGTGCAGTGAAAGAGTCGAATATCGAATTCAATGAGGAGCTTGTATTTACAATCGATTCTTCTTATGATGAAGGACTCGCAGTAGCAGAGAAATTGATTGAACTGGACAGTAAGCCATCTTCTGTATTTGTAACATCCGATGAAGCGGCAATCGGTGTTATTCATGGATTCCAGGATCGTGGACACAATGTGCCGGAAGACATTCAAGTATTCGGTTTCGATAATACGAAGCTTGCTAAAATGGTCCGCCCGACGTTATCAACGGTCGTTCAGCCTATGTATGATATCGGAGCTGTTGCAATGCGATTATTGACGAAGTATATGAACAAAGAAGAAGTGACGGATAAAAATGTCGTTCTTCCACACCGTCTTGAAAAAAGAGATTCAACTTTATCTAATTAATGCCGATATAAATATAGAGGAACTACTCACGTATTTAATTGATGTTTGGAGAGATTTGGATGACAAAAAAAGACATACTTACTCCGATCGGCATTACAGTTGGGTTTATGATGATTATCTTCGCCATCAGCACGAGTGGAGGAGTGGGGGAAGTAGTAATTTTCCTTGACGTTCCCTCTATCTTTATCGTGCTTGGTGGTGTCATTGGATCTTTATTAATTAACTTTAAGTTGGAACAGATTAAATTGACTGGCACGGTACTTAAGGAGTCTTTCGTCAAGACAGAAGACCGCTTGCCGGAGATGATTGAACTGTTCATTCGTTTATCTGAACGTGCTAGAAGAGAAGGAATCTTGGCACTGGAGAATGAATTGGACGAAGTAGAGGATCCTTTTATCAAAAAGGGTATTATGCTTGCAGTCGATGGAATTGAACCAGAAGTGATCACCGACATAATGGATGCGGAAATCACGGCAATGGAGGAACGGCATTATAAAGGCCGTACAATCATTGAAAAGGCGGGTGAGTATGCTCCGGCTTGGGGGATGATTGGAACGCTAGTAGGGCTCGTATTGATGCTAAATCAGCTATCCGACCCGGCTACATTAGGTCCGGCAATGGCAATAGCTCTTATTACGACTTTATACGGTACCGTTCTTGCCAATTTGGTATTCATCCCGATGGCAAGTAAATTGGAAGCAAAGACGGAAGAAGAAGTTTTCTTGAAACAAATTATCATCGAAGGTATTATCGGTGTCCAGTCTGGACAAAATCCTCGAATATTGGAAGAGAAGCTAAGTGCATTCATTTCCCATACAGATAAACGGAAATATGAAGAAATGAAAGAAAAAGAAGAAGAAGCAGCGCGTTCCGGATTTGTGGAGGATCGGGTAAATGAAGCGTAAACGTAAACAAAGAAAACCGGAAAAAGGTGCAGCAAAATGGCTTGTCACTTATTCGGATATGGTAACGTTGATCCTTGTTTTTTTCATTTTGTTATTTTCGATGTCTCGAATCGATCAGATTAAATTTGAAGCTGTCGCAGAATCATTTCAGAATCGTGAAGTACTTGATTTTCTTCCTTCTATTGTACCGAACAGTTACCCGCAGGACGGGAATAATGTAGAAGAGAGCGGAAAAGATGAAGCAGATGATCCGATTGATGTTAATGTCAGTCGGGATGCCTACATAAGCAAGCAACAAGAAGAAGAATCTTTAAATCAGCTTGTGGAAAGTGTTGAAGCATATTTGGATGAGCATGAGTTAAATGATGAGATTACGGCTACAATTACTGAACGTGGTGTCCTGCTTGTGCTTCAAGATAGCATCTTTTTCGATATGGGAGAAGCGATTATTTTAGATGAAGGAAAGCCATTCCTTAAGGAAATCGGCAGCTTATTTTCACAAATGCCGAATGATATCAAGGTGGAGGGTCATACAGACTCAAGGCCAATCAACACCTATCGTTATCCTTCCAACTGGGAATTATCCGGCGCAAGAGCAAGTAGTGTAGTCAGATACTTGATTGACGAATTTGGCTTGGAAGAGTCGCGTTTTTCAATTGCGGGCTATGGTGACACAAGACAAGTTGTCCCGAATGATTCAGAAGAGAATATGAGTTTGAACCGACGTGTGGAAATTACAATATTAAATACGGATTATGAAGCTGACTAATACTTCTTTATAAGCAAAAAGCAGAAAGAAAAAATCTCTCTGCTTTTTTTATGTATCATCAAAATGTTTTAGTCTGCATTGCTTCTTGGACAATTTCTTTTTCCGAGAAGTGAATTTCTCTATCTCCAATAATTTGTGTTGTTTCATGACCTTTACCGGCAAGCAAGATGCAATCATCCGAATGACTCATTTCTATTGCACAGCGAATTGCTTCAGCTCGGTCTTCTATCGCGATGTAACTGCCTTTATTTCTTTCAAGAGCATCAGTTGTCTCTTTCATAATCGTTTTGATGTCATGCTTTTTTGGATTATCTAATGTGACAATGGAGAAATCGGCATATTCTGCAGCGACACGTCCCATGCCATAACGTTTATCTCTCCCGTTTTCACTCATGTCAGCATAAACTCCGAAGACAAGGATAAGTCTTCCACTTACAAATGGCCGAAGTACCGTGAGAGCTTTTTGCAACGCATCTTCTGTATGGGCAAAATCTACAACAACACGGAAATCCCCTTGCTTATAAACCGTCTCGAGTCTGCCTGAAATATTTTTTACCGTGTTAAGGCCGTTTTGAATTGCTTCCATATTTATTCCATTGCAATAAGCGGCTGCAATAGCGGCTAAGCTATTCGAAACATATATTTCACCTGGCAGATGAATCGTAATTTGCGCTGATTCATTTGGCGTATGGACTGTAAATGTTGTTTGATCGAAGGAATAATTGATATCTGTCGCATAAAAGTCAGCTTTTTCATGGATGCCATAGGAGAGTGTCTTCACTTCCGGATTGTTTAATTGTTGGACTAGTTTTTGTCCATAAAAATCATCGACATTGACGATATTAAATTTATTCGTCATTGTAAATAATTCGGCTTTCGCTTCAAAATAGTCATCCATTGTTTTATGTAATTCCAGATGATCCGGGCTTAAGTTTGTAAAAATCCCCGTACTAAATGACGTGTATGCAGAACGTTTCAACTGCAGGGAGTGGGAAGAAACTTCCATTAGGCAATAATCATGTTCCGAATCTTTCATATCGCTTAAGAAGCGCTGGAGATCGATAGCTTCCGGTGTCGTGTTATTCGTGGGAATAATTTTTTCATTCATCAGCGTGCCTAACGTTCCAATTATTCCGGTTTTCTTATCAGCTTGATCTAGGATCGCTTTTAGAAAATGGGTGATAGAAGTTTTCCCGTTTGTTCCGGTAATTCCGATCACATTTAAAGAATCAGCTGGTTTATTATAAAAGTTAACTGCTGCTTTAGCCATGCCATTTCTTGTATCTGCAACCTTTATTACGGTGATATCGTCAGAAATAGGGATCTCTCTTTCTACTAGAATTGCTCGCGCTCCATTACCTACCGCTTCTTGTGCTTTGTCATGACCATCCAAAGTAAATCCTTTTATACATACAAAAAGGCTATCAACCTTTTTTTCTCGGGAATCATATGTAAGAGCTGAAATTTCTTGGTTTATATCTCCCTGGATTACTTCATAATCCATGTTTTTCAAAATGTCTTTTAGTAACAATCAGTTCATCTCCTTAATTAGAAAGACATGGTAAATCACTTGTTATATAGTGAAACTCATTCAACTTCCAGTTTTAAAGCTTTACTTTTTTATTATATCCCTTCTAAAAAAGAAAGTCTATTGTAGGATGGATGAATTCATGGATTGAAAAAAGCTCCTAACTATCCAGTAATTGCAAAGGATGAGTAGGAGCAGATCTTAAGTTTAGCTTTGTGAGTTTTGCTTATGAAGGGTGGCGTATTTCAGCATAGCTTCAAGCAGTTTTAAATTTTTCTCTTCGATTTCCCGCTTCCTCGGAATTTCCGGGAAAGCCTCTTTTCTGTCATGCCACGTAATTGGCAGTGGAACGGGGGACTCTTTTTGCCATTTATTTAACCAGCTAGAAGGCAGATCACCTTCCATTACCTTGTTTTGTTTCATCACACTCCAAATCTGGGCCCATGCTCGCGGAACAACCCGCCAAATATCATAGCCTCCTCCACCAGTAGCAATCCATCTACCATCACAATATTCATGGGCAAGCTCATGGGCGAGTAGTGGAATTCTTTCATAAATTGCCATTGATGCACATAAATGGGTGAGTGGGTCAAATGTGTGGGCATCTGCACCGTTTTGTGTAAGGATAACATCAGGCTTAAAGTAATCGACAATTTCTTTGAAAGCCGTTTCATAAAGCTCCAGAAAAGATTCATCTTGAGTGTATGCGTCAATTGGCAAATTAAATGAATATCCATGTCCTTCTTTAATACCGCGTTCGCGAACGTCGCCGGTTCCTGGAAATAAATAGCGTCCTGTCTCATGAATCGATAAGGTACAAACATTAGGATCATCATAAAAAGCCCACTGGACGCCGTCACCATGATGTGCGTCTGTATCTACATACAACACTTTCAAATTGTATTTCTCTCGTATATATTTAATCGCAATCGCGCCATCATTGTATATGCAGAATCCAGATGCTTGCCGTTCAAATCCATGGTGCAGACCACCACCAAGATTTAAGGCATGGTTAGCTGTACCAGACAATACAGCATCCACTGCTGTGAGTGTTCCACCGACAAGGTAACTGGATGCTTCATGCATATTAGGAAACATTGGGGTATCCTCTGTACCAAGTCCGAAAACCGCTCCTTGTTCTGGTGTCAGTCTATCTTTACCAGCTTTTTTTACCGCATCGATGTATTCATGATTATGAAAAAGTGCCAGTTCTTCCTCTGTTGCTTTCCTCGGAGGGATAATATCATCGTCTTGTAATAAATCAACCGCTTCCAATAATTCCTTTGTAAGCAAAACCCGTTTTTGATTAAATGGATGCTCTGGATTAAAATGATAGGTTAAAAAGTCATCGGAGAATACAAATTTAACTTGTTCACTCATATTTTTGGCTCCATAATATTATTCGGCCAAAGCAGTTTAAAACCAGCTTCCCTAATTCCTCGAATAATTGGCATCGGATTCATGGTCTGGACACGGAAAACGAGCACTTTATACTCGGGATCATCTCCATATGGATAAATAAGAATGGATACGATATTCACATTATGATCTCCGATGATTTGAGCTACTTCGGGAAGGACGCCTGGCCGGTGCGGCACTTTGACTTCAATCTGAGAACTTTGTACATGGGTTCCAGTTAGCTGAATAAAGGTATGCAGCATATGCTTTTCGGTTACCATACCAACGAGTTGTTCATTCTTGACGACGGGGACACAGGCGAATTCTTTTTCATAAAAAATTCGGGCTATTTCTTCAACAAAATCTAATGGATGAACGGTGATGACCGGCTGTGTCATAATTGTTTGGATTTCATTTTGTAATTCTTTCCGATCAGCATCCTTAAGAAAACTTGATGGCATGGCGTCACGGACATCCCGGTCAGAGACGATTCCGATTACTCGGGTATCTTTTTCAACAATTGGTATGTGCCTAATTTTATTTTCTTTTAATAAACGGAGTGCTTCCTCAATTGTTGCAGTAGGCGGGAGCGTAATAACATCGGTGTTCATGATGCTTTCTACTAACATGATTCATCCCTCACTTTTTTTTCGTTGGTTGTATCTTGAAAGAAAACGTAAATTATCAAATTCTTCTACAGCAGCATCCGAGACATTTTTCCCGATGCGGACCATTAATGTGTTGACCGGATGGGAAATGATTTCCGGGTCATCGGTGGGAGCCGGGCTAAGCCCGCCTGCAGCCATCATTTTTTCCATGACTTTCCGGTAGTCCCAGATGCTTAATTGGGTACCTTCCAGATCCCAGTGCCAATAATATTCTGTCGAGATTATGATATAATTTTCCATATAATCATCCATCATCGATACTTTTAATAAGTTAGATGCTACTCGTTCTCCGCGATATTCTGGGATAATTTCAATGGCACCTAAAACGATTAATTCTTTCATATTAAAAGTGGACCAGCGTTCAAGAGGGTCGGGGTAGAGATAGGTTACATAACCGATAATCATTTCTTCGGTTCGGGCGACGATAATTCTTGCCTCTTCAAAGGTTGCGATTTCAAGAAGGGCTTCAAATTGTTTCTTTGCGGGCCGGAATGCAGTCAGTTTGTCGTGAAAGTTGTACTTTTGTAATTCGTCTACTGAGAGGGGACCCTCGATTGTAAGTGGTCCGCTTGATGTTTCGTAAGTTATTGAATGAAAGGTTTTTATATGCTCCACTGCTTCACCACCTATTAATAAATGCGCTTACATTTAGTATACAACACTTTCCGTATATTTTTTAGTACTTTATATGTAGGCTTATAGAAAAGAAAAAATCAGGAGCAGCTTAGCTCCTGATTTAAAATTCGACGTTGGTGTATTCCGTTGTGCGCTATTCGTCTTTATTTTCTTTGTCGTCTTTTTTCTTCTCTTTCTCTTTTTCTTTTTCTTTATCATCTTGCTGTTTGTCTTCTTTATCCTCATCTATGTCTTTCTTTTTATCATCTTTCTCGTCGGTTTCTTTAGATTCTTTTTCAGAGGTTTTTTCTTTGCCTTTATCCTCTTTCTTATTATCTTTATCCTGATCCTTCTCTTTCACTTTCTCCTTCTCGGCTTTACCGATGGTTACCGCTGAAGAAGATTTGGATTCGAGACCGAAGTAGTCGACGGCCCGGATATGATAGATTCCATCTCCGCTTCCTGATTTAAAGCTTGTAGATGTCGTGCTGCCGACTCTTGAAAAGCTGTCGCTTCCTTTTGCTGCCCGGTAGATACGATAGCCGACAATATCATTGCTCGGTGAAGCGTTCCATGAAATCTGGTTACCGGAAGCGTTGACCGATGTCGGCGGCTCTGGTGCTTTTCCGTCATTACTAATGCTGTTCGTTGTTGTATTTGTATTAGGAAATCCGATTTTTTCCCATTTACTTCGGTCTTCATTCTGTGGAATGAGTTGTGTAATATCCGGAAGTTTATCGTAGCCTTTTTCTTTTAAAAACTCCGGATTAAACATGAGGCCGCCGCCTTTTGTAAATTCTCCAGGAGTGTCAGGGCCTGGTGAAACAGCTTTCCCATTCACAATAATTTGATCACCGGTTATTAAACTATTATCCACTTCGGTCGGAACAAACTTCGCATTGAATAAGTCGGTCTTGACGAGTCCCGCTTTTTCACATAGTTCACTTGGAAGCTTTCCTGAAATTGCACAGTAGCTTCTTTGGACAATGCCCTCCGGTTGTTGGAAAGCACGGTCAGGAGCAACAAGCTCTGGGTTGATGTCACTTGCAGCATTGATAAATTTAGTCCAGTAAGCAAGGTTTCTCTTACTGTGGTTTAAATGTTCCAGGCCATCTGGTATTTTGTAGCCCATCCATGTTGCAAAGGTGATATTTGGATTACTTGCAACAAAATGGACGTTCTCCGTATTTTGAGAGGTTCCAGTTTTTCCGGCCCAATCTACATTACTGTATTTTAGCATGGAACGTAAGCCAGCTGCTGTTCCGTCTGAAATAACATCCCGCATCATATCAATTAATAAGTAACTCGTTTGCGGAGAGAATACTTCATTCGTTTTCACTTCATGTTCATAGATTGTATCGCCGTCTTTTGTCGTTATTTTTTCAATCATATACGCGTCGGCAAATTGTCCGCCATTCGCAATGGTGGAGAAAGCATTCGCGTTCTCTTCAATCGTGATACCGTGCTTCAATCCGCCAAGTGGGAGAGAGGCGTTGGCATATTCCTCATCCTCTATGGTACTGATTCCCATTGGTCGCAAATATTTATCGACTGGATTGATGTCGATCATTGGTAGATAGGTTCTTACTGCTGGTATGTTATATGACTTAGCCAAGTTCGTCCGAGCCGGTAACAAGCCGTGATGCCTTAAGTCAATATTCTTGATTTCTTTTGTTCCACCGCTATTCGGAACTGCCAAGTACGCATCGGCAATTGGTGTTCCCGGCTGGATATGTCCTTCTTCCATCGCTGGTCCGTATACAAGAATCGGTTTCATCGCACTACCATTTGAGCGCACTGCTTGTGTTGCATAATTATAATGATTCTCAATACTTGGGTTCCGGTTTCCAAAGAAGCTAATAATCCGCCCAGTAGAGTTTTCAATCATGATAGCTGCACCTTGTACAGCCTGTTCAATCATCTCACCGGATTCTTTTGGATATTCGGTGAACTTGTTATTGCCGTATTGATCAAAGTTTTTTCCGATTTCTTGGAACACATCATACAATTCTTTATCGATCGTTGAGTGGATTTCATACCCATTCGTTTGCAAAGCACGGTCCGCTCGCGATTTATATTCATCTTTAAGTTTCGGGTTTTCTTGTAAATCTTCTTTTGTAATCCCGTCTTCTTCTAAAAATACGTTGTACAAAATATCTTTCGCATCGGTTTGAATTTGTGCTGCCAAGACCGGGTACTCTTCAAATGGTGACTTTTGATCTTCTTTAAAATCTGCAACAAGATCGTAGTTGATTGCTTCATCGTATTCTTCTTGTGTAATGTACTCCATATCAAGCATTCTGTTTAAGACGGTCTTCATTCGGTTCAGCCCATACTGAATATCTTCCTCATCCTTTAAGCCACCGCCGCTGACGAACGGAGTGTAAGCTGATGGACTTTGCGGTAAACCAGCGAGATAGGCTGCTTGGGCTAGATTCACATCTTTCGCATCAAGGCCAAAGATTCCCTGAGCCGCTGTCTGGACACCAGCAATATTTCTTCCCGATGAGTCACGGCCATATGGAACGATATTTAAGTAGGCTTCGAGAATTTCATCTTTTTCAAAGAATCGTTCCAATCTTAGTGCTAACAGAATTTCTTTCGCCTTTCTTTCAAAGGACACTTCATTCGTTAAAATTTGGTTCTTAATTAATTGCTGTGTTAGCGTACTACCACCTGTTTGGGTGGAAGCATTTGTCAATTCCTGTAAAACAGCCCGTACAATAGCTTTTGGAACAACACCTTGATGTTCATTAAAATATTCATCTTCCGTGGCGATTACTGCACTAATAAGCTCGGGAGCGATATTATCCAGTGTCGTTTCATCCCTATAAAGATCTGCATTGATATCACCTAAATAGACGTTATTAGCAAAATACATGCTCGATGTTTCGGCATAATCGTAAATTTCCTGAGCCATTGTTTCATAATCAAGGATTTTTTCATCTTTTACGAGGGAAGCAAAGTAACCTGCACCAATTCCTCCAATGAAAAACATGCCGATAAAACTAATAATTAAAAAGAATAAAATGACATTCCACATCACACCATATGTAATTCGGCTTGTCTTTTGGATTTTTCCTGCTTTCCAGGATTCTTGTATTTTATTAAAAAATTGTTGGATGCTTTTTTTAAAATCCATTTGAAACCCTCCTAAAACTCGTTTATAATTATACCATATAACGATTTTTTCATGAACGCTTTTTCAGAAAAGGTTGCTAAGGAACTATTTTTGTGTTAATAATATAATTTAAATAAACTTATTATGCTAAGAAGGAACCAGTAGTCTAGTAAATCCCTATTAAAGAGAGTTGGCGGTCGGTGCAAGCCAATATATATTTACAGGCGAATTACAATCTGGAGCATTTCTTTTGGTGAGCAGCCTTAAGAACGGTGGAGACATCGTTAACAATCCCAAGTGGCACAGTTGTGCAACAAGGGTGGTACCGCGTGAATAAGCTCGTCCCTTTTTTATAAGGAGCGAGCTTTTTTGATTTTTATTAAAAAGGAGACAGTAGGATGAATATCTTAGAAGAGTTGGAATGGCGGGGACTAATCAATCAAGTCACGGACCGGGAAGGTTTGGAAGATTTATTAAATAAACAATCTGTTACATTGTATTGCGGGTTCGACCCGACAGCAGACAGTCTTCATATCGGCCACCTTGTACCAATTGTCATGCTGAAAAGATTCCAGAAAGCTGGACATAAGCCAATAGCACTAGTTGGTGGTGGTACCGGGATGATTGGTGACCCGAGCGGACGTTCAGCGGAGCGCAATTTGAACACTGCAGACGTTGTGATGGGTTATGCGAACAGTATCCAGGAGCAAATTGGTCGTCTTGTAAAATTCGGGGAAGGGGAGAACCCTGTGGTCTCCCGGAATAACCATGACTGGTTAAGCAATATGACATTTATTGATGTATTACGCGATGCGGGAAAGCATTTCAGTATTAACTACATGCTTGCGAAAGAATCTGTTTCTTCTCGGATTGAATCAGGTATTACGTACACGGAATTCAGTTACATGCTACTTCAGTCGATTGATTACATGAAATTGTATGAAGAAGAGAATGTTCAACTGCAAATTGGTGGTAGTGATCAGTGGGGGAACATTACAGCAGGAATGGAAATGATCCGCCGGACGAGAGAGAATCCGGAAGAAGAGGAAGTTAACGTATTTGGTTTAACCGTTCCTTTAATTACGAAAGCAGACGGTACGAAATTCGGGAAAACTGCTGGTAACGCAATCTGGCTTGATCCGGAAAAAACGACTCCATATGAATTTTACCAGTTCTGGATCAACACAGACGATCGCGACGTTGTGAAATTCTTACGGTACTTCACATTCCTCTCGAAAGAAGAAATTGAAGAGCTAGAGAAAGAAGTAGAAACACAGCCAGAGAAGCGAGTTGCCCAAAGAAGACTTGCTGAAGAAATGACAAAAATGGTCCACAGTGAGGAAGCACTTGAGCAGGCAATCCGCATTTCAGAAGCATTATTCAGCGGGAATATTAAAGAATTATCGATTTCGGAAATCGAGCAAGGATTCAAAGATGTGCCGACTCACACTTTAAATAAGGAAGATATCAGCTTAGTAGACTTGTTAGTTCAAACGAAAATATCCCCATCGAAACGTCAGGCAAGAGAAGATATTTCGAATGGTGCGATCTACATTAATGGTGAAAGACAGCAGGACGTCGCTTACACAATAACTGCAGACGACCGTATCGAGGATGTATTTACCATCATCCGCCGCGGGAAAAAGAAATATACACTAATTGATTTTAGTTAACTTCGATAAAGAGCTTAACAGGAACAAACCTGTTGAGCTCTTTTCTGAATTGGGACAGAGGGTCAGAGCATTTGTCCCACTGAAAACCTCTATATTGGTGATTATCAAAAAATGAGGAAAATGACAAACATCCTATATCCCCTACCATGGCAATAGTTCATGTGAAGATGCACGGACAAGCATACTTACTGCCTCATGAGCCGCCAACAATCTATTAAAAAAGGTAATGAGAGGGTCTCGCGCCGCATTCCATGACCTGAGCCCTTTCATAGATTGTTCATTTCTTCGGTAGCTGCGTTCATGATATAATATCTTTAAGTAAAAATGAGTAGAAGTTGAAACCAAATCGGCAAAAGAATGGGAAATAGAAAAGTTAATGTCAGGAGAGATAAAATGAGAATAGCAGCCATTGGAACAGGCCCGATTGTAGATACCTTCTTATCAGCATTAGATAATGTGGAAGGTGCGGATTGCATAGCGATGTATACACGCCCGAACTCTACTTCGAAGGCGGAATCGTTAGCCGCTAAATATAACGTAAAAAAAATATATACAGATTTAGAAGAAATGTATAGCAAGCCAGATATCGATTTTGTTTATATAGCCTCTCCTAATAGCTTACATTTTGAACAGGCTTTCAAGGCATTACAACACGGCAAAAATGTAATTTGTGAAAAACCGTTTACTTCAACGGTACGTGAGGCGGGGAAGCTTATAGAATTAGCTAAAGAGAATAATTTAATGTTATTTGAAGCTATTTCCAACATTCATTTACCGAACTTTAGGATAGTTGAGGAAAACCTCAAGCTGCTGGGAGACATTAAGGTCATTCAATGTAATTATAGTCAGTTATCCAGTCGATATTTAAAACTATTAGAAGGGGAAATTCCGAATATCTTTAATCCGGAATTCTCTGGAGGAGCTTTATCCGATCTTAATATTTATAATTTACATTTTGTTATCAAGTTATTTGGTCAACCTGAAAAAGTCCAATATACGGCTAATAAACATTCAAATGGAATTGATACATCTGGTATCGTCACAATGGAATATTCGGATTTTGTAGCCCAATGTGTTGGTAGTAAGGATACCAATAGCATGAATTTTATCCTGATTCAAGGAGAGAATGGATTTATACATGTCGTTGGTGATCCGAATTCTTGTACAGAGGTTTTACTTCATTTAGGTGATAAGAAAGTAAAATTGAACAACCAGGCTATATCAAACAGGTTGTACTATGAGCTCGAAACCTTTAATCAAATATATAAAGAAGCAAACTATGTAGAGTGCTATAGTTTATTGGATCATTCACTTTCAGTCATGGAAACATATGAGAAGGCTAGAGAAGATGGGGGAATTGTGTTTGCAGCAGACAAACAAGAATAATAAATATCAAATGATTTGTTAGCTAATTGCAAACTTGAATCCGGCATCATAAAATCCAAAAAGTTTCACCCTCCTAGATAAGGAGGGTGATTTAATTTACTCTTTGTAGATTAATAGTTTTTTGTTAATAATGATGCAGCAGCGTCATCCATGATGAATGTCACATTAGGATGCTTTTGTAAAATAGAAGCTGGGACATTCTCGGTAATAGGTCCTTCGAGTGTATCCTTAACAGCCTGTGCCTTTCTCTTACCTGATGAAGCAACTAAAATATGTTTTGCTTCCATGATATCGGCAAGCCCCATTGTCAACATTTGCGTAGGAGCTTCTTCACGAGTTAAACCTTGATATTTCATTGTACTTTGAATTGTTGATTCATCACTGTCAGCTAAGAAAAGTCGTGAATTAAAATCTGTACCAGGTTCGTTGGCTGCTAAATGAGCATTTGTACCTAAACCGACAATTTGTAGATCTCTTGGATACTTCGTCAAGATCTCGTTATAACGATCGATTTCATTTTGTATATCGCTGACACTTCCATCCATAAGGCCGATAAATTTAGGCTTAGATTTTATTAGATCATAAAACTTTTTGTGCATATACGTATATACCGTAAACTTTTTATCTCTTTCTGAAATATACTCATCCAAATTGGTGAAGATGGAATGATTGATCTTGAGGTCACCGTTATTAATTGCTTCCACAAGCAATTCAAATGTTCCATCATAACTTGCACCTGTTGTCGTATTAATGCTCGGCTCATCATTGTTTTCCAACGTCTCTTTGATGACCTCAAATGACTTTTGTGATAACTCATCGTAATTTTTAACTTTAATAATATTCATAAAGCATTCTCCTCTTATCTTTAATATACCGTAATATGCATACATGCAAATTTGTAAATCGAATTTTAGATTTATATATCATTCACTTACAGTTCTAACAGCTAACTACCGCCGGCTAAGTCTTAGGTTGATTAACTGCTACAATTTTAGTCATTTCTTTTATATCCTGATAAGTCTTTTCGTCTATACTGTTATCTGTAACAATATAACCAAAATCATGTACTTCTCCAATTTTATAAGCATAGTCCTTTCCAAATTTACTACTATCAGCTACAAGAATTTTACATTTCGATCGTTTCATAACAGCTCTTTTCGTAAAGGCATCGTTATCATTTAGCAGAGTAACTCCCGAGGTAACACTAATCCCTTCGGCGCCTATTAAACAATAATCAAAATTAAAATTTTGAATGAAATCACTAACTTGAATACCTAAAAATCCTTGAGAAAGATCACGGTATTTACCTGGAACGGAATACAAATTTATTTCTTCATAATTTGAGAGTGAATTCATAACTAATAACGAGTTTGTATAGAATGTACAATTCTTTTTTTGGAATATTTCTTTTGCTGCTGCGAGCGTAGTTGTTCCGGTTTCTATGAAAACCAAACTACCAGATGGAATAATTTTATTGCAATAGTTGCCGATAGCTTTTTTTTCATTAATATTTGCTAATTCTTTGATAGACATTGGCTTTTCTAAAATACTATTTTCCTTATATGTTGCCCCTCCATAAATTAGATTAATTTCACCTTCCTTTTCTAATTCATTTAAATCGCGACTTATCGTCATCGTTGAAACACCAAATTGTTTGGCTAGCTCTTTAGATCTCACTTCGCCATTTACTTTTATCATTTCTAATATTAATTTTCGTCTTTTAACCTGATTCAATCTCAACCCCCCTAAAATTAAAGGTAGCAATATCTAATGGTCTGGATAAAACAAACGTAACATTTATTCACAAAAAGTACAACAAGATTTAACATAAGGGACTGAAAACTGTTTACTTATGTTGTTTTGTTAGGTATAATATTGTTGTGAGAACCCTTACAATTAATAGAGGGGAGGAAAACGAATAGAGGGAAAAATACTATCATTATTAGATTCAATAAAGAAATGGAGTAGGTCGAATGGTCCGATCAATCAATTCAAAAGTCGATTTAGTAGTCGATGCAACCTCGCATCTGGGTCTTTCGGAGTATGGTAAAATCATGATTGGAGATAAAGGCTTTGAATTTTACAATAGTAGGGACCCTAGTAAGTTTATTCAAATTCCCTGGGAGGAAGTTGATTACGTAATTGCTTCAGTCATGTTTAAAGGGAAATGGATTCCACGTTTTGCTGTTCAAACGAAGAAAAATGGAACGTTTTCATTTTCTTCTAAAAAACCACGAGATGTTTTCATAGCAGTTCGTAAATACGTTGACCCGAATCGCATGGTTCAATCATTAAGTTTCTTCGACGTTATTAAACGCGGATTGAAGGGTGTTTTCAAAAGGTAATCCTGTTACGTTCATGACAGCTTTCTGTTAGGGATTCCTTACAGAAATTCATCAATCAGCGAGTAAAAGGATTTTATACGTAAAATGTAATGTGACTTTCTTGCAGAAGTGGTAATCAGTGCAGTTTTAATATCCTTTATCCATAAATTTTACTAAAGAAATTATTTTAATACGGAAAACCGAAAACGGTGCCAAGTATTAAAACCTACTTTTTGTGAAGATGTAAAGAAGATTCATCATTCTGTTCGTAATCTATTGTTACGTAATAAAACTTACTAGAAATTCCGCATTAATAATAGTGATTACAGATTCTTTTAAAGTTATTTATATTATTAATCTGTAACAAATTATAAAAGGAGGTAAAAAGATGGTAGGAATTATTCTTGCAAGTCATGGTGATTTTGCCAATGGTATCTTGCAATCTGGAGAAATGATCTTTGGGGAGCAAGAAAATGTGAAAGCTGTTGTACTTACACCAAGTGAAGGTCCTAATGATATTAGGGCAAAGATGAAAGAAGCAATCGCCTCTTTTGACAATCAAGATGAAGTATTATTCCTAGTTGATCTATGGGGAGGAACCCCTTTCAATCAAGCAAATGGCCTGTTAGAAGAACGCGAACGTAAAGACACGTGGGCAATTGTTGCTGGTTTGAACTTGCCGATGTTAATTGAAGCATTCGCGTCACGAATGTCAATGAACACATCGCATGAAATTGCTACACATATTTTGAATACAGCGAAGGAAGGCATCAATGTATTACCTGAAAATTTACAACCAAAAGTACCAGCAACAAAACCAGCTACTGCTAAAGCTTCAAATGTAGGAACGCCTGGTAAATTTGAATATGTTTTGGCACGTATCGATACACGGTTACTTCACGGGCAAGTCGCAACTTCTTGGACAAGAGCGACAAATCCAACTCGCATTATTGTTGTATCTGATGTTGTTGCGAAGGATGAACTTCGTAAAAAAATGATCCAAGAAGCTGCTCCACCGGGAGTAAAAGCGCATGTTGTTCCCATCCATAAAATGATTGAGCTTGCACAAGATGATCAACACTTCGGAGGACAGCGTGCGCTACTTCTTTTTGAAACTCCACAAGACTTGCTTAAAGCAGTTGAAGGTGGCGTTCCATTGGATACAATCAACGTAGGTTCAATGGCACATTCAACAGGTAAAGTTCAACCGAATAGGACGTTGGCATTTGACCAAGATGATATTGATACTTTCGCTAAATTGAAAAAACTTGGTTTGAAGTTTGATGTCCGTAAAGTCCCAAGTGATACAAAACAGAACATGGACGAAATTCTCAAACGGGCGCAAGAGGAGTTAAACAAAAGACCCTAATTGTAAAGGGTAAAGGAGGATTAATCATGGTTTTGGATTTGAATGTAATTCAAATAATATTAATTTTGATCATAGCATTTATAGCTGGAATGGAAGGGATTTTAGACCAATTCCATTTTCATCAACCGATTATTGCTTGTACGCTCATCGGCTTAGTTACAGGACAATTAGTACCAGCCCTTATTCTCGGCGGTACACTGCAATTGATTGCTTTAGGTTGGGCAAATATCGGAGCTGCCGTCGCACCGGATGCTGCGCTTGCATCCGTAGCTTCCGCAATTATATTAGTTTTAAGTGGACAAGGTGAAGCCGGTGTATCTTCTGCAATCGCTATCGCCGTTCCACTTGCAGTTGCAGGTTTATTATTGACAATTATCGTTCGAACAATTACGACAGGGATCGTACACATTATGGATAGTGCTGCTGAAGAAGGTAATATCCGGAAAATTGAAATTTGGCAAATGATTGCTGTTTCACTACAAGGATTACGTATTGCTATTCCCGCTGGATTAATATTAGCTATCGGGGCGGGTCCGGTTAGAGGATTACTTGAAGCTATGCCATCTTGGCTAACAGATGGTTTAGCAATTGGTGGTGGAATGGTCGTAGCGGTTGGTTATGCAATGGTTATTAACATGATGGCTACCAGAGAAGTATGGCCATTTTTCGCGATCGGTTTTGTTTTAGCAACAGTTTCGGAAATCACACTTATCGGTCTTGGTGTTATCGGCTTGTCTCTTGCACTTATCTATATTGCACTTTCTAAAAAGGGTGATTCTGGCGGCGGAAACGGCGGCAACTTTGGTGATCCACTAGGCGATATTATTGATAATTATTAAAAAGGAGGCAGACATAAAATGGAACAAGAAATAAGATTAACTAAAAGAGATCGTATTGCTATTTGGTGGCGTTCAACTTTTCTTCAAGGATCTTGGAACTATGAACGTATGCAAAATGGTGGCTGGGTATATTCGATGATTCCCGCAATCAAGAGATTATATACAACTAAGGAGGATCGTTCAGCTGCTTTACAGCGACACTTAGAGTTTTTTAATACTCACCCATATGTAGCTTCACCTATTCTTGGTGTAACATTAGCACTTGAAGAAGAACGTGCAAATGGTGCTCCTGTTGATGACGTTGCAATTCAAGGGGTTAAAGTAGGTATGATGGGGCCATTAGCGGGTGTAGGGGATCCACTTTTCTGGTTCACTGTTAAGCCAATCCTTGGTGCATTGGCGGCTTCACTAGCTATGACCGGTAACCCCCTTGGTCCAATTATTTACTTTGTTTTCTGGAACCTCATTCGTATGGGAACCATGTGGTATACACAAGAACTCGGTTACAAAGCCGGTTCTAAAATCACTGAAGACTTATCTGGTGGCCTGCTTCAGGATATTACGAAGGGGGCATCCATCCTCGGTATGTTCATTCTCGGTGCATTAGTAAACCGATGGGTATCGATAACATTTACACCGATTGTATCTTCAGTTAAACTGAGCGAGGGTGCTTATATTGATTGGGCAAATTTACCTGCAGGTGCAGAAGGGATTAAAACTGCGCTGGAACAGATGGCTGCTGGTCTTTCGTTGAGTGAAACCGAAATAACCACTTTACAAGACAACTTGGATATGTTAATTCCTGGTTTAGCTCCATTGCTGTTAACGCTTTTCTGTATGTGGCTGCTTAACAAGAAAGTTAACCCAATTGTAATCATTCTAGGATTGTTCGTTGCTGGTGTAGTCTTCCACGTATTAGGCATCATGTAAAAAAATCCCCATCATCCGTACGGCTAAGGTAGGATTGATGTGGCGTCCCATCTATAAGGGTGGATGGCTTTTTAACATGACGGTTCAGGTTTTTGATCGTGTGGGTTGTGAGGATTATACTAGTATGAACTAAGGATATTAAATAGATAAGGAGTTTATTATGTTAACAATAGGATTTATTGGAAATGGGAAAAGTACAAATAGATATCATCTGCCATTTGTACAACAAAGAGAGAATATAAAGGTAAAAACAATCTATCAAAGAAATCCTAAACGTGAAAGCTGGGATAGGATTCCTGGAGTAAATTATATTTCTGATTTAGATGAACTATTAAATGATAAGGAAATTCAGCTCATTGTGATTTGTACAGGAATGGACAGTCATTATGAATACGCAAAATTAGTATTAGAACATAATAAACACTGTTTGGTTGAAAAACCTTTTATGGAAACCTCTGAACAGGCAAAAGAAATATTTGCAATGGCAAGAGAAAAAGAATTAATTGTTCAGCCATATCAAAATAGACGTTTTGATAGTGACTTTTTAACCGTTCAAAAGGTTATTGAAGAAGGCAAACTAGGTGACTTACTAGAAGTGGAAATGCATTTTGACTATTATCGTCCTGAAATACCGGAGTCTGCCCATTCATTTGATCGTGTTGAGTCATTTTTATATGCGCATGGCACGCATACAATAGATCAGGTTATCAGTTATTTCGGTAAACCGGATGATATACACTATGATGTAAGGCAATTATTAGGGCAAGGAAGAATGAATGATTACTTTGATTTGGATTTATATTATGGTAATTTAAAGGTATCTGTTAAATCGAGTTATTTTAGAATCAAAGAGAGACCCAGCTTTGCCATTTATGGTAAAAAAGGGAGCTTTGTGAAAAAAACTAAAGATCGCCAGGAAGAACATTTAAAGTTATTTTATATGCCTGATAATAAAGATTTCGGTGTGGATACAATAGAACATTACGGTGTACTAACATATATTGATGAAGAAGGTATCATCCACGAAGAAAAAGTGACATCTGTAAATGGCGATTATGGAAGAGTTTATGATGATTTGTATGAAGCCATCATAAATGGAAAAGAAAAAACGATTACAGACGAACAGACATTGTTGCAAATGGAAATACTAGAAACTGGAATTGAAAATTTGCGGTAAAATAGTGCCTGATTCTATTATAAATTCTAGATAAGGAATTTGGGATTAGCCTAGAATACGATAAAGGTTATATCAGTATCATTTAAGAAAAAGTATTGAAAATGACCATAATGGATAAAAAGTGAAACAATCATACGCTCATTAATATGATTGTTTCACTTTTTAAAGATTTATAACCCTCTCGTGTTCTTCTTTATTCATATTATGCTGGATTTCAAAGACTTCTTCTTTTGTCAGATCCGTTATTTCCATAATATGTTGAACGTATGCCTCGTTTGCTAAAAGGCACTGCGTTATTACTTCTTGAGCTTTTTTTCCTCCCTTTTTTCTTCGGTTGAGCCCAGAGTTCAGCTTCGCGTTTAGCTGAATCTTCGTCCATATATGTTTTGGGCGGGATTCATAGCCAAAAATTGTTCAGGGATCATGCTAAGTTCTTCCAAGTTATGAAAGATTTTTTAGTGTTTTCTCGTTCATTGCTATCACCTCCAGTTCACGCGATAAATGTCCTCATAATATTTGTCAAAATGAATATATCCATATTTTCATGCGAGAGATAGAATGTATGGAACCGTTCTGTTTGTTTAATCATATTAAAGTTCATTTAAAAAATCCTTAATCGGCTTGCGTCCTGTCTCGCTTGTTTTTCTCATTACCAAAAAGCTACTTGAAGACACAAAAAAAGAGTGCCAAAAATACTCGAGTGAAAAGGGTACTATGAAAAGCTTGACACAAACTGTTCATGAATTGCCATTGAAAGGGGTTCGTTTCATTGATAAGGTTATGTTAGGTGTTGTTAGAACTTGTTTAATTCTGTTTTCTCTTACCAGAACAGAGAGAAGAGCAAGCTATTTGCCGTGATTTCCCACTACAACAATCAGTACCAGCCAAGCCTGGTATTAATGTACTTTAAAGCATAAGAAACAAGAAAAATTGATATGGAGGATATTTATATGAAAAAAATCATTACGCCATTTATTATCGTATTAATTCTTTTACTTTCAGCGTGTGGAAATGGGAAAAAGGAGGAAGTAACAGAAGGAACGGATGAGTTAGTTGCGCTTGAAGTAGAGTTCAATGTTCCGGAAACTGCTGAACCAGGAGAAACCGTAGAACTTGAAGCAATTGTCAGCTATGGAGACGAGCTTGTTGAGGATGCTGATGAAGTGAACTTTGAGTATTGGTTAAAAGGTAATGAAGATGACAGTTCCGAAATAGACGGTATACATACAGAAGACGGAAGATATACGGCAGAAGTGACTTTCCCGGAAGATGGTACATACGAAATATATGCCCACACGACTGCTCGTGGTTCGCATACGATGCCACTTAAATCCATTATCGTTGGTGATGGCGGTGAAGCAGCAGGGGAATCTGGACATCACGCACATCATGATGAACATCATGCGCGTCATGAACATCATGCACATCATGAAGATCACGAGCATCATGGACATCGCGGACATCATGAGCATCACGCACATACAGACGGCTTCCATCTGCACTTCATGGAACCAGATTCCGTTCAAACGAATGAAGTAATTGATCTGACTGTCCATTTACAGCTGGAAGATAAAGCAATGGAAGATGCAACCGTTCGTTATGAAATTGCCCCAGAAGGAGACGATGAGAATACAGCTTGGGTTGATGCTGAAGAAACAGTAGCTGGAGAGTACATTGCAGCTCACGAATTTACCGAACCAGGAACGTATAAGCTTGTCATTCATGTTGAAGATGACACGGATCTTCATGAGCATGATGAATATATGATTGAAGTTGAATAGTACTTATAATATTAGTGCGGGCTATTAAAAAAGCTCCGCACTATTTTTATGTTAAGCAATAGGAAAGAATTGGCTTATTCTGAGCGAGTAGGTTTTAGGTTGTTTTATTGCAACAAATCATCTACTGAATTAGGGACATAAGAGTATTGTCATGTTACGGCAAATGCAAATAGTATGATCCGGCTCATGAAGCAATTAAGCAGATGGTGAAAGCGGAAATGAAAGAGTTTGGTTTTCAATAAAACATGCACCCCTCCTTCCATGGGCGGCACCGGCACTCTACAGTGGTTTAACGGGAGAAAACATCATCAGTTGGAGCAGTTTAATCATCATCTGCATTACAAGTTTGTTAGGCTTTCTTAGTACATTATATTGGTGGCTTTTTGCAGACCAGCATTAAGAAAGGTATGATATTGCTAAGATACGAATACTACGGGAGGAGATTTACTTGGATTTACAAATAGGAGATATCATCCGTTTTGAACGGACATTCACAAAAGAAGATGTCGCAATGTTTACAACAATATCTAAAGATGAAGGAGAGCATCATACGGAGCCTGATGAACTTGGAAGGTTAGTTGTTCAAGGGTTGCTGACTGCTACATTACCGACGAAGGTTGGGGGAGACTATAATGTATTAGCTCGTACGATGAAATTTGAATTCTTTAGACCCGTTTTCACCGGAGATACAATCAGCTGTGAAGTAACAATCGAGGAATTGGAAAAGAAAAAGAATAATCGATTTTCTGTTATGGCAACGTTTACATGTATGAATCAACATGAAAAGGAAGTGCTAAGCGGATATTTTGCTGGAGTAATTTTGACGGATTGAAACTTATTTGACGCCTACGTGGGTTGTTGGTACGCTAAGACTAGAAGATAGATAGATTATGATTACTTATAGAATAGGGGAGAAGCGTTTTGAATAAGGATGTCATGTTCCCAATTGGTGAATTAGAAGTTCCGGAAAAGGTAACATTAGAAAATGTTCAAGAATGGTTAAAGCAAATTGAGTCATATACGGGTCGATTAAGAGAAACCGTTGATTCATTGAATGGTGAGGAACTAAGCAAAACGTATCGTGATGGTAGTTGGAACGTCAGGCAGCTCGTTCATCATATTGCAGACTCTCAGTTGAACATGTTCCAACGGTTAAAACTTGCTTTGACAGATGATAATCCAACCGTACCAAACTTCATTCAAGATGAATGGGCAGTTCAACCGGATACAGAACTCCCTGTAGAACCTTCTATTAAAATGTTAGAAGGGATCAATGAGCGGATTGTAGCTTTAGGAAATAGCTTAACGGGAGATCAATTAGAACGAACCTTTACGCATGAAAAAAACGGAAAAATAACCGTTGCAACAAAGGTAGCCAAATTAGCTTGGCATGAGGAGCATCACTTGGCTCATATTAAGCTTGCATTAGCTAAATAATCAACTAGATGATTCTGATTTTAGAAATGCATTATTTTACTTTTTATATCTTTTGTTAACTTAATTGCAACTATCTTACTCCTTTTAAGACCAAATAAGCTGAACATTAAATAATTAACATGTTGAAATATATAATATGTAATCATTTTCCATGCTGTATGATGTCGCATTATTCCTGTCTGGCATAATTCATCCAGTAACCATTTATAAAATAGCTAATCGGTAAAACAGAGAGAACTTGCTATTTCAATCAAATAGCGGGTTCTTTTGTGCTAAAACGAGAACAGAAGTTTTGAATCGAGGTATTTAATTTGCCAATCGAGATAGAGGAACAAAGAAATGGGTCTCAATTATGATGCCTGAACAAGTTCGATTGTCAGAGGATATGTATAAGGACTTAGAATCTGAAGCCTAGCAAATTCCCTATATAAAATATGAAAATAGCCCAGCCGATAAGCGCAAATAAGCCGTTTCGAATACTAACTGTACTATCTATATCAAGCGAAACACCGATTGTTCCAATAGATATCGCTAAGACAAAACCGAAGAAAGTCATTTGTGATATTTCTTTTCTACCCATCTTTCGTGTTAAAATGATAAGGGGAAAGAGGAAATGCCAAGACGGAAGCATAATGTGGAAAAGGATATGAAAATCTACTCCTTACGTCTACATAATTGAACTTATTATGGCATTTCATTGAAATAGTTATCCACCAGTAAAATAGTAGCAATTAATGATATTCATATTGTCCATTTGTACCAAGAGAAAATGGGACAAGATAAAATAGGAGTGTGTTTGGAAATGACATCGGCTAGTATATATAAAAAGGAGTATCATGTTGACTGGGGTGACGTTGATTTTAAAAAAGAATTAAAACTAAGTACCTTATTCAGTTTTTTCCAGGATGCTTCTAGCATGGCATCTGAAGAACTAGGTTTTGGAATTGAATATCTACAACAAGATTTTGGTGTTGCTTGGGTTTTGATGAAAATTAGGGTGGATATTGTTCGAAATCCCAAAATCGGTGAGACAATTTCAATAGAAACATGGCCACTAGAGCCAAGTAAAATTGCGTGTGACCGTGATTTTATTGTTCGAGATGAAGCAGGCAATATATTAATTCGGGCTATTTCTTCATGGGTAATTATGGATATACATGAAAGAAGAATCAAAAGAACGAGTACAATTCCTATTGTCTATCCATTCGTGGCAAAAGAACGAGCGATTGATGGCGAGTTAGGAAAATTAAGAGTAGAAAACCCGTTGGAAGTAGCTTATCAGAAAATGATAGGGTATAGCGACATCGACTTTAATGGGCACTTAAACAACTCGAAATACGTTGATTATATTATGGATTGCTTTCGTGTGGAAGAGCATCAAAAGTATAAAGTAACATCAATTGAAGTACATTTCACGAATGAAGCTCTACCAGGTGAGGTGATGGCACTACAAAAGGTAATGATTGGAGAAGAAGTATATATAGAAGGTAAAAATGACGAATCTGAGCAGGTAATTTTTAAATCAAGATTAATCATTGAGGAATTATGATAGGACAGTGATAAGTTTTTTTCTTGCCACTGTCCTTTGCTTTCAATTTTAAGAACCCCTCAGAGAGAGGATGAAGCTATGAATAATTC
The DNA here is from genome assembly GCF_037072045.1 of Oceanobacillus sp. MO10714A. Classification (NCBI taxonomy): domain Bacteria; kingdom Bacillati; phylum Bacillota; class Bacilli; order Caryophanales; family Bacillaceae; genus Oceanobacillus; species Oceanobacillus sp. MO10714A. Next base: position 409 of record NZ_JAXHDC010000050.1, on the reverse strand, counting down.
AAGGTAAGATTTATTTTGCTACATGTAATGCTTGTTCAAGCACTTTTTCACCTTGGATCATGCCATATGCAATAGAGTCAATGATATCTACTTTAATTCCTTTTGGTTCTACAAGTTTACGAATTTTGCTTTCTAAATAGCGGACTTGTGGACCGATTAAAACAACATCAAGATCATCCAAATGGTTTTTTAATAGGGATTCACCAACAGCATCGATTTCCACAGTTATTTGCTTTTCCTCTGCTGCCTTACGCATTTTGCTCACGAGTAAAGATGTTGACATACCTGCTGAACAAACTAATAGTATTTTCATTATGATTTCGCCTCCAATTTTTCCATTTTCTCATACATATCAATCATTTCTTTGGCAAGATCTTTCACTGCCATGGAAGTCATTAAATGATCTTGG
>NZ_JAXHDC010000049.1:0-25300 GCF_037072045.1 Oceanobacillus sp. MO10714A | reverse complement strand
CATATTTTCTTATTTTCCTAATTGTCATTCTCCTCTCTAAATAAGAATTTAATGTTTTATTCACTACACCCTAACATATAACCAAACCTAACCATATTTCCCAATTTTTACGACATTCTACAAAAAAGATTAATTAGAACTATTTATTCTTTCTGAATATAGTTCCTATGAATGAGCCAACTATGGCAATAACAATAACAGTTAAGACCTTATTCCACGATAAATAACTTTGATCCACCAGAAAAAAGATAGTAAAATTAAGGCACTTATTCCGCCTAAACTAAATGTTATCGCATAAAACATTGTCCTTTTAAGAGTTTATTTTTCATAAACAACCTCCTGAAAAATTAATAAAGCGCATCGTTTTTATGAGATATATGGCTTTGAAAAATGTGCATTTTTGTTACCAGCTAAAACTCAATTAACTAGACTGCGCTTCTTGGATTCACCTATAGTGGCACAATTAACGGAATGACAATCATCATAATTAGAAATAAAATCAACTGTAATGGAACGCCAATTTTGATAAAGTCAAAGAACTTATAGCCTCCTGCCGTCATCACCATGGCATTTGTCGGTGAGGAAACCGGTGTTGAAAATGCCATATTGGCTGCAACTGCAATCGCAACCATGAATGTATATGGATTTGCATCAATTGCTAACGCTGCGTTCATGGCAATTGGTGCAAATAGCACGGCTGTAGCTGTATTACTGATGAACAAACCAAAGGTCATTGTTAAAAAATATAGTCCGGCAAGTATTCCGAGCGCACCAAATCTACCAAGCGAATCAATAATTGCTTCCGATAGGAGAACCATGCCGCCTGTCTTCTCTAAGGCAGTAGCCATTGGAATCATTGCTGCAATCAAAATGATACTCTCCCAATTCATTTCACTATAAGCATCATCCATATTCCGCAGGCACCCTGTAAGCACCATAAGCACGGCACCGATTAACACGGAAATGACAGGTGCAAAGACTTCAAATACCATTAACAGAACCATGAACAACATAATTAAGCCGGCAATTGGAGCTTTGCCAGTAGCCGATGCTTTTCCTGCATACTCCCTCGGCTGACCGATAACAACGACATCTTTTGTTTCCTTTGCTAAGAGTTCAATATCATCCCATGCCCCTTGAACGAGCAAAGCATCTCCAAATTTCAAGCGCTGGGAAGACATCTTCTGCAGAACATAATCCCCTTTGCGATTAATGCCTACTACATTTAAATTGTACTTTTCTCTAAAGTCGATTTTTTTAATCGTTTTATTAATAAACGAGGAATGCGGTGTCAATAGTACCTCAACTAAGCCAAGCTCCTTAGAAAGCAAATCAACTGCCTCATTCCCGTTTTTCTGAAGCTCCAATGAATAATCTTCACATAGCTTTTCGACCATCGTGCTTGAACCTTTCAGTAAAAGCGTATCATTTTCCATAATCGTAACTGTTGGTCCCGCCATCTGCTGGTAGGAACTCGGGAAAATTCGATAATCTTCATTCGATCTTCTGGCAATTTTAAGAATAAAAATTTGATAAACTGCTGGAAGTTTCAATTGTGCCAGGGCTTTCCCGATCATGCTAGACCCAGCAGATACCTTTACACTGTACAGACTCTCTTCTAAATTATAATCATCCGTCAATTGGCTAGGAGAAAGCTGGTGTGCTTTATCACTCGTTCCTTTACTTTTTATATCTGGCAGAAGGCGATTTCTTGTAAAATATAAATAGAGAATACCGACAATGAGTGCCGTGATGCCAATCGGTGTAATTTGGAAAAAGCTTAAGGCCTGGTAACCTGCTTCACTTAAAGTCTCGCTTACTATGATATTCGCTGGGGAAGCGATCAATGTCAGAAGTCCAGTTAGACTCCCGACATAAGATAAAGGAATCAAATACTTTGATGGACTGCTTTTTATACTAATAGCGATACTAATCACAACCGGCAGCATAAGCGCAACGGTTCCAGTATTACTCATAAAGGCCCCGACAAAACTGACAATAATCATCAACAGAAAAAAGAGCTTCGTTTCACTTTCTCCCGCAAAACGGAGCAATAGATTACCTGCCTGCTGGGCAAGACCTGTCCGTAATAATCCTGCACCAACTACAAATAAACCAGCAATCATAATGACTACCGTATTTGCAAAGCCTGCTAAAGCTTCCGCAGGTTCGAGACTTCCCGTAATGACTAATGCCATCAGTGCTAATATCGCCACAAGGTCTGCCCGTAAGCGGCTCCCCATAAAAAGTATTATAGTCACAAACAAAATGATAAAGGTAAGCGTCATTTCCATTGGCTTGATCCCCTTTTCGAACATTTCCACTGTATCTTCTATTTTGGCTGATTTGTGAAAAGAAAACAACTGGGGGTTTAATCTCCCTTCAGCATATTCATCTTACTTTAACAGGAAAACAACTGAGGGTTATTCTCCCTTTAGCATGTTCTTCTTACCTTAATGGGAAAACAACTGGGGGGTATTTTCCCATCAGCTTGTTCTTCTTACCTTAACCGGAAAACAACTAGGGGGTATTTTCCCATCAGCTTGTTCTTCTTACCTTAACGGGAAAACAACTGGGGGTTATTTTCCCATCAGCATGTTCTTCTTACCTTAACGGGAAAACAACTGGGGGTTATTTTCCCTTTAGCATGTTCTTCTTACTTTAATGGGAAAACAACCGGGGTTTATTCTCCCATCAGTATATTCATCTTACTTTAACGGGAAAACAACTGAGGTTTATTTTCCCTTAAAGGCTAGGGGCGCTTAATTAGGATGATTTGCTTAATATTTTCAGGGTGCGAAAGTTGAGTTAATAAGGAGTACCCGGAAATGGGGGGCTTCGATAACTTGAAAAAGCAATCACTTCCGGGCATGAGGGCATATTACAAGTTGCTTTGCAGAACAAAGGCGCAGCGCGGACGTGGCTAGCCCTCGACGCTTAAGTTATCACAGCATTTTTATTTAATAGTTTCTTATACAAGATGCAAAACTTGAGAACCATACTTAACCAAGCATTACTTACATACTTCGCACAAGCAAAGTCGCCATCACTTCTTGAATAATCGACTTATATTCACCATTAGGAAGCTTTTTTAACTGTTTAATCGCTTTATCTGTATATTTTTCAGCGAGTTGCTCTGCTTTTTCCAAGCCGTGATAGTGATCAACTAAGTTCATTACTTCCTCGAGATCATGATCAGTCATGGCCTCACCTTTTGCTAGAAGGTCATGAAATACGGAAGGCTTATTCTGAAGAACATAAATGAGTGGTAAATTATATATGCCTTGGCGAATGTCTGACATTACTGGTTTACCGAGTGCTGAAAAATCAGACCGATAATCAAGAATATCGTCCTTAATTTGAAACGCCATACCAATATTATGGCCTATATTCCTGGAAATCATGGCCACTCTGCGCGAAGACTGACTCAATACCGCTCCCGAGTAGCAACTGATTGCAAATAATTGAGCTGTTTTCCCGGCAATTCTAGTTAAATAGTCTTTAATCGATACGTTAAATTGATAACGGGAATTTAATTGTTCGAGCTCTCCACTTAAAATTTTTTCCATTCCACGAGCGTTGAATTCTAGATCGGCAAGGGATGTTGCATGATTAGCTAAAATTGTAAAACAAACACTGAACAAATAATCACCAGCATAAATGGCAATTTTATTTCCTTCATCGGCATGTATAGTCTGAACACCCCGACGATGACTGGCTTCATCAATGACATCATCATGAATAAGTGTTGCAAGATGTAAACATTCGATTGCTGCTGAAACTGCGATGGCATCCTCTTTTTTATAGGATGGACCAATATTCGAGCATAATAATGTGAAGGCGGGACGGAGCAACTTTCCGCCTGAATAAACCATTTCTTTGATTCTCTCTTCTACAGCTTTATTACGAACATGAATCCGTGAATCTATTAAAGAAAGCACATCGGCTAAATCTTGTTTCAACTCTGGATAACTATCCCACATCGCATGTACTTTCATTATTTATACCTCCTCTTGACTCTGATAGAGAATAGATGATTGCTGTAAAACTTTATCCTTTATCGTTTTTTCTTTTTTCGTCGTCTCCACTTTTTGCAAATACATATAATAATCAAGCTTTTCTACATGCTGTAATAAATAATTCGCGATGATTCCGATTGCGATTCCCGCTAAAATTCCAATGAAAGACAACACCGGTAAATATAGCAGCACCGTCCATGTTTGGGCGATGAAACTTGCTACAACCAATTGGCCAACGTTATGTAAAATTGCTCCTGCTGCACTCACGCCGATTAAGCTAACACGCATCGGTCCAAGTTTTTTTACAAGCCACATCCCGATAAAGCTGATGATGGCTCCAGCTGAGCTATACATAAACGTAGAAATGGTGCCACCAAGTAAAGTTGTTAATACAACACGGATACCGACTACTTTTGCAGCATCTTTTACAGGAAGGGTATAAAGCGCCATAATTGTAATAATATTGGCAAGTCCGAGTTTTGCCCCTGGTGCAAAAGCAAAAGGAAAAGGGATTGCCCGCTCCACAATTCCGATAATGACGGCTTGTGCAGCTAATAATGAAATATAGACGAGACGCTCATTTCGTGTCATTCCCTTCCCCCCTTTACTTTTAAAATATTTCCTCACGAACTGATAATGATATCGCTCACCGGTTCGTCACTCATCGTTTGAATTTCAATAATCATCCGATGAGGTAGACAAACAATTGTTTCACCTGGTTTGCTGATGAAACCTTGATGGACATCAATCTGATCTGGGCAATTCGCTGATTTAACCCTTATTTCTTCATCAATGACTTCAACTATATTGTAATTCGAGTCAGAAGAGAGAATATCAAAGACTTCAACACCTTCATTGCCTGTAAGCGTGACTCGTTGCACTTCTTCATTATCTACAGAAATAACCGCCACGCTTACAGATTCCCCATCGGCATATTTTGTCTGTATGAAAGTAAAAATAACGAAGGGAAGAAAAGATAAGATAACAAGTGCAATCACGATAATAATATCCCAACGTTTAACCGTCCGGTATAGCTCTTTCAATTCCATCTCTCCCCTTTTACAGGCATGATTAAAATTTACTTTACAGTTTTATTCTTGATGATCCCTATAGATGCCCCGTTCTTTTCCGTACCACCAGTTACCGACTTTCTCTTGTAAAAACGGCACAACCCAGTAGTCCAGACCAAACGTTCTGCCAGAACCATTCATTAGAGCAATCGATGCAGGAAGGGCCCAAACCTTATCCCAACCGAGCATGGCAGTTAGAGTGAACATGACTAAGAAACCGGAACTTGCTAAGTTTGCAAGCCATGTAAATAGACCAAATAGAATCGCCAATCCCATTGCTAGTTCAATAAACACCATCATTTTTTGCATAAAGATAGCCATCTCTGGCGTTGGCAGCATGATTTTCATGATCCATTCGAACCAACTAGGCATACTACTTAAGATTGGTGTTGCCCAGTCCCCGGAAGCAGCTTCACTGGCAGCGGCCGTTGCTTCAGTCGCTCCTGATGTTGCGGTTTGCAGCCATTCAAACGGCATTTTCACGGAGTCGGAAACAATCCATGAATCTTCACCGAGTCCTTTGAACAGCAATGGTACATTTGACCAGCTGGATGTCGCTTTTTCCCAAGTACCTTCACCCCATAATTTTGTAGCGCCCTCTACAATCCAGAATCCCCCAACAAAGATACGTAGCGGTATGCTCCATAACACGTTTCCATACCGATTGACAAGATTCCGGAATACATTTCGTTTGTCTTTTGAGTGGAAAAACTCATCGAATATATAGTGGAACATATAGTATCCACTACCGATGCCAAATAGATATACGAGGTCCACCATGTACTTAATAAAGTTCGCCAACCAACCGCTGACGCGCATCCCCATTAAGTTGGCGACACCATATCTGGTGCCGATGGACACCATAAAACCATGGTACTTTCCTTTATAAGCTTTTTTCTCTCCACCGCTGATTTCACTGATGACTGCATGGGCTGCGGTCTCCGCAGTTAGTTCCGCTGCCTCGACAATTTGTGGTGTCGGTGTGCCTTCTTCTTCCTCATAGTAAGCTAAATCCCCAACGACATAGACATCATCTAGTCCTTCCGCTTCCATATATTCATTTACTTTTAAGCGTCCAGCTCTAGCGCTTTCCATATTGTAATTTTCCGCATCCGAATTCGCCTTTATTCCTGCCGTCCAAATCAATGTATGAGTTGGAATGATTTCGCCTGATTTTAAAACGATCTCTTCAGCTTTCACTTCAACGATAGGGGAATTCACTAATATATTGATCCCTTTTTTCTTCATATAGCGCTCCGCCTTCTCAGCGCTTTTTCGGTCCAACATATTCAAAATCGTAGGAGCCGCTTCGACGAGGTTTAATGTGATCTCTGATTCATCGAGTTTATTATCTTTTGCCAACCGTTTTCTCCATTCCATTAGTTCCCCAATCATTTCAACACCAGTGAAGCCGGAACCACAGACAGTAAAGGTCAATAGAGCGCGGCGTACTTCCAGATCGTGTTCCCTGGAGGCCCGGGCTACCGACTTTTCAATGTGCTGACGTAGTTTGACGGCATCCTCAACGGACCAAAGTGTAAACCCATGCTCACTTACTCCAGGCGTACCGAAGTCGTTCGGCTCTGCACCCATACCTAAGATTAAATAATCGTAATTGAAAGTACTTTGTTTTGTTGTAATCACTTTATTTTTATGATCAACATGTTCAACAACATCAGTTACAAGTTTCACCTTCGTGCGGTTAAACAGCCGTCGCAGGTCAAATTGAACAGCATCTGGCTCAACCCGGTGCGCCGCGACTTCATGCAATGAAGTCATCATGGTGTGATACGAATCTCGATCAATTAACGTTATCGATACAGAGGGATCCTTTTTATATTTCTTTGCAAGTCTCTTAGCTGCATGAACACCAGCATAACCGGCACCGATAATCACAATATTTTTTTCTGCCAATGGAAATCACTCCTTAATTAAGAAAATATGAATTGATATTTAGTACATATAATGTTCATCCATTCACAATATAACGCAATAATTTTTTCTTGTCTATAGCGTTCACACAATAGTCATTTATCATATTTCTTACCATTAGTACGTTGTAAACGTTAATATAATGCAGATTATAGTTAACCATTCTTCCTTACAAAAATAGTTTACATTACAACATTCGCATGCTAATATAAGGGTGAACGTGTGATTATATTCACAATTAAATAAGTAAAGGATGATTCAGATGAAGTGGAAAAATTTTATAGGCGTATCAGTTTTAGGGCTTGCATTAACCTTTTCATTAGCTGCTTGTGGAGAGGAGGATGCACCAAGTAAAGATAATGAGACAGATCAGGACGCAGCTACTGAGGAAACAGAAGAAACGGCAGCTAAAGAAGTCGTAGCAGGAGCACCTCTACAAGACGGGACCTATTCATTATATGAAACTGAAATAGGGGAAACTGGCTGGAAAGTCGTTATGGAAATGACAGTAGAAGATGGAGAAATCACTTCTTCAGATTTTAATTATGAAAATGAAGACGGCGAGTTAAAGACAGAGGATGAGGAATACCAGGAAACCATGTCGGAAGAGTCCGGTACAGGCCCTCAAAATTTCATCCCTGAACTGAATGATGCTCTCGTGGCCAATCAAAATGCTTCAGAAGTTGAAGTAGTTACTGGTGCAACAAGTTCATCTCATACATTCATCAACTATGCTCAACAGTTGATCCAAGCAGCACAGTCTGGTGACACAACACCAATCGAAATCGAAAATACAAATGAGCTTATCGACGGTGAATACAGTCTTTCAGAGAAAAACATTGACCAAACCGGCTGGAAAACGGAGCTTACCATTACAGTTGAGGACGGAAAAATCACTGAATCCGATTTTGTTTATCTCAATGAAGATGGAGAGTTGAAAATCGATGATGATGAGTACCAAGAACAAATGGCGGATATTTCCGGCACAGGCCCTCAAGATTTTATTCCTGAATTGAACGAAGCACTTGTTGAGACACAAGATGCTAATGCAGTAGAAGTTGTTTCTGGTGCGACATCTTCCAGCAAGTCTTTCCAAATGTACGCTGCACAATTAATCAATGCAGCCCAAAAAGGGGACACAACCCCGATCGAAATTGACAATATCGTTTATGCGGAAGAATAAAGAGAACATATAAGTTACTTGATGGGAAATATCAAAGGCGCAAGCGCCCTTGCAGGTTAAAAACGCGACGTCCTGTCGCAACACCTGCACTAGCACATCCTGTGCGTCGTAGCAACGTACAAACTGGAGCACTTCGGAATGAGATAAAGGAAACATGCCCCTTTAGGGGTATGCCGATGTTGGGCCTTGGCCCGTTCTTAGTCGGCCTTCCTTTTCTCCTTGAGTTGATGTTGACTTATCGATTGGAGGAGTGTGAAGTTTGATAGTTGCTGGGCGCAGAGCGGACGTGGCTGGCCCCGGATACTAAGTTATCACAGCATTTTAATTTATAGTTTCTTATACAATTAGAAAAACGATTTAGCTTCTAATTTCCCTCCTCAAGTTTAATGGAAAGTGGTGAGGAATGATGAAACACTTTAAATGGTTTTGGGTTAGTTTACTCATACTGCTTGTCGGGTGCGGCGTGTCAGCCGAAACAGAAGGCGTGACAGTAGAGCCGCATAGTAAGACGGATTTTCTAATGGGAACAGTCGTAACCGTCAAAATTTACGATGAAGACAAAGGGGACGTGCTTGAACCGGTTTTTAACCAAATTGAGCAGTTAGCCGATGAGCTTTCTTCCAACGAGGAAGGTTCTGTTATCGATGAAATTAATCAACTTGCCGGGTCAGCACCAGTTGAAGTTCCAAAAACGACCTATGACCTTATAAAGGAAGGGAAACGTTATTCAAAATTAGCAGATGGCTCATTTGATATTACGGTTGGTCCATTGACAAATCTTTGGCGCATCGGTTTTCCGGATGCAAGAAAACCAGATCAATCTGAAATTGATCAAGTATTACCGCTAATCAACTATCAATCTGTTCAACTTGATGAACAGGAGAGAACAGTGTTTCTCATGCAGGATCAGATGCGGCTAGACTTAGGCTCCATTGCGAAAGGTTTTATAACGGATCAAATTGCGAAAACATTAAAAGAACATGATGTATCTTCAGCAGTTATTGATCTTGGTGGAAACATTTATGTTTTAGGAGATAGTCCCCAATCGGGGGATACATGGACGATTGGCATTCAGGATCCTTTTCAAGCACGAGGTGAAACCGTCGGAGTTATCAAACAAAAGGATAAAACGGTTGTGACTTCCGGTATTTATGAACGGAAATTGGAAGTAGATGGACAAATCTATCATCACTTATTAAATCCAAAAACCGGCTACCCATACGACAATGATATTGCAGGTGTTTCCGTCATAACCGATTCTTCTACAGATGGTGATGCGTTATCAACGATTTTATTCACTAAAGGATTGAAAGACGGGTTATACTTTGCGGAAAATATGAGTGGTGTCGAAGCAATATTCATCAGTCGCGATAAAGAAGTATATACGACATCCGGTTTGAAAGGAAATTTTGAGCTAACTAATGATCAATTTAAATTAGTTGAATGGAGAGGATAAGCCATGTCAATCCGCACATTTTTAAATTTAGTAGAAATCAAAACAAAAATTGCCAGTTTATTCCCCTTCCTACTTGGACTTTTATTTGTATTATACCGTTATGGAACTTTAGATTATATCAATACAATTTTATTTTTTAGCAGCATGCTCATTTTTGATTTGACAGCAACGGCAATTAATCAATATATGGACTATCGGAAAGCAACTAGCGATAGCTACCGGAAAGAAAGGAATATTATTGGACAAGCAGCTATTCCCGAGCGGCTTGTGATTACGACTATCATCTCCATGCTTGCAATTTCCTCAGCACTTGGGATCTGGCTTGTCTCCCAAACTGATTTATTGGTTTTATTCATCGGGATGCTTTGCTTTGCAGTCGGCATCTTTTATACTTTCGGTCCGATCCCTTTATCCCGTATGCCACTCGGTGAAGTGTTCTCAGGTGTCACAATGGGCTTCGGAATTCTTTTCCTCACCGTATATGTCAATGCTTTTGACAAGGGGATTGCGAATATTTCTTGGCAGGGAAGTTCCTTTCTTTTGAAGTTTGATATCCTCTTATTACTAGAAATTGGCCTGGTTTCCTTACCATGCGTTCTTACCATTGCTAATTTAATGCTCGCCAATAACATTTGTGATTTAGAGGAAGATATCGCTAATCACCGTTATACGCTTCCTTTCTACATCGGTAAAAAATATGCAATTTGGCTGTTTAACCTATTGTACATCGTTACATTTATCGCAATTTCTGTAGCAGCATTGCTCGGTATCCTGCCAAAAGCACTTCTGCTTTCACTTCTAATGATAAAACCGGTTTACAGTCATGTTGCTGCGTTTAATCAGAAACAAAGCAAAACGGAAACATTCCCACTCGCCGGAAAGAACTTAGTTTTAGTAAATGGGACTATCGCCATCTTAATGTTAATTGTGATTGCTATACCGGCTTGATATCGCAAGCTTGCTCAAGGAGGGATGAAATATGGCACCGAGCATCGAAGTAAACAATTTGACCTATCGATATGATCTCCGAACAGAGACGAAGGCCCTTCTCTCTGTATCGTTCACTGTTCATCAAGGTGAATGGTTGGCGATCATCGGCAACAATGGATCTGGAAAATCAACACTTGCCCAATTGCTCACCGGGCTACTCGAACCCCAGCAAGGGTCCATTTTTATCGCCGATATGGAGATGACTGAGAAATCGAAATGGGAAATTAGGAACCGGATTGGGGTTGTTTTTCAAAATCCGGAAAATCAATTTATAGGATCCACTGTACAAGATGATGTTGCTTTTGGATTGGAAAACTTGAATATGGACTATAAAGAAATGAAAAAACGAGTTAATGAAGCGCTGAAAATGGTTGGCTTGTTTGAATATCGGCTGTATGATCCTTCCCATCTCTCCGGGGGACAGAAGCAGCGTGTAGCTATCGCAGGTGCTTTAGCCATGAAACCAGACGTATTAATACTAGATGAAGCCTTTGTTATGCTTGATCCAAGAAGCAGGCGTGAACTTCTGGAGACCATCCATGAGTTAAAAGTGAGCACCGATTTAACGGTCGTTTCCATTACACATGACATGACCGAAGTGGAGGCAGCAGATAGAGTCGTTGTTCTAGATAACGGTCAGGTTACGAATATTGGTAAACCAAGTGAAATTTTTACCCAAGAAAAGGAGTTGACCCCACCTCTTGGTGAAAAACTTAGACGTGCATTAGCGAAACGCGGGGCAAACGTACCGCAATCCTATATGTCACGGGAAGAAATGATGTGTTGGCTATGGAAATAAAAATGGAAGGAGTCTCTGCTGATTACGTAATTGGACCAATTCGCAACCCGCTCGTTCTGCAATCCATTGATTTACAAATAGAGTCCGGTTCGTATTCTGCTATTGTCGGACATACAGGTGCTGGAAAATCAAGCTTACTGAAAACGATCAACGGACTCTTGCTCCCGACTGCAGGAAAAATTGAAGTTGGCCAGGACATCATTAAACAAAAGAATAATAAACAAGCTCTAAAAAACATTCGAAAAAAAGTCGGGATGGTCTTTCAATTTCCAGAGGCGCAATTGTTTGCTGAAACGGTTGAAAAAGACATTTGCTTTGGTCCACTAAACTTCGGTGTACCGCTAAAACAGGCACAACAGATTGCAAAAGAAGTCATGCAACTTGTCGGACTCCCCCTTCATCTCTTGAATAAATCTCCACATTCATTATCCGGTGGACAAAAACGCCGCGTTGCCATTGCAGGAATACTAGCAATGGAACCAGAAATTCTCGTACTAGATGAACCTGGTGCCGGCTTGGACCCAAAAGGAAAAAATGAGATCATGAGGTTAATTAAGTCACTGCACCAGGAGCGTAATTTGACCACTATCCTCGTAACCCATGATATGGATGACGTTGTGCACTATGCAGACAAGATCATTGTGATGGAAAATGGACGCATTGTAAGGAATGGCGATTTGCGATCCGTTTTTTCAGATCGTCTAGCGATTAAAAAGTGGCATCTTGATCTACCTGAAGCGTATCAATTTCAGTTGGAAATTGAAGAAAGAACGGGCATCGAACTACCAGATATTTGCTTTACTGTTGATGAACTTGCTGATGCACTGATGGAGGTGGGTCTCGCGTGAATAAATTAACGTTAGGCAGGTATGTACCCGGGGATTCAATTCTTCACCAACTGGACCCGCGGGCAAAGCTTGTCAGTGGTTTTTACTTTATAATCGTCCTATTTATCGCAAACAATTGGCAAACTTATCTATTGCTTTGGCTGTTTACATTAGGTGTCATGCGGTTATCAAAGGTTCATTTGTACACTTATTTTAGAGGGGTCCGCCCTTTGATCTGGCTCATCCTGTTTACTGTGGTGCTACAGATGTTATTTACGGCAGGAGGAACAATCTATGTCGAATGGGGTCCAATCAGAATATCAGAATTTGGCCTCATTAATGGGGTCTATATCTTTTGCCGGTTTGTAATGATTATATTCATCTCCACTGCGATTACATTAACAACGAAACCAATTGATTTGACTGATGGAATTGATTCATTGCTAGGCCCTTTACGAAAGCTCAACATCCCAGTCGATGAAATATCTCTGATGTTATCTATTTCATTACGGTTTATCCCCAACCTTCTAGATGAAACCCAGAGAGTCATGGACGCCCAACGAGCCCGGGGAACTGAATTTGGTGAAGGCTCGCTCGTCCAACAAATGAAGACTCTCGTTCCAATCTTTCTCCCGCTCTTTACAAATTCGTTAAACCGGGCAGAGGAATTGGCGAATGTGATGGAAGTCAAAGGATATCAATCTGGCATAAAACGATCATCATTCCGTAAACTCAGATGGAAAACATGTGACACTATTACCCTATGCGTAATGGCTGCACTAACCATAGGGCTCATCCTATTACGCCTTAATTAACATAGTAGGAATAGATAGAACCCTATTTTTCAAAATAAAAAGTGGCTGATTCAGTAAAGGGGCCATTAAAGCCCTTTTGAAAAAAGCCACTTCCTTTTATTTCTTTACCTTTATAACTTTCATTCGTAGTTTTGATGGTTCCCATGTTTTTTAATTCCTAATCTCAACCCCGCCCAGAATCGTCAGGCAGTTTATTTTTAATACGGAAACTTCCTCTTTTTCTCTTCTGACTCTTGTCTTATCCTCCCAACCACCAAGGATAGGCATTCCAGATATTTCAACCTGGACATTGTCTGGAACCTTCATTTCCACCCCACCTAGCACCGTCGTTAAATCAAGAGAAGCTCCATCCATAATAACCGCATCACGGAGATCTATTTCCGCTCCGCCTATAATTGCCGTCACAGACCCACCTTGAAAGGTTTGGGATTGACTATTAATCTCTGCACCGGAAAATAGCACGAATGTGTCTAAATCACTTTCCGTATGGAAGCTTTTTTCTCGTTTGACCCTTGTAAAGAGAATGACAATACCGAGAATAATGAAGATAATCGGCCAGATATACGCTATTAGATTCAAATCGAACCATTGATTCATTAAAAATATAAAACCGATCAATAAGAATATAAGACCTGAACTTGCGGAAGAATGTTTCCGATTGATCAGCTGGACCACTCCGATAATAATTAAAATAAATGGCCACCAATTAGAGAACAACTGGGGCAAATCAATAATGCCAGCTTGTTCTAGAAAAAAACCTAAACCAAGCAAGAGAAAAAGCACGCCTAACCATACTCTTCCTGACCTAACATACCTCCTTTATTTATCTTACATGGTAGTTCTTATTATTTGGGTGGTCGTTTTATTCCTTTAGGAGGAAATTTCAAAAGACAGCCTATTCAGAAATTCATCTAAAATAATCTAGTTTGTCAATAAGGTTCTTTAAGTCCTCTTTCCTCACTTCATTTTAGCAGCTTTTTACTCGATTATTTTTCATAATGTAGCTATAGGAATATACGAAATGAATGTTTTTAGAGAAAAAGAAAGTATTAACGATTATACATTTAAATATCGCGATATTATTTTCGAGCCTAAATTATTACGTTCAAGTAGCTTTAAAAGGAATTCCGCTCATTTTAAATAAACTGTTCGCCATTATTTTTGCTATTGTATTAGCTATGTTGCTTACTGTAACCGGTACTGTTTTCACTTATTAGTTTAAAAGTTAGATAAAGGTTGGTAAGTAATTGCGATGGATAATTTAATTCTAAGCTGCTAAAGTATATGACGTTTGCAGATCCATTATTATGTTTACATCTTCTGCAATCAATTTTATTCTTTTTGTTGGTCATCTTTTTTCCCGAAGTAGTAACGGGTTTACCATTATGAAAAAGAGCATTTCCCTATTTCCTTGGAAAATGCTCTTCTTACATTTAGTTTTGGCTTAATGATCGTCCGACTTGCCTGCCTGAAAATAGACATCCTCCTAAAAAAGTCCCTTCCAATGCGCGATATCCGTGCAATCCACCACCGCCGAACCCGGCAACCTCTCCAGCAGCGTATAGTCCAGGCTCAGGTTCCCCAAGTTCATTCATTACTCGTCCTTCGAGGTCGGTCTGTAGTCCGCCCAGTGTCTTCCTAGTCAGTATGTTCAACCGAACTGCCACAAGCGGTCCATTTTTTGGATTCAGGATTTTATGCGGTTTCGCCACCCGTATCAATTTATCCCCAATATAATTTCTAGCTCCTCGCAAGGCGGTAATTTGAAGGTCTTTCGTGAACTTATTCTCTATTTCGCGATCTCTTGCAAGCAGCTGCCGTTCAATATGTGCAACGTCCAATCGCCTGTCTCCCGTAATGTCATTCATCCCTTGTACTAACTTCTCCAATGAGTCTGCAACGACGAAATCTTCCCCTTTATCCATAAAAGCTTGAACAGGCGCCGGAGGTCCTGGCACTACTCTCGAAAGTACTTTCTTAATGCTTTTCCCAGTTAAATCAGGGTTCTGTTCAGACCCTGATAATGCAAATTCCTTTTCGATAATTTTGGCAGTTAGAATAAACCATGAATGATCGTAGCCGGTTTCTTGGATTGCCTGTAATGTGCCAAGTGTATCGAACCCAGGGAAATTCGGAGCGGGAAAACGGTTCCCTTTCGCATCAAGCCATATGGAAGAAGGGCCGGGAAGAATGCGAATGCCATGAGAGGGCCATATCGGATCCCAGTTTTTAATCCCTTCCGTATAGTGCCACATCCGATCTTTATTCACGACACGTCCACCGGCTTTTTCGGTGATTGATAGCATCCGCCCGTCCACATGCGCAGGAACGCCCGATATCATTCTTTCCGGCGGATTTCCGAGACGCTTCGGCCAATTCTCCTTTACCAAATCAAAGTTCGCACCAATCCCTCCACTGCATACAACGACAGCAGGCGCTTCATATGTAAACTCTCCAATGACGGCGCGTGAACTTGCTTCTCCCCTTTTTACATCGCTCGGTTCTAAGATTGATCCTCGCACGCCAATTATGGCACCATTTTTCGACAAAAGCTCATCGACCTGGTGTCGTGGTCGAAAGTCAACCAATCCATTTTGCATTCCCTCACGAACAATTTTTTCAAACGGTCGGACAATGCCGGGACCCGTTCCCCATACAATATGGAAACGCGGCACGGAATTGCCGTGTCCTTCCGCTAAATATCCCCCTCGTTCCGCCCACCCGACAACAGGAAAGAAACGGACACCGAGCGAATGCAGCCAATCCCTTTTTTCGTGAACTGCAAATTCTATATAAGCCTCAGCCCATTGTTTTGCCCAATGATCCTCATCATCTTCCCTATCAAACCCGGCACTTCCCATCCAGTCTTGCCTCGCAAGCTCGTAGGAGTCTTTTATGCCAAGGCGCCGTTGCTCAGGTGAATCAACTAAAAAAAGACCACCGAATGACCACCACGCTTGTCCCCCAAGAAATGCTTCGGATTCTTGATCTACTAATAAAACCTTTTTGCCCGCCCCGATCAATTCGGAAGTGGCAACAAGTCCCGCTAGTCCTGCCCCAACAACGATAACATCATAATCCATAAGTATTCCTCCCAAACACTTTGCTATCTCTTATTCGACAGCGAAGCGACAATTTTTTACGTCAAAGGACGTTAGCCAACCTAATCGATACATTTACTATCTTCATTATCTCATTAATTTTGATTGGTTCCGAGTTACCATAAGCTTTGGAATAAAAGGGATAGGCCACAACAGTTGAATAAATTTGAACAAGTATTAAAAAACACCCTAAAACAAACTAATGAAATTACATTGATTGATATTCCAATGGGAGTGTAGAATATTACCGCTATTTATAGTAAAAGAGACCTTCCTCGCAATTACGAGAGAGGCTGATTAATTTCAAATTTTATTGTACGGTCCCCCGTCATACTTTAAAGGTGACTGATCTTGTGCTGAATCCAATAGCAGGATTCAGCCTTTTGTGTGGTGAATTCTTTCTCGATCCCTTATCCAATAAGGTTAGCATCCCCAACCCGAGGTTGTTGTCGGGCCTTATTTTCGGTTCCTAACAAATTTCTCAATAAAACAGAGCATTTATAGAGTATTCATGATTTTTTTCACAGGTTTCTCAGGATAATTAAAACCCATATTGAGCAAAAGGTATTATGGAATTTCTAATATTCAACAATGGATCCTCCTTCAATTCATCCAATTGCTGCAAGAATTTTATTGAACTGGAAATATGAGGACCTTTATTCATCATGATACAATCGGCTCGTAATCCCATAAAGGCATCTGTAATCTCAGCCCTGAGTGGTATTCCTTTCTTATTCATGTGGTTAAGAACACTGGTTGCCCAAATAACCGGCACATGTGCAGCCCGGCAAAGCTCTAAGATTCCTTCTTGAACATTCGCCAGTTGTTCATAGCCGATCTCGATTGCTAAGTCTCCTCTAGCAATCATCACACCGAATAAATCTAAATTCAACCCTTCCAGAATAATTTTAGATAAAGATAGAAGAGCGTGTTTTGTTTCTATTTTCGCAATGACACCGATATTTCTCTCTGTATATTGATCTAAATATCTCTTTACTATTCGAATATCATTTGGCTGATGAATGAAAGAAATTCCAACTAAGTCAACAAAGGGGGCAATCTCTGGTAAAATACTGATATCCGTTTCTGTAATGGCCGGAACATTTAAATAAACCTGTGAGTCTGGAAAGTTTACCCCTTTTTCAGGTTTAATTATCTCCCTCTCTTTTCTGGTAAGTGTAATCTTTATATCCAAGTAGGTGTCTGTAACGTTCAATACAGCTGCACATATATTTCCATCATCAAAAAAAACCCTGTCTTTCGGTTTAACATTTTTTAATGCCTCTGGTATCGTAATCCCAATTGCAGCTGGTTGTTTATTATTTTTTGGTTTACCATGATAGCCATGGCTTTTATAGATTCTTAAGATATCTCCTTTTTTAACCTTAATGGTCGGCTGCCTTTCAAGTAGATTCGTCACTTTACTATGATTATCATGACTCAATTTTATAGTGGTCTCCTCATTCAAAATAGCTGTTTTGTTTAATTCAACCTTCAGGCATCTGGCATCTATCATTTCCAGTACGGTGAAATGTCGTTTTCTTCCTTTGACGTCCGTAAAAGGAATGATTTGCCCCGGTGTAATATCTTTAAATTCCTTAATATTTAATTCAATTTTAAAAGCGTGTCGAATAGAAGGAACTATGCCTTGATTACTTACTAAATAGCCAATCGGGGAGTTTTTTTCTGTATTGATTACGAGTGGAGCCTGGATCTTTCTAAAATCGAACACCCGAATTTTGGGACCAGGTAGATCCACATAAATCTTGCACTTTACATCAATCAGCTCTTTTTCTGCGGCTCGAATGTTTTCAACAAGCTGCTTCCATACCGAGTAGTCATGGGCTAAGTTTATTCGGGCAATCGTCATCCCAGCCCTTAGTAATTCTTTAAAAATCTCCGGCCTCTCCAGCATCGTTTTATCTAAAGTAACCATAATGGAAATGGGATCTTCTTCTGATTTTCCCAATAATTTCTTGTTACGCTGTTTTTTTAAGAACACGGCATTGTTAAAATCAATATAATTTTCATAATGCTGATCATTAGAAGATAAATGGCTGATTATTTTATTCAATGAATATAAAATGTGGGGACTCATTTGCTGTATAGATGAAAATCCTTCTTTTATTAAATTAGAATGAAGCACTGGATTTAAAGGTTTCTGTAAACCCAAAAATGCACATAAGTTTTGTTTGCTTGCATCTGCTATATCAATATGATGACTTTTAGAAAAGTCCATTAAACAGTGATTAATCTCGTTTCGTAATTGAGAAAGCTGATGTATGATTTCGTTCTTGTTGGAATCTGCCAACCTTTCCATAGCAATCATCACCTCATTAAAATAATTTATGATTATTTTTTTAAAAGGACACTTTATGTTATGGAAAATCCCGGTCTATAGCCGTTTAAAACGTTCAAGATTTTTAGGAAAAAGATTTGGACACTCCTTGAGAGTAAAAAAGCATGTCAAGCAGCCATTGCTCAAGTTGTTTGAGGATAACAGAAGATGTTGAGAGATGCAGAGGGGTTAGTTAGGACTCATACTAAGAAAAACTGGGCGAAAACCATGCCCGGTCCTTTTCCGTTTGCCATGGCTAAAGAACATCAGATAATTTATATTCATATCCATGTATCCCTCTATAGTACTCCGAATGCATCTCTCCATCACATTTTTTCACAGCTGAATCTTGGTGGAGTAGTTGGATCTCCCCATCCATCAAATCAAGTTCTCAAACACTTTTTATACCTGAATAGCTACCTCTCTCAAGAAACCATTTTTTCTTGACTACTCTTTCCATCAATAAATTTAAAATATGGTAAACAAATTCCTGCTAAGGAAACGATACTAATTAATAAACCGATCAAAAGGTACAATGGTCTTACACCAAACACTTCACTTAATAAACCACCAACAAGTACTCCCAACGGCATAACGCCCCTGATAATTAGCAAACGAACTGAAAATACCTTACCCATCAAGGCGTTTGGAACCACTTTTTGGATAATAGTTGTATTATGGATGCTAAAAACAGCCATTACTATACCTGCAATAGTTTCTGTTGTTATTGCTAATAAGATACTATAATTAAAGCATAGTGCAACGTAGGTTAGTCCCCCTATGAAAAGGGAACCGAGCATAAGATATCTACGACTTTTATATTGAATTCTTGTTACTAAGAAAGCACCTATTATGTATCCAATAGGAAATCCAGCCATGAAATATCCATATTCAGCATATGTCCCGCCTAATTCTTGCGTAATGTATGGTAGAGTTGTAACCATTGTCACTCCTACTCCAAATTGAACAAATGCTAAAAAAACTCCTAACCAAACAATTACTTTTTGAGAAAAGAAAAAAGATATTCCTTCCGTGAAATCGGCTAACCATGTTTTTCTCACTTCTATATTACTTCTATTTTCTTGGATAAAAAGTAATGTAAAACCACTCATGACTAGCAAAGTACTCACGAAAATAAGGGTAATATGAACACCAATATACTCAATTACTATTCCAGCTATTATGGGAGATAAAAAGGTCATTAAACGGACTATTCCATCAATATATGCATTTGCTGATTGTAATTCCTCTTTTTCTACAATGGTTGGCGTGATTGCATGATTAGCAGGCACATAAAATGGAGTGATTAATCCAACTACACACTGAACAGCATAAATTTGCCAAACTTCCAGGTTTCCCGCTAGTAATGCAGCTAACGGTAAGATAAATACAATCCCCCTTGTCCATTGCGAGAGTATCATTATCCATTTTCTACTCCAACGATCAATATAGGGACCAATAAAAAGTTGCAGAATCAGTGATGGTATATAATACAAAAGCCACATACTACCAAGTGCCATAGTTGATCCTGTAAGTTGAAAGATTAATATTGAATTACAAAAAGTACCAAATGCTCCACCAAGTTCAGATATTCCATTTCCTAACCATGTAGCGACAAATGAACGGTTCTTAAATAGAGAAGAATTCATAAGTTCTCCTTTCATCATTGTTTGAGGTATTGTTCTAGTTCCTTGAAGAGTAATTCTAACGCATTTGCTTTTAAGGAATATTTCCCTTCGATTATTTCAACCAGTTTAGCTGCACGTAATATTTTCAGATGATGATGAATGGTGGTCTTACCTATATTCAACTGTTCCGTAAGTTCCTGTAACGAATAGTCCGTTTCCGATAACAATTTTACTATTCGAAGTCTAATCTCTTCCCCTAACGCCTTATACTTTAGTACTAAAAAGTTATTTGGCATATATTTATCATGTGGTGAAAGACTTTCGTTAGCTACTGGGTAGTAGAAAACTTTCGTATCTTCAATATCTGCTTCAATAACCCAAGGACGATAGACATATTGTGGAATGAGTAAAACCTTATGAACACTAGGCTCGGGAAGGTAGTTTATTCCACCTGTTGCCCATTGGACAAGTTCTTCAGAAGACATCTTTTCTTTCATGTGCTTTTTAGATTCATAATCGGTCTGTAAAATTCGAGTTGTCCGTTCTAATTCTGGTCTTAGCACAGCCTCATACCATAGTGTCATAACCTCAATTAAATGATCTTTAAGTTTTTGTGGGTCGGTTTTACTTATGAATTCGATATATTGAGGAAAAAATGCATTATCACTCGTTATCCGTTGCAGTTCTATGATAGCACTTTCATTTCCAGTTGCAGCTTTTTCCCTTATAAGTTGAAAGTTCTCACCAATATAAGGTAAACAAGCAAATTTAAACTTTGTACCTTGTAATAAATTGACATTAGTACAGAATTCATTCAGAGTATTGCTTTCATGTTGGTGGAGCAATTGTAATAATGCTTTCCAAGTATTATTTTTTTCAACGTAATCTAAATGGTGGTTAAGATTTTCAGAAAATGACCCTCTAAGTTCTTTCCAATAACTTGCTGGTTTCTCTAAAGTGTTGAGTAATCGTGAATTCGTTACTGCGGCTATCCCAAGAGCACATTCCCATAGAGTAGAATAAGTGAAATGGACTTCATATGTTTCTCTTTTTCTACCCGTTGCTTGTAAAATTTCCATATAATCACCTCTCATAAATACTTTTGTTGAAATAAATTATACAGAAACCAATACCCAAATTCAGTAATAGTTGAATATAAAATTCAAATATAGTTGAATTTATTTCTTTTTATAACTTAATAAAAGCAAAAAACGTATTCTAGTAGGCTATTAGCGAGCTAATAGCGTAGCCTTCATGTTACAAGAAAAAAGAAAAACGTCTGCTATCCTTTTGAAAGTTATGATATTATAAAAAAAGATTTGATTTTGGAAGGTATGAATGAAAATAGCAATAGAGTACTAAATTCCTTAACGGAGTATGTTGGATTAAAGGGAATTAATCGTTTGAAAACCGAAGTGTTATATTTTTTTGATCAACTACCCAACTGGAGACAAAAATGCAAGTACCATCTATAGATCATTAGAGTTAATTGGAACGGTTGGAGCGGTTTTTAGAGAATTGGACGCCGAATTTATTGAAGAAGTATCGAGCAAGAGTTTTGGTCAGTCATTAACCAATACAGTAGAAGTGGGGGGTCTAAATAAAATGACAGCAGTGTTAGGTTATCTGATAGGACTTTTGATATATTCACCTTTTAATTTGATTATACATGAGTTAGGTCATGCATTCTTTATAAAGCTACTAGGTGGAAAGATAAATAAGATACACATAGGTGTAGGGGGTCCTTTAATCAATTTAAAAGGGTTCTCTTTCAATAAATACTTTTTTATATTAGGATATGTTGACTTTGATTATAGTACTGTGAAGATTAAAAATAAAATAGGGGATTTCTTCATTATATTTGGGGGAGTTTTATTCAATATTATTTCACTAATTATAGTTATTCTAATCTTCAACGCTTACAATCCAAATAGTTTTCTGAAAGGATATTATATAGGTTTTACAATCACGTTGATAATCAGTGCATTAATACCTGTAACATATCCAAATGGATATGACAGTGATGGTAAAAACATTTTCAAACTATTAATAGGAAATAGGAAATACTGATAGAGGGTGAAAATATGGAAGTTAAAGAGCAAATCCATAGATAGCAGCTGAAATAGTAGTAAAAGTAAATTCGCCAGAAAATGAATGCTGAAAAAGGTTCTCAGCATTCATTTTCTTTGAAGTTTACCTAAAAATAGATATTGACTTCTAATTTAAAAATAGGCATTAAAAAAGGGGATAGGGTGCTTGCTCGTTTGGGTTATGGTCCCTGGTCATTCATTTCGTGTTTTCCCCCTTTAGCTTCTGAAAATTTTTAAAACTGACATAGCGCTTTTCAAACAATTGATAGAGACTTATACTTATTTAAATATCGTAAAGCAATTTATAATGGAGGACATGATGAAAAAATGGATTATTTTAATTTTGACTATAGCAATAATAGGTTGTGGTTTTGCGCTATACCATGTCATGGATAACAGCGGCAGTACTCATACAATTTATGTTTCTATAAATGGAGACGACAAAAATAACGGCACAATCTCAAAGCCTTATCGAACGTTTAAAAAAGCAGCACTAGAAGCGAAGGCAGGAACGGTTGTATATATTCGGGAGGGCATTTATAATGAACAGCTTATCGTCCAGCATAGCGGCACAAAGGATAAACCTGTTGAATTTAAAGCATATAATCAGGAAAACGTAGTAATTAGTGGAGAGGGCTTAAAACAGTTAGAAGGAGATATGCCTTTAGTAACAATTGAGGATAAAAACTATGTTACAATCAGCGGACTAACAATACAGGATTTGACAACAGACGTAAGCGATCATACAGTTATGGGTATATTTGTTACTGGTTCAAGCAGCCATATTCATTTGGAAAATAATCACGTACATGATATAAAAACCCTGGCTGATGATGGAAATGCCCATGGAATTGCTGTATATGGGACGGACGGGATGAAGGATATTGTAATCGAAAATAATACAGTTGAAGATTTAATTCTTGGTGCTAGTGAATCGATTGTGCTCAACGGCAATATAGACGGATTTACGGTGAAAGACAATCTTGTTCGGAGAAATAATAATATTGGTATTGACCTGATTGGTTTTGAAGGCATTTCAAATGATCCAAATGCCGATTTTGTGCGTAATGGATGTGTAAAAAATAATACAGTGTATGAAATATCTTCATTTGGAAACCCAGCATATGGAGAAGAATACGCTGCAGGCGGTATTTATATTGATGGTGGAAAAAATATTATTGTCGAGGAAAACAAGGTATATGCCAATGATATTGGAATAGAGGCAACATCAGAGCATGCTGATCAGTATGCTGAGAATATTAGCATACTCCATAATGAAATATATGATAATCATTTTACAGGGATTTCAGTTGGTGGTTACGATAAGGAGAGAGGCGGCACTAAAAATTCCGTGATTGCGGAAAATGTTCTATATCGTAATGATACAAAAGCGCTGAATGGCGGACAGTTATTGATGCAGCATAACAGCAAAAACATTCGAATAGAAAAAAACATATTCACCGCAGGTCCTACACGAATTTTTATCGCTAATTACTTTGATACAATTCAAAATAATACATGGAAGCAAAATGTTTTTCATGACGAAGAAGGAAAAGAGGGGATATGGATTTGGAAAAATAAATCCTATACATCCTTTCCAGACTTTCAAAAAGCCTCAAATAGTGATGAAGAATCCAGGTATATGGAAATAGAGGATATTGATTTCATATTGGAAAAGACTTCGCTTGGAAGGTGAATCGTTAAAAAAATTGAATCGAAACCCATTTAAGGCAATGACTTTAAAAAGTGATTGCCTTTTAATATGGAAAATATATTTTAAGAGTATCCTCACAAAAGGTGCAGTAAAAATAAAACTCGCCGAATTTCGCACGAATGGTCGTTTTATGTATACACTCCACTATCGATCGGGCGCATGGTGTGCTATCTTGTTTTTCTTATAGGATCTCATCTACTTATGGTACGGTTCACCCTTATTATTTGAGAGGCAAAAATAGGCATTGGTGTTGTACCGATGCCTATTTTTTTACAAATTACTATTTATATAATAAGTATATCGAACTTTAGTCCTCAGTAACTTGCTACAACTTAACCAATTATTAGGAAGTACAAACAGATAGGTTATTGATTTTAATTAATCATATCGATCATTACATATAACTCTAACAAACTATCTACGATAAATGCTGGATATCTTGCTCTAGTTTCTTCAGGCTATTAAATATATATTTTCTGAAATTCCTATCAATTTTTTCATCATCTGCATTCCTTAGTCTCTTTAGGTTAAAAACATTTATTAATAAATCCTTTTTTTGTTTAATTTCATACTTATCAAAGTTGGGTATATAATTACTTCCTGAACGGTTAAAAAGGATTTCATGATAAGTTCTAACGAATTTCTTTATACTTTTTTCACTTATATTTTGAATTCCAAACCTTTTAAATAGTTTTTCTACAAACCAGTCCAGCCTATATAAAATACTTAAATCATCTATCTGTGAATAAAAAAATAACCAACCATATTTATTCTCATCTATAATTCCACCAGTGATTTTTATGTTTAAATTCCATACAAATTCACTAGTTCTCTTAAAATCTGAATATTTGTACCTAGTAAACACCTCTACTAATGATTTCTCTAATTTAAAAATATTATGTTCCCTAATCCCCGCCACATTATCAATAAAATTATACCCTAAGAATGAGAATTCCTGTGATAACAATCCATGTTGTTTTTTATCCTTATTGTATTTTAATTCTAGACTGTTAATATGCTTTTCCAGTTTATTTTCTATCTTTTCTTTATGATCTTTATTACAAATAATAAGTACGTCATCTACATATCTAAAATAGGCAAACTCATGTTGATTATTGAAGTTTTTATCCAATTGATTCAAATAAATATTAGCTAAGATATTTGATATGGATAATCCTTGAGGAACACCACGTTTGTTCTGGATGTATGGTTTACTTGTTGGTGGGGAAATTGTAGGTGTCTTAATTGCATTACTAATAAGGTTTATCAACTCTTTTTTACGTACCTTTCTTCTCACTTTACTAATCAACATATCATGATTGATATTATCGTAGAACT
>NZ_JAXHDC010000048.1:0-25997 GCF_037072045.1 Oceanobacillus sp. MO10714A | reverse complement strand
TGTTCATCTTACTTTAATGGGAAAACAACTAGGGGTTATTTTCCCTTTAGCATGTTCTTCTTCCTTTAATGGGAAAACAACTGAGGGTTATTTTACCTTTAGCATGTTCTTCTTACTTTAATGGGAAAACAATAGGGAACTATTAGCCTTTTAGGGCGCTCAGCTTGCCCTAATAAGAAAACAATCGATTCCTATTTTCCCCTACGCATGATTATCTTACTTAATTGGGAAAGTATCCGTCCACCGGGCACCGGAACGGTAATCAGAGCACAAAAATCATAAATCTTATATTCACTACCCTTCTTCATTTTTCATATCCGACCAAGGAACAAATGAAAATGGAACCCCAACAAATTTTGCTGTTGTTTCATCAAAGGATACGAGATCTTGTCTCGAAATTTCTTTCAAAGAATGTTTGCCCATTGCACGGATACCTTCCTTGATTTCTTCTACACTTGATGTTAAATAATTTGCCGCTGCTTGAGCACCATCGTCAATGTTAAATTGGTTGGCGAATTTCCCTTCATGAAAAGCAACTTCAGTTGGTGGTTCAAAAGGAACTGCCTTTAGTGATTGATTATGGGTGACAGCAAATAACAATGCTGATCCTATATAGACAGCATCCGCCCCTAAAGCAAGCACTTTTAGAAACTCACTTGGTGTAAATAACCCGCCTGAAACAATTAAACTTACGGAATCTTTCTTTCCGAGCCTTTCCAGATGATTAACAGCACGAACAACTGCGTGGAGCGTAGGTATTCCGAAGCTGTCAGATAAAATCGGAGCACCACCATGGGTTGAGCCTTGGCCGCCATCAATTGAAATAAAGTCTATTCCGAGGTGAAGTGAAGCTTCAATATCTTCTTCCAATCTCCCGCCAGCAGCAATCTTTACCCCAATTGGAACACCGCCAGAAACTTTCCGTAGTTCCTTTACTAAATCCTTAAGGTCATCAATCGTTTGATCGTCAAAAAAATGCTCATAAATTTGAGCAATTTCTCCTTCCTTAAGGCCCATCAGCTTCCTCGCTCTCCCTGTCAAATTCTCCGGTTGAATTTTCGCTCCCATGCCCATCTTAGCACCTTGGCCAAGTTTAATCTCAATCATATCTACTTGTTTATAAAGCTTCTGTTCTTTCGCCCAAGCTGTTTTGGAAAACTGCAAGATTAGCTTGCCGCCCAACTTTAATTCTTCGGGTAACACCACTCCTTCACCGGTGTTAATTGCAGTATTAACCTCTTTAGCTGCCTTCGCAAGGGCCATCCGTACATGCTCACTTAGTGCCAGCCCATAAGCCATTCCACTAATCAATAATGGGATTTCAGTATTTAAAGGTTTTTTTGCCTTGGGACCGATCGTAATTTTTACATCAACTTCATCATCGCTATCTGTAGGAAACGTGGTAATTTGGGCAGGGATGAATGTTAGACTAGACAAATGCGGCCAAGACCTAGAACCACCGATTGGACGGTGTAGAACTTCACCTGAATCTGCTCGCAGATTATTTTCCAACATATTCTGTAAGCCAACATGTGCAAGTCCTGGAATTAATTCGATCAAATTTTCTTGATAGCTATCCGTAAATATTATGTTTCCAATTTTTTTTACGATTGCTTTAAAAATCCAGCGTCTTCCGAAAATGAGAAATAAAAGGATGGCAAGGACTATCGTAACCAATATAAGTGTTATTATTTGTAACATCATTACCAGTTCACTACCTTTTTTAATGACAATCAATAAACGAACGGCTAATTAGGAGAAGATTGCTTTTCCTCTTCCTTCTTCCAAGGAGGATCAGCATCTTCATGTAATTTCTGATTTACTTTATAAATGGAAAGCGGGATGAGGTATGCTAAAACAGTACAAAACACCCCTAATAGGGATGGTATCCTTTCGGTGATCATGCTCCACATTTCTACTAATCCCCTCTCGAGTTTACGCGAACTGAAGTACCTGGTTGTGTAATCGTTCCCTTTACATTAATGGTAATTTTACTTTCGGAAAAATAATTTTCCCCATGATCCCAATCTTGTTTTATTTCATTCCATAGTTTATTATGATGAATCCTAAGATATTTATCGAAATCCAGCACATCAACTTGTAGTTCATCCTTCATTTTTCGGACAGCTATTTCCGATAATTTTTTCACCTCCTTTTCAAACGCTTGTTCAAATATCTTTAAATTTTCTTCTTTATAGAAATCTACCGTACCAAAGTATTCTCTAATCGCTGCTGTTAATGAAATATCTACTTGAAATTCCAATGCATTTTTATCACGATTCAACAGCTTATAATCACTGCTACTCCCCGTAATTTCAAATGTGGCCTGTTCACCCTCGACTTCAGTAGTAACACTACCATCCTGGGCACCGCCAGTAATAAATTGTCGCCCTTTTGCATCTGCTCCCGTTAGTGTATCAACCAGTTTATTTGGCTTTTCAGCAATTACCGCTATACCTTGGTAATATATAGAGTTGTCTGCCACCTCAGTAAGGAGTGGTACCGTAAAGCTTCGATTGATTAATAGCTTTTCTTGAACGTCTCCAATCTGGATCGGTTTCATCGTTGCCACAGATTCAGCATTCTCCATTATTTCGGTTATATACTCTGCCGGAATCTTGACATGTTCCGGCTCAACATTTAGAAGAGTTTTTGCTTTGTTATCAGCTACAACAATGAAGATACCCCTTCGCATGTACTCCTGCCTGACAAAAACGTCTAAAACATTTGCAAGCATATCTTCTTGCTCAGCTAACTCTTTAGATATAATAACTAAATCTAAATGTTCGACATCCATTTTTCGATTTTCCTGTCTTGAAATATCCCGATTTGTCTCGAATATTCCTTCTCCTGTTCTGCTTATATTTCGATATGCTTTTCCTCCCCCGGGCTCTGTAATTGTACCTAAACCTGCAGGAACTATAATTTGCTCGGTTAATTCAAGGATTGCCTTTCCACCATCATCTTCAGCCAAGTCAATTGCAACTGCAGATAAAAATGCTCTTTCTTCTATTTGCACCTCATCCCAACATCCTGAAAGAGTGACTAAGAAGAAAATAAGAAGTGGCATGATAGGAAGCATTTTATTGTCCACGATTTTTGCCTCCTTTAATCCCATACATGATCCAAAGCGGAATCACGACAAATACAGGGAGAATAGAGGTTGTATAAGCCAGATACTCTTCAAATTTGACATTTTCCAAAAAGTTATTAGGAAGCGTCGAGATGAAATAAATAAGAGGTGATAGCCCAAATACAATCGTATGCTTTTTAAGCTTTGGCAAAATGGATTGCAGTGCCATTACAGCGACATCATATGTCATCATTGCAGTTGTAAAAATCGACGTAATCCAAATCACAAAAAATAGCGATTCCATTCTTTCAAAAAAGCCTCCTGGTATTTTGATCGATTTTGCCAATTCGATTAAAGGAAGACGAATGACCTCAGTTGTGGCTTGTCCGAACACAGCGATACAAACTAAATAGATAAGCAGATATAAAAGCACCACCCAAGACATGCCAAATGCCGCTCGACCCGGTACTTTATTTATGTCTTTTACTAAAGGGATATAAAAAAATAAAATCCCTATTCCTGCATATGCAAGGGCACTATCGATTGTACCTTTTACATATCCATTTATTCCGGTAGTGAATACAGGTAAGACATTATCTAACTTCATAAATCCGATTGCAAAAATGATTAACAGCCCTGTAACGAGAAAAATCAGCGGTAAAAACATCGCATTTAAGCGAAATAATCCGACTCGACTACCAGAAACAGAATAAACAACAATAAGCAAGAAGGAGAGTCCAATAACTTCAACTGGCGTCGTATCAAATAAATATTGTTTAGAGATAATACTAATCGACGAAACTTCATAAGCAGCAATCATCATTCCTTGTATCGCAAACAATAGTGTCAATAGATAAGCAACGGGTTTAGACAAAAGGGAGGATGAATAGGACAGGAATGATTGATTGGGAAATTTGGAGACTATTTTTGCTACAAACCATGTCAAGCTAACGGCCAGTATTCCTGCAATAATAATAGCTATCCATCCATCGGCAAATCTCACCGACTTTGCCAGTATTCCCGGAAGGTCTAAAATACTAACTGCTATAGCTACGGAAGGTATGGCGATCATAATATCTTGTGATTGAATTCTTTCATCTGCATATTTAAAAGGTGACATGAATGAATGTTTCTCCTTTGTAGAGGGCTTCTACTTATTTTCAAATATTTTATTTTGATATGACATTGTTTTTGCCCTTTATTTAATAGAAGTATCTTTAGAAACATCATCTACTGGTTCCAAATGTTTTGGTCGACGAGTTAATTTCGTAAATGGCGCACGAATGACAGCGTCCTTTAAATCTTTCAAAAACAAAGGCCCAAAGGGAGTAGAATAAGGCATTCCAATACTTTTTAAATTTACAATATGGATGTTCATCATAATATAAACAAGAATAACCCCGTATAACCCTAAAGCGCCACTTGCAATAATAACGATAAAACGAAACGTCCGAAGTGCGATACTCATACTATAAGTGGGGATACTAAACGCTGCAATCGCTGTAAGTGCTGTTACAATTACCATAATTGGACTGACAATGCCAGCACTAACTGCCGCTTCTCCAATAACTAAACCACCTACAATTCCAATCGTTTGACCAATTACTTTAGGGAGCCTTACCCCCGCTTCGTGTAAAATCTCAAAAGTGATTGCCATTAGAATCGCTTCGATTGCGGCGGGAAATGGAACGCCTTCTCTAGAAGCTGCTATGGAATATGCCAGTGTACTCGGGATCATCCCAGGGTGAAACGATACAAAGGCAACATAAAGCCCGGGTAAAAACACTGCGATAAAAGCTGCTAGAAAACGCAATATCCTTAATAGACTTGCAGACATCCAGCGCTGGGTATAATCTTCCGGTGACGCTAGACCATCGCTAAGTGACATGGGAGCAATAAGTGCGAATGGTGTGCCGTCAACAATAATTCCTACTTTCCCCTGTATTAAGCTTGCGGAAACCGAATCAGGTCTTTCGGTATCAAGAATTTGCGGAAAGGGAGAGTAGATGCTATCTTCAATCCATTGCTCGACAAAGGATGAATCTGAAATATAATCAATGTCCATCGTTGCCAGCCTACGATTTATTTCATTTACTAAATCCGGATTTGTGATCCCTTCTACATAACAGACAACCACCATTTGTTTAGAACGCTTACCAACATTGTGTTTCTTAAAGCGTAAATTGGGATCTCTAATATATCTGCGGATTAATGCCATATTTGTAAAAATACTTTCAACAAATCCCTCCCTTGGTCCGCGCACTAACGTCTCAGACTCTGGTTCTTCAATCGAGCGGCTTTCCCCGCCAGTAGTCCCCATAAGTAGTACTTCTTCATAACCTTCTAAGTAGAAAGCAGTGTGCCCATTTAAAATGGCAAGGGAAACATCATCTAAATTATTGGATTTATCTGTATCCGTAACTGCAACAACTTCACTATGTATTTTGTCTAGGATACCCGTTTCAAACTGCTTGAGATTTTCTTGGATCACTTTTAAAATATTGTTATTGATAAGATCTTCATCTGTAATTCCACTAATGTAAATAATGGCAGCTCTTTTTTCTAAACCGCCAATAATTAATTCGCGCATGACTAAATCAGTCGGATCTCCAAGCATTTTTTTGATTGACTTTAAATTGTCATCCAGATTTTTAGTAATTGAAGTATTGAATTCTTCTTGTTGTGCTTGGCTTTGCTTCATTTTTTTTCTCGTTTTCATTCGATTGAATATCGAGCGTCTTACCATTTGATCCCCTCATTTAGGTGAAATAGCTTCCCCTTTCTTTTTCCCAATTCCTAGTGTTTTATACAATAACAAAAAGAGGGGAATAAAAAATCCCCCCCCATCAAATTGTAATCATTATTTCAGTTAAAATAAGCCAAGTTGTCTGGGAGCAAGCCCTTCATAGTCGATCCCCAACATCGCTTGAAATTGTTTTGCGTTCACAGCCGCATCCCCACCAGAATTATTATTGAACAAGACATAAATATTTTCTGAGGATGTCGCCAGTTTTAAGACGCGCTCTTTCCATTCCAGTAATTCTTTTTCATTATATTTATATAAATAACGGACTTCCCGCCAATTCGTATCCGCATTTTTCGGTCTAACCCATCCATAGACATTCCTGCCATGCATCCGGATTAACGTCATTTCAGGATGTGTCGCTACAGGTACAATGGGTACCGAACCGTCCCCCGCTTGCGGCTCATCGACAATCGTATGAATCCAGCCTTCCTGTTTCATAAAATCAAGGGTGCTGTCACGATAGGCTTCACTGAACCAAGATTGATGTCTAAATTCTAAGGCAATCGGAATATCTCCCATCATCTGCTTACAATACCGTAAATAAGTGACATTCTCTGTCCTGCAATCAAACCAGGGCGGAAATTGAAATAAGACCATCGCTAATTTATTCGCTTCTTGAAAAGGTACTAAGGAATCTTTAAATGCTTGAAACATCTCCGTTTTCAAATCAAAGGGAGAATTAGTTCGCTGATGTCCTGTCATGCCCTGATAAGCCTTCACAACGAAACGGAATTTTTCCGGCGTTTCATTAACCCATTTTGAAGTGTTGCGGATAGGTTGGACGGCGTAAAACG
Source organism: Oceanobacillus sp. MO10714A (assembly GCF_037072045.1). Classification (NCBI taxonomy): domain Bacteria; kingdom Bacillati; phylum Bacillota; class Bacilli; order Caryophanales; family Bacillaceae; genus Oceanobacillus; species Oceanobacillus sp. MO10714A. The sequence continues at coordinate 19,324 of NZ_JAXHDC010000048.1, read as the reverse complement.
ATGCGTCCACTTCTACTATTGGAAAATGACTGGCATATTCTCCTAATTTATCTTTTGACTTCACATGTGGTTGGTATAAGGATTGATGGTCTTTCCACCCCGTTACACCTATGTATATCATGCAATCCCTCCTTCCCCATCATAGCATATATCCTAATGCATCGGCATTGGGTAATCGTCCAAAGATATTAATGGCATTTATTCTTCTAACAAAAATTCCATTAAAAAATCCCTCAAGTACTTTAACAGTAAGTGAGGAATTTTTCTCAAGTTTCATCAAATACAAGATACCACCTTATTTATTCACCTGTGCAATTCGATATGGAGAAGGGACACTTCCTTCGATACAATTTCATATTTTTTCACCTGTACTCCAATAAATCAAACTTTATATTTACTATACTCTATTCCAAAAACGTTGCTGAGCAATTGCATTCACAAATTCAGCTTCGAAATTAGGATTGTTTGTAGCAAAGACGACACCAGCCAAATTGTTATTTTTTGATGGTTGAAAATAGGACTCTCCAGTAGTAGCAATACCTATTGGTTTATAATGTCGATATGCATGGTGTAGATAGTCTGTAACGTGCTGCGCGAATTTAGCTTGGTTTCCAGTATCCCCACCAACAATATAAATAGTATCGTATAAGTAAGGACTGGACGTTACAAAGGTCATATTTACCTCAATTTTTGTTCCATCGTTTCCGGAAACTGTACCAAGTTTATCACTTATAATATCAAAAAACACCCCATTTTCTTGCAAGCTATTAAGGACATTCATTACCTCTTGCCCGTTAAAACCATTAGCAATTACTACACCAACTTTTAGTGTCGAGGCATATTTAGGGGTACTTTCCTGACTAAGTGAAGCGTAACTTGTCGATACGTTAACATGGGAGCCGCGCGGATGACTGACACCAATATTATCAGCAACAATTGTAGCCAATTCTATATCTACATTAACCAATAGGTCTACGTTTTGCTGACGAACCGATTTGCTTTTTACTTTTCCAAGTTGATAGCTAAATCCATCAATTGTATGATGCTTTTCGACAGGTGTTAAGCTATTCCAAAATATTCTCACTTGCGAAAAGTAATCCTTGAACGAATCACTTCTGGCACGTATTACGTGTCCATCCACCTTTTTGGGATATGATTCATATCCACCTTCTTCTGGCGGTACCGTATAAGGTGTATTATGTGCTAGTGAATTTTGATGATAGTCTACCTGATCCACATCAATTCGTTGTCTCATATAGCCTCGTCTTGTATTGTTATGAAATGGACAGATCGATCGGTTAATTGGCAGTTCGTCGTAGTTTGCACTTCCAAGTCGATGTTGTTGTGTATCTCGGTACGCCATTAACCTTCCTTGTAAGACCGGGTCATTGGAAAAGTCTATGCCTGGGACAACATTTGCGGGATTAAATGCGGCTTGTTCAGATTCTGTAAAGTAATTCTGTATGTTTCGATTTAAAGTCATCTTACCAATGATTTGTACAGGCACAAGCTCTTCTGGCCAGAACTTAGCAGGATCCAGAACATCAAAATCATATTTGAATTCATCTTCTAATGGGATTAACTGGACACCTAATTCGTATTCAGGATAGAAACCATTGTCAATCGCTTCTCTCAAATCTTTGCGGTGAAAGTCAGGGTCAATTCCCCCAAGTTTGATTGCCTCATCCTGAAGAAGGGAGTGAACACCAAGAATAGGCTTCCAAACATATCTCATAAAGGTTGCCTTCCCTTTATCATTAACAAATAGATACGTGTTAATGGACCACGACTCCATCATTCGATAGCTTCTTATAATGCCACGGTCAGACATAATCCATGTCACCATATGAAGAGATTCTGGATTATTGGCTACATAATCCCAAAAATGATCGTGTGCACCGGTTGCCGTTGGTATATCATCATCTTGCTTTGCTTGGTACGCATGCATCGCATCGGGGAACTTCATTGCATCCTGATTAATTAATACAGGCATTGCTATCGTTGTTAAATCAAGATTTCCTTCTTCTGTATAAAGCTTAACTCCCTGGCAACGTAAATCTCTAGCTGTATCATAGGAACCTTTAGGTCCCTGTACAGTAGAAAAACGGATAGTTAGTGGTGTCTTTTTTCCAGCTTCTCCGAGAAACTTTGCTCTCGTTACGTGTTGCATGGACTGATAACATTCAAACTCCCCATGTGCACTATAACCTCTTGCATGGACTACTCTCTCTGGTATCTCTTCATGGTTAAAATGTGACATCTTTTCGAAGAACTCATAATCTTGGCGAAGTGAAGGACCACGTATACCAGCCTTTAATTGATCCGTATCTTGAGATCTTTTTTTCCCCTGCATTGTCGTCATTGGTTTGCCAGCGTTTGATATACGGTATTGATCCAATTGCTCTTGTTTAATATTTTTACCCATAGCTTTCTGGTCTCTTGATTGTTTGTCGCTCATGGAATCACCCATCCTATATTAATCATTTAACATCACTTACAGGATATTCTCCTAGTGTCTTAAATATTATTCTATTGTATTTTTAATTTCCCAATTATACTGTATGAAGTGAAATCTTCATCTATATCTCACGATTTATGGATTGTTCAATTTGTGTTTCAGAATGGGAAAAGGATAAGGATAAGGAGATGAAAATGATACCTGAGGAATATATATAAGATAAATTGCACAAATATTGCAATTAGTAACTGGTAATGATGTGGAAGAGGATCATTACATAAATGGATGTTTCAGAAAAAGCATAGGTGTGCTTAGCCTATCGTAGTTTTAACGCGGAAGGTGGAATACTGTTAGAGGATGGGCAGATGATTTAATTTATTTAGTAGCACCCTACTCTAAGATAGATCTAAGTTAAACAGTTGTTGAAATAACAACTGTTAACTTAGATCTTCATTCGCCGCTCTAGTAGAGTAATCGTCGTCATTACTTTATAGATTCAATGTCCTCGCTATCTATATATGAACACGATCAATAATGCATTGATGTTTTCTTTTTTGCGTTTCTTACCAGCCTTTGGTCTTTTCATCACTTTCCGAATTACGAGCTATACTCTACAAAACCATTCTCTTTCTTTACCTGTTCAATTTGATCTACCGGAATAGAGAAAGGCGTAGCTATGTATAACAGCCCCACACTGACAAAATAAACAAAGATACTTAACCCAAAATTAGGATGAAATGATTTCATTTGAAGGAAGATCAGCATGAAAATGGATACAACTACAAAAATACGCATCAATACAGGCAATCGATATAACGTTTTTACTTTACTTGGACTTACAAAAAGAACTAAAATCTTTTCTCTAATGAAATGAGCATAAAGGAAGACGATAATCATTAATGGTAAAATGAGCCAAAAGTAAGGTGTTCCGTAACACAATCGCAATATTGGCAACGAAGCAAAAATATTTAACCCTATTAAAAACCAATACATATTAATCGTATAATAATGCTTTGATTGATATTTATATCTTTTCCACAATCGTAATAAATGAAAAACAATAAGACCTTCTACAGCAAGTAAAATAGGGAGCCAAAAAAGGAAACGGCCTTCAGGAAAAGCAGCTGCAGCTAATAAGGACAACGTATGAACACCAATGACGAGCCCTAACCGTTTTTCCGCAACTTGTTTTACTTCATTTTCACTTTGGTTCATTTTATTCACCACCCCTACAGATTTCATTTATGATATCTTACCATAATCCTAGTCTTTGCAAAGTAATTATCTCATAAATAATTACCCATTACACACACGAATTTGCGTTCTTGTTTTGCTTTTTAAATAATGGTAATTTATAGGTGCAGTCAAAGTTATATGGGTGGGTGGTTGTCACGTTTTCCTTTTCCTTAAAAAGGGGAGGGAGGTGATAATCATGGATACTTTCTTGGAGTTTTTAAAAGAAGTGTTAAAAGGGATCATTCGCGCGATTAGTGCGTATGTATTTCAGAAAACTTTTTTAAACGAAGAGAAAACCACCCGTTGCCGTAGGAAGCCGGGTGGTTCTCGAAGTAATAAATAATCTTTTGTTACAACCACCGCCTGTACGGCCGAGGCTACAAAGAGAGAAGTTACTGCTTCTCTCTTTTACTATCTATATCCATTTTAACGTAAAAACATGCAAAAATCAATGTGACTTATTCGTCAACCCTTGTTAACAACGTAACTAACTCCAAATGAAATAGTTAGGCTATTTCTCACACATTACGAGGAGATACATAGTCAAGTGTCTCCTGTGTTTTAAAGTTGCCGCCTGCTCATCTGGTATCCCTGTAATGTAAAGCAGATAAGCGTTAGTACAAATATGATAGCAACTGTATATAAAACCGCCGTACCATCTACTAGAGTACTAGATGCTGGATCAATTACATGCCAAAGCAGTTTCGTAAAGAATATACCGAAAGTTAACCCGAATACTATCCCATAACAAACAAAAATCAATGCCTGCCAAACAATAACTGACATCATCCCGTTTTGTGTTAAGCCTAATAAACGTGTAATCCGATAACTTGATTGTTGGCTTAAGATGTCATTCGTTAATGTCTGTAAAACACCAAACGATGCACCTATAATTAAAACAATTAATGTGCCGATAACTAAGACGTAGCGTTGTTGAAACATCTTGTATTCTTCCTCAAGTTCCGCTGTTTTTGTTGTGAAATGCATTGCAGGTAATTTACTCATAATAGGCTGCAAAACTTCCACGTCATCCGCATCAACAAAAACTTCATGCATATATAAAACATTTGCTATCTCTTCGGACCAGTCAACGACAATATCGCTATATTGAAATAGTGTTGATTCGTCAGAAATCGCGCTAACAAGGAGTGGCTCATAGTTTTGATTATTATAGTAGTCAATTATTGGAAGTACATCTCCCACTTCAATATGATGCTCTTTTGCAAAACTTTCCTTGACAACTGCACCTGTGACAGGATATTGCTGATCTCGATATGCAAGGTTTGTTGCCTGTACATCCGCATCAATCACTTCATTAGGCAATTGGACACCAAGGCTTGCAATTCCACTGCTGGCATACACATCACGCACACCTTCTAAATTCCTAATATCAGCTAATAATTCAAGCGTCTGTTCTCCTGTTATATCAGATAAATCATACGTTCCGTGAACCTCAGTTTCAAATTTATTGTCAATATATTGCTCGCTTGAGACAGCTACACTTTTCATCGTAGCAGTGCTAAACACCAAAATGACCATCACGCTTATAATTGTTAATATCGCCGACATATTTTTACGTACTTGAGGGAGCAGCCGCTGCAATGCTATATAAAAGTTTTTGCCAAATATCCCCCGCAAATATGGCAGAGAATGTTGTATACACCATTTAAATACATACGGCAAGACATATATAAATAAGACGGTCATCATAGCGGAACCAATGAAGCTTTGAACGGGAGCATTTTCTCTCATTCCGATTAACAATAAAAAGATGGCAATGACTGCAACCCCACTGCTAACCCATCCTTTTTTCCTCGTCCAAACAACCTGTTTTTCTAATTGTTTCATTTGCATTGCTAACACATTGGTGCTCTTCCAAACTTGCCACATCACAAACAGCTGTAGTACGACAAGACTCACTAATGCAATTACGATAACCGTAATAACAGGTGTTGTTGTTTGTACAGGGGGCAATGCCAATGACCGAATGATTCGATGAAGTCCAAATTTCATCATCCCAACACCGAGCAATGTGCCAGCTAATACACCTATTATAATAATCGTAGTTAGTTGGGTTAGTACTATCAGCGCAACTTGTGTCATTGTCGCCCCTATTGCCCGTAAACGCATTAATTGCTTTTGCAGCTTAGTAAAAATGATACGAAAATTTGATAAGAGTAACGTGCCCGTAATGATTAATACAAATAGGGATAAGACAACGATAAAAACAAGCAGACCTTCAATATTCTTTTGCATAGCTTCCGATTCATTCAATAAATCCACACGTAAATATTCATCCATTTTAGCAATTTGTGTTCCTACTGTTTCCTCTAGTTCAGGAATTGTCTGTACCAATACAAACTTTCCTTCCTGCATATAGGGAAATAGTGATTTCATATCAGCATTTGTAATATAAGCTGTATTAAATTTATGGATGGGTAAAGTATCTGCAATCGTAAATGTTTGATGTCCAACTTCCAATTGATCCCCAATCGATTTTTCCAAAGAATGTAATAAACGTTCACTTACAATGATCTCATTTTGCTCAATATTATCCGTAAAATGCAAACGACTTTTCGTAAGTTCATCGTTATTCACGCCAAGCATGTTAATAGATATACCTTCTACCGTAACTTCCGGATTTAACAATATTGGTGCAACCGCCATAACACCAGATAAATTCGCTACCTGTGTAAGCTGTTTTTTATCTATATATCTCTCATCTTCTAGTTCGTAACCAAACTCAATATTACTATCACCGTATAGCTCATAGATATCTTCATCCAGTTTTTCTTTGGCACTAAAACCATAGGTACACATCATCACCACAAGTGCTATCGCAATTGCCACGGTGATTATACTCGTTATTGCTTGTGTCTTTCCTGCACGAAAAAGCTTTAAGGCGATGGTGCGTAGATTAAACATTATCGTTCACCTCGAGCTACATATTTAAATTTTTCCAAGATCTTATCTAAGTCGTTTTCATCTTTTTCATTTGTATAAACATCAATAATTTGTCCATCATAGAAGAATAAGACTCGATCTGCATATGACGCAACGTATGCATCATGGGTGACGATAACCATTGTTTGTTGAAGGTCTTTATTTAATTGCACGAGTAAATTTAGAATATCATTCGTTGTATTAAAATCAAGTGACCCTGTAGGTTCATCTGCTAGTAATATCGACGGTTTTGCGACCAAAGCGCGTGCAATTGCAACACGTTGTTGCTGTCCGCCTGATAACTCTGTAGGCAAATGTTTGCGCCATTTTTTCATACCGACCTGGTCAAGTGCTTCCTCGACACGCAACTCAATTTCATAATGCGTTAATCCTTTTAAAATCAGTGGCATTGCTATATTATCCATCACATCAAGATCTTCTAAAAGCTCAAAAGACTGAAATACAAAGCCAATATGGTCACGCCGATAAATCGTTGCTTGTGGTTCTTGGTGAATATTTGCATGTTCACCAAAAACAAACATTTTCCCGCTTGTTGGAGCATCAATAGCACTTAACATATTAAGGAGTGTACTTTTACCCGATCCGCTCGTTCCCATTATCGCTACCATTTCACCCTCGTACAATGTAAGATCAACTTCCCGTAATGCCTGGATACGGTGCGATGACCTATCAAATACCTTATTTAGTCCCTCTACACGTAAAACTTCTTTCAGTTTTTGCTGTGGTACAGGAATATTATTCATCAGTTTCTTCAACGGATTTTGCCCACTCATCATTATACACTCCCTTCAATTGTTGTCGTAGCATCTGTAAACCGCGACGAATATGTGTTTTTACAGTTCCAATCGGAAGTTCAACCACTTCAGCTATCTGTGGCACTGTATAATCATGATAAAACCGTAATAACAAAGCAGTTTTATAGTGATTCGGTAAAGACTGTAATGCTTGCCATAAATCAAGTTGCTCTTCAATCGGTTTATAATCTGCCTCTATTAAATGCAAGGTTTCCGGAGCAACCGCGCGCTCTCTATCTCTTTTTTTCACATATGTAATACTTTGGTTAATCGCAATCCGCATCAGCCACGTAGAAAAATACAAGGGTTCTCTTAATTGTGCGATCCCTTCAAAGGCACGAATAGTTACTTGTTGAAAGACTTCAATTGCATCCGTTTCATTTTGCACGTATGCAAAGATCATTCGGTAAATTTTATCTTGTTCTTTATTTAGTAATGATAGAAAAGCCGCTTCATTTCCCTGCTGAGCTTGTTTAACCCGTTGCATTTTTTCACCTCTCTATCTATTAGACACACGAGTATGGCGAAACGATTCAAAATCGCCATTTTAAAAGACCAATTTTTCATTATTATAATTGAGAAATTGGTCTTTCCCGTAACTTCAGTAAGCTCCGGTATAAATGATGAAACCTAAACTTAGGCATCTCGTTTACGGTAAAATGCCCGAACGAAATGGTATCTAGCTCGAATGGGCAATTAGACTGCCTTTAATTCCCCAATAAACTTGAACCTGGCTCAAACAGGTAATTAAAGATTAAAATATCCCTATTTAAACGATTACAATTTTTAATCAAGTCAGTACAATGCAAATCACTCTCTTTTACAGATGCAAAGAAAAGTGCCTGTCCCCATTACTTTAGCACTTTACAGTGGCGGGGGACTGACATTTGGTTCTACATGTTACTTCCCACAGCATTTCTTATATTTTTTCCCGCTACCACAAGGGCAGGGATCATTTCTACCTACTTTAATTGTTTTTACTAGGGGATTCTTTTGGAATAATGGTAACACTTCTTGCCATTCTCCAATATTCCTTTTCCCCTTCTCGTCGGCAATTTTGTGTAATAGTTCTACCGATTCTTGTGTCATTCCCAGTTCTGTGTATAACGCCTCTAGCCTTTCAAGCACATCTAGCTTATCATTAAGCCCTTCTACCTCTAGACCTTGCTCTAATATCTGTCTTGCTTTTTCAATATCCCTGTTCTGTGGTTCTGAAAACATACCATACTGATCTGACCAATGAATCCATCCCCAGCCTGAGGTAGGATGCTCCTTAATATACGCCTTGAAAAGCTTCTCACCTTCATCAGTCTTACCCATTTCGAAGTATGAAGCAGCAATTACACGTTTTAGAACAAGAACATTATACTCGTTCTTATCTTTCTTTAAAGCTATGTATTTCGTGCAAAAGTCTATTTTGCTCTGAACAAACCTTTTATCTTCCCTCGCAGCATTACTTAATTCCACTTCAAAATCCATCGACCAGTTGTAAATACTTTGCAAGCCAGAAAACGCTTTATCCATGTCTTCAATGTATTCCAGATTATACAAATCCATCGTATCAATGAACTTCCTCCATAGCCCAATCCACATATCGGCAGCAGCCGTCGTTTTCCCGGACATTGAAAGCTTGTAGCCTTCCTGCATTTGTTCATCCAACTCAGATTTTAAATTTTCATCTATTTTAACCATACTGCATACCTCCATTTCCTCACAATATTTTTATTTTTTTGTCCTGAATTTTATTTTACTATTACTAGAATTGAGGGTCAAAACAGAAAATAATTATGGTGCCATAATTCCGTTCTTCAGGGGAGCCAAGACGTGATTTTTTACTTATAGATTGCCTCCAAATCTATCATCGAAATAACCGCTTCATACTTTTTTGAGTAGATTCCATCTCGTATAGTGGTCATAAGATGCACTCCTTCAGTCTTTTTATGGTTTTGTGGATATTACCATCATACAAGATTTGGGGGGGTGCTTCTTTTTCCACCTCTCAAAAGCGTTGGGAGACAAGCGGTAAGAATTATGAAATTCATTCATTTATTAAAAGATAAAAAAATCGGGCTCCCTGTGAGGACAACCCGAGATTTTACTCAATTTTGGAACTGAAAATGCTTATTTTAACAATAAAACTATCAGGAGTCTTTCAAGCGGTTGGAAATATCACTAGAACTATACATTACATTTGTAATGATAGCCCGTTCTTCTCTTAAATGGAAAAACTCTGAAAGGTTATCAACTGGCATCTGTCTAAGCCCCAACAAATGGCCTTGTTCTGTCCCCGTTAACTTCACACGTTCCGGAAACATACCAAGTGTTTCAATTGTTTCCGCTATCCTATTATACTGTCCCATAGCCACTTCTGGTTCCTGTAATTGCTCTGAAATATAACGATATATCTCCTCCATATCGGAAAGTGCCCTGTCAGTGATTTGAATCTTATATTCCTTCATTCGTCCATCTTGCGTAGTATAAACCTTAATCATTCGAGTGAACTACTCCCACCACTTATCCTCCTTGCGGGTCTCTTGAAGTGGGAGCTTCTCGACTTATCGTTGCTTTTACTAGCCAACGAAAATTGACCGAGCTAACCCTCTCGTTCCAAGAGTTTTGGTTGCTTATGATAACGCTAATAGGCGTATCCCTTCATTTTGATATTGATGGCGGAATTATAGTCACGATCTGCCACATAGCCGCAGGAACAACGGTAGGTGCGTTCAGATAGTTTCATCGGTTTTTCTGCACCACAAGAAGAACACTTCTTAGTAGAAGGAAACCATTTATCAATTTTCACAAGTTGTTTCCCTTGTTCTTTTAGCTTGTACGCTAAAAAGAGCGTGAACATCCCCCAACCGTTGTCGTGAACACTTTTCCCAAAGTGAAGGGCCTGAGACATTCCTTTCATGTCCAAGTCTTCGGGTAACAACAGCGTCATAGGTTGATGCTAATTCTTTTGATTGGTGGTGAAGAAAGTTTTTCCGTTGATTGGCTATCTTTTCTTGTAGTTCAGCCACTTTCAAACGCTGCTTTTCCCAACGTGCATGGTTGTGTAAGACTGCTTATGTTTACGACTTTTGAATTTCGGAAATGCAGCACGACCTTCAAAAAAGTTTTTATAAGCTTTTTGTAAGTTCATTTGTGCGTTTGCCAAAGCTAAAGAATCCACTTCTTTTAAAAATGGAAATTCACTTTTATATTTTGCAGGAGTCGGAAATTTTTGCTTTTGAAGTGCTTCTTTATCATCTTTGAACTTTTCATATATTTCCTTGCGTTCTGTTAACATCATGTTGTAGACAAAACGAACACAACCAAATGTTTTGGCTAATAATGCTGCCTGTTCTTTATTTGGTAGCATACGAAATTGGAAGGCTTTATGTTGTTTAGTCATATTCATTCACCCCACCAAACAGCATGTATGTTCCCATTATACCATATGGAAGGAGTTTTGGCTAAAGCCAACCGAAATTCGTCTCCACCTACTCCTTGTTGCTATTCGAACCTTCACATTCCTTGAGGATGGGAGACTTCTTTCGGAAAGCCGTTATATAATGTCCCTGTATCCGTTAAAAATAAATATATCTTTTTTCTCTTCTCTTTCATCCCCCTTCCGTTATGATTATGATTAAGATAACTATAATCCTGGAAAGCCCTTATACCATTCTTAAGAATTTCTTAATGTTATCCCGGCGTAACCGTCCGTAAAACTCCCACCTCAAACCTTCAGTCCATGTCGAGAAAATTTAGGTAGGATGAAACGTAACACCTAAGGTTCGTTCAACTAACAATCCGTAGAGATGAAGAAAACTCCCCGCGGATTGAAGTTTCACTTTACATCGTGACAAATAATAATAAGAAAACCTTAAGAATTAACGCTGTTAATTGTTAAGATTTAGTTGCTATACTATTTTTACTCGAGGAAAGAGAAGTTTTGAATATGATGCAGGAGTGAACGTTCATGAACATCTTAATTTGTGATGATGATAAAGAAATTGTCGATGCGATTGGAATTTATTTAGAACATGAGGGCTATCAAATCCTGAAGGCCTATAATGGGGAAGAAGCGCTTGACGTTATTCAAAATCATGAGATTCACCTTATTATTATGGATATTATGATGCCAGTAATGGATGGAATGAAAGCAACGCGGAAAATTCGTGAGGAAAATAATATTCCCGTCATTATGCTTTCCGCAAAATCAGAGGATACAGATAAAATTATCGGGTTGAATTTAGGGGCTGACGATTACATCACGAAGCCATTTAACCCTCTAGAGTTGATTGCCAGAGTAAAAGCAAGCTTGAGAAGATATACGTCCTTAGGTAGTCTCGAGAAGAAAAGCAATGTCTATCAAACGGGCGGTCTTGAAATTGACGATGAAACGAAGAGCATTATTGCAGATGGAAAAACAGTTCATCTTACACCAGTGCAATATAAAATTCTCAAGCTGCTAACTGCCAATGCTGGGCGAGTATTTTCCATCGAAGAAATTTATGAAAAGGTATGGAATGAACCAGCCTATCGACCGGAAAATACAGTAGCTGTGCATATCCGGAAAATTAGAGAGAAGATTGAAATCAATCCGAAAGAGCCAAAATATTTAAAAGTCGTCTGGGGAGTGGGATATAAAGTTGAAAAAATTTAGTCATACTAATGTTACCAAGTTTATTGTCTTTGTACTGATGATAGCATGCCTTACAGGAGCGATTACATCAGCCATTAACCTAGTGAAGATGCCCTACTATAACTATAGTCTAGTCAATAAAAATTATTATCAAAGTTACGACTATGCGGAACAAAGCTCTTCACTTGTTCGGGACATAGCAGATGTACTGACAATCTATAAAAATGAAGAGCATATTTTAAAAGGGGAAACGATTGACAAGAGCACATGGAATAATATAGAAGAAGAGTTATTCTATGATTATATGGATCATGTACATTCTGATTTCCGGAACACAGAAACCTCTGCAACCGAAGAAGAGCAATATGAGAAATTTGAACAGGAATACAATGAAGAAATCACATTAGGAAGAGAACAACTGATTCAAAGAGAATTAAGAGAATACCATCAGCTGTTGCAAAGGCTAGAAAATAGGAAAGCACCGCTTTATTACGTAACTGATGGAAATCAAGTATATACAAACACAACAATGAAAGATAAAAAGCAGTTTGAAGCCCTGCCTGCTTATTTTATCTTTGAAGACTATAAGATAGAAGCTTATCCGGAAGAAGTACAGGAAAGTGACTACCTAGAATGGGTTACAGAGCCAATTGAACAGCTCAATCAAGAAAACACAGTAGTCTATCTCGCATATACCGAAGAATTTTTAAATCCTGCCATTGAGGAGTGGAACAAGACTAGCGAAGAAGCTTCACAACAATTATACCAATTAATTCTTTTTATCTCGGGCTTTCTTTTCTTATTCATTTATCTTGCACTAGTTATTGGCAGAAAGTCATTTCAAGATAAAGAGATACATTTCCATTTCGTTGATAAAATGTTCACGGATATAAATGTAATCATTGTCGCTGCTTTCATCTTGTTATTCTTTGTACTTGCGGAATTCTTATATAATGTCGATCAACAAATGATTCTATTGATTTCAATTCCAATTGCTATTATTGTCTTTGTGTTGATTTTATCGCTTGTGAAGCATATTAAAAACAGAACGTTATTTAAGCATACATTGATTTTCCAAATAATTTTGATCATCGTTCAATGGATAAATAATATATACCGGAGCGGCAAAACGGGAATGAAAACTGTATTAATCGTTGTCGGTTATCCAATTTTAATTGCCCTAACTTTCTTCATGTTCCCAGTAACAATTGGAGTCGCAGCATGGTTTGCTTATAAAAAAGTGAAAGAATTCCAAGCAATTCAAGACGGGGTTGCTGAAATTAAAACAGGAAATCTGCATCACCCGATTGATGTCACCAGTAAAGGCGAATTTGCGACATTAGCTAAAAATATTAATACCATCACGGATGGATTAAAAAATGCAGTAAATAATGAATTAAAAAGTGAGCGGCTGAAAACCGAGCTAATTACAAATGTCTCCCATGATATTAGAACTCCCCTCACTTCCATTATTACGTATGTCGACTTATTAAAACAGACAGAAGACCCAATCATAGCGAAGGGATTTGTGGAAATTTTAGATCAAAAATCAAAGCGGCTTAAAAGTTTGACCGATAACTTATTCGATGCAGCCAAAGCCTCTAGCGGGAATGTTCCTGTAGAGCTAGAAAAAATTGATGTAAATTCATTAATTACACAAGGCATAGGCGAACTGACAGATAAAATTGAAGCTAATAATCTCCAATTCAAAGTAAATCATCCCGAAGACAAGATCTATGTGAAAGCGGATGGCAGATTACTCTGGCGTTCCATCGAAAATCTTTTCTCCAATATTTTTAATTATGCGCTAGAAGGTTCGAGGGTCTACATTGATATTACTGATCGAGATGACAAGATCCAGATGACCTTTAAAAATATTTCCGCTGCAGAGTTAAATATGACGGCTGATGAATTAATGGAGCGATTTAAACGAGGAGATGAATCGAGATCAACAGAAGGCAGCGGTCTCGGACTGTCCATCGCCAGAAGCCTAATTGAGTTACAAAAGGGCGATTTTAGCATTCACATCGATGGAGATTTGTTTAAAGTAATTATCAAGCTGCCGAAATATCTTGAAAAATAAGTGTAAGATAGTACACATCGTTTTTTGATATGCTCCCAATATGGTAGACAGAGAAATATTAAAAATTCTCTACTACTATATTGGGCGCATTTTCTATGTCTAAAAGAAGAAGTAAACATACGTTAGACGAAAGAATCGAGGCAGTATTACGTGCAATTGAGGGGAGGACGTCTGTCAGTACGATTGCTAAAGAATACTCTGTTGACCGTACTACGATTAACTTATGGGTGAGTAAATACGAAGCAGATGGTGTGGATGGTTTAAAGGAAGCGAGGATATGGAAGAAGTATTCCAGCGAACTGAAAAGGGAAGCTGTTGAATTTTATCTAAGTGGAGAAGGCAGTCTGAGAATGACTTGTGAGAAGTTTAATATTTCATCTAATTCGGTTTTACGTCAATGGATAAACCAGTACACTAGTGGAAAAGAGATAAAATCTACTAGTAAAGAGAAACCATGACAAAAGGGCGTAAAACCACACTTCAAGAACGCATTGAAATTGTCCAATATACGATTGCGAACGAATGCAATTATCATGAGGCGGTTAAAAAGTATAATGCTTCTTATCAACAAGTATATAGCTGGGTACGTAAATATGGAAAAGATGGGAAACAGGGTCTTCAGGATCGCCGTGGAAAAACTCTAGAATCAAAGGCTAGCTTTACCGAAGAAGAAAAATACTATTACTTAAACCCGTTTTATATACAAACGTAATCATGGCAGGATCTTTATTTCCCTCTTCATCTACTCCACCGACAATTACCTTGTCAACGACACTTTCAAATACATACCGATCAAACGTATCAATCACTTCATTTTGTTCCAATACTTTTTTGAAAGCTAACAAGCGTTTTTTAATATCCTTTTCTTCTTCTAAATTCGATAAGGACTTTTCTCTTGTTTGTACTTTCTCATTAATCTCTTGCATAAGTGAATTATATTTATCTTCATGCGTATCTTTATCGATAATATTCTCCAGTATCATATCCACTAATTTATTCTTTTTGTTTTCTAATCCTTGAATTTCTTTTTCTATTTTAGCTATTTCTTTATGAATCGTATTGGAACTTAATGCTTCTTCCATTCGTTGCAAAAATTCTTCCAATACGTCTTTGTTATTATTACACATAATTCGGTAACTTTCTAGAAAAGCTTTTTCAATAGCTTCTTCGGGTATTCCTTTACTGTGTGGACAGAACTTTTTTCCCTTCTTTGTACTTGTAACGCACTGCCAAATCGTTTTGCTATATTTCGTTGAACTATGCCATCTACGTCTTGTTAGTGTACCTCCACAATAGGCACAATCGATCAATCATACAACTAAACGCATATTTACGACTATACTTTTCTCGCTTCCCGCCATTATTTTCTACTGTATTTCGTCCCCCATTTCTTCTCATTCTAATTTCCTGTGCTTTATCAAACATTTCAGCACTGACAATTGGTTCATGGTGATTTCGTAAATAATACTAATCTTCCTCACCAAAGTTTTCTAATCGACGTTTTGAAATGGGATCTAATGTAAAAGTTTTTCCCATTAAAATATCGCCTTTATATTTTTCATTCTTGATAATTCCGAGTACAGTTGTTTCAGCCCATGTTGGAGTACCTCTCTTTGTTTTGTAGCCTAAATTCTCTAGCTCCCTTGAGATAATACTCCCTCCGGCTCCCTCCACATATCTCTGAAAAATATAACGAACAATTTCCGCTTCTTTTTCATTAATTGAAATACTTTTATCTTCTGGATGATAGTCATAACCAAGGCATCCTTGAAAACCAACTAACTCTCCACGTTGCATTTTCATCTTTAAACCTTTTTTAACATTAGCGGATATATTCTCAACTTCCTGTTGTGCGACTGAACTTAATACGACAAGCAACAATTCTCCATCCATTGTCAATGTATTGATTTTTTCATCTTCAAAATAAACGGCTATATCTCTTTCTTTTAACATCCGAACATATTTCAGCGTATCTAATGTATTCCTTGCAAATCTAGATATTGATTTCGTAATCACCATATCAATATCTCCATTCATACAATCATTGATCATTCGTTGAAAGTCTTCACGTTTCGTTACTTGTGTGCCTGTAATGGCTTCATCTGCATAGATATCAACTAACACCCATTCAACATTTTTCTGAATTAAATCAGAATAATAAGAGACTTGTGATTTATAGCTATTTAACTGATCTTCCGAATCTGTACTTACCCTACAATAGGCTGCTACCCTAAGCTGTTTTATTTCTTTTCCACGCTTCCGGCTGGCTAAGTCACTATTGGCACGAATCACTTCTACTTTTGACATAACAGTTCCTCCTTTTGTGTTCCCTATTTACTTTCTATTGTATCGCCAATAGAAACACAATTCAGTCTGTAATATCAGAAATGATGCCATATTCTTTCATTAATTTATTTTTAACCATGTAATATTCTTTCTCAGTAATCAATTTACGGGTTAGCAGTTGTTTTAACATAGCAATTTGCATACTATAAAGAATCAAATTCTGTTTCAAAAAACACGCCCCCTTATAATTAATCAATTAAAAATCAGACGGCTGTTGGTACAGCTCCACGGGAATTTCACCCCTGCAAGTATTCCTTCCAGCCCTACTCATAGCTTGCGACGCTTTGAACGTTCGAACCATGACGGTAGAGGAGTATCATTATCCATACTGATGGGTTATCGCCAGCAATCCACCACGATTGCATTAGACTCATAGATAATCGCTCGTTTCTATCGAAAGTCATGGCGTATGAATCAAGTGGCTCATCATCAGTAGAACGTATCTGATTTTCGGTCTATACTGCACGGCGTTATCTTCCGTGCTTTCTTTGTCAAAGAACAATATATGTGAAAGGGAAAACTTAACCATGTAATTAAATCTTGAAAGCTAAAATGCCCTGCATAAGCTTCGAACGTAAACGATCATGTATGTTTACATCAATGCCCCAATACGTATTACCACGCTCATTGTTTTCCATAATAGTATTAATCATCCCATTCATCTGCATGCTTCTCAAAAAAGCGTCTTAACGGTTTAAAAGAACTCGTTCGCCTATACTGTACAGTACTACGTGAAATGTTGAACAATTGACCGATTTTTACATCAGAAAGATTAAAAAAGTAGTATAGTAGGATGATAATACGCTTCTAAACTGGCAAGCTATGCATCGCTTTTGCAAGAAGTGTAGGAGTAGTTCTCTTACCAGCCACTTGATTGTTCTTCTATTCCTTCTCCCGCGTAGTGTATGTCTAAGGTATAGAGCTGATTTTCTTCTTGCAGTGTTAAAATTGAAAATGTTATCCCCTTAGATAGCTGTTTCTGCCGTTCAGTACGAGAAGGCTCCATACACTCATCTCCCTTCGAAACTGTAAAGATGTGTGATGATTTCCCCTTTCATTATCTTCAACAATTTTTTTGTAAAATGCCAAAAATCAGAGAAAAAGGTTTAAAAAAATAACCCAACTGAATATTAACAGTTAGGTAGAATCATTTTTATTATTAAGAACCAAAACAAGAAATACTTTAAATGTCAAACTCTATTTTATTACAATTCACATAAAAACTAGTCAACATAATAATGAATAATACAAAAATAAAGTTTTTTAAAATCATTTCTTATCTGTTAAACGTAATGAAACTTGAAAGCTCCAGCTAAATAAAATAGTAAGAACATAAAAATATAACCAAATAAAAATCTTAAATAAAGTATTTGAGCCTCAGTCGATTTTCAAAAGTCATTTCATATGCATGTTGAAACCATGGATAATATTTCCCATACTTGGAACTGGAGATAAAAAGAGGAAATATAACTTTGATTTATCGTGGTATTAATAGAACCATTTTTGAAAAGTTCGATCAAAAAATAATAAAAACCTGTTATAGCTATTTTCAATTACTCATTTTTTTATCAATTAGTAATAATACTGTCAACATAACCACACTAAATACCACTATAAACAGAAATAACAAGTATAACGTCATCAATCCTTCAAATGTCTTATCAAACTCCAAAAGAGTAAAATCCGGATCATACATCGCACCCATGGAAATATATCTAGCAACTTCAAGATAAATAATATGAAAGATAATACTCATCCATAGTGTTCCTGCATACTTTCTATATAGCTGTAAAGCAATTCAAAAAGTGAAGAGCAATATAAAATAAACTATAGTAATTTCAATTAGCTCACTAAAGAATATTGGCTCCAATGCCATCACCATAATCGGCACACAGATGAAAATTAATGGTTGTAAATCAGCTAGATGATGAAACGAAATTTCTTATGTAACTCTTCAAATATTAATCCATGAATAAAGACTTCCTCTGGAAATTCCTCATAGATAAATGCTGTCACTGTATTGATTAAAACTGTAGTTAAAACACTTGCTGTTAAGTTTAACCTGACATTTTCAATGCCAATAAATAAAAAAACTGTTAAAATACCTGATACAAGTAATGTAAAAGGTAACGTAATTACCACGATCAATTTAGATCGTGAATTTACACCCTTCAATCCTATTTTTAGACATGGATGGATTTTTACTTTTAAACATATAGAGTACCTTGTAAAAGCATACCTATTTGCGAACCATACCTAGAATTTCTATCAAATATGTCAAACATTACCGAATACAAAGAGAAATAATGAAACGGGTATAAAATACAAAAGTAACCGACTAATACTGAATTTCGACGAATCCAATTGAATGCTCCTTTTTTATTAATGTAATATTGATTTAAACTACGTATTAAGTCTATAGTTTCAGTTCACTTATTGTTTTTAAATTAAGATCGACCCTACTATCGACATCTACTGTTGGAAACAATTCACTAAACCTTATTTAATTTAATAGCTCTTATAAACAAAAAATCCGCCGGTCTTCTTCCATTCTAGCTCCAGATAAATGAATATTTTTTACGTCTTTTATTACCTTATTTTTGATTGCGTTAACCTTTTGTTACCCTAATTCACTTACTATTGACTATATTATTTAATATTTATTAAGCCTTACGAAAAACATTATTCTACTTGAACACCTTTAATTTGATACTTATTTTCCGATTAACCAATTTCTTTAACCCCACCATTATACTTATAGATGATAATAATTTCTGATTTTTGGAAAGTGGATGATGACCTTCGTATATTTCCCA
>NZ_JAXHDC010000047.1:0-26089 GCF_037072045.1 Oceanobacillus sp. MO10714A | reverse complement strand
TATAAACGAAAAAGAAAGGAAATTAACTCTATGAATACCAATAATATTTCTAAAAGCGAGCAAAAAATCTTTGATAAATTCTATATTAATACGAACAAAAAGGCATTTAAAAGGTATTATAATGCAAATTTACTCGTAAACAAAAATGAACAGTATATTAGTGAAACTAATAAGTTTTGGTTAAAATATTATGGAAAAGAAATTGACCCTATTTTAAATTTAGCATTTCTAAATTTAACTAAAAAGCCCGATCCTCGAGTAGTCCCTAGTAATATAATGTGGAACGAACTAATCCCTTTCTTTAATGATATGAACATAAGGATAGGATATAGCGATAAAAATATATACGATAGAATGATTGACCCCCCTAATGCACCGAAAACAATTTTAAAGAGGGTGAGGGGGCACTATTTCAACTCTGATAACAAAGAATTATCTGCTAAGCAGGCTCTTGAGGTTTTAATAAATTATGGAGACGATTTAATTATTAAACCAAGCGATACAGATAATGGTAAAGGGATTAATAAAATTCATTATAAAAACAATCAACTCTACTTGAATAAGGATATTGTTGAAATAGAAAAGCTGGAAAGTATCTATGGTTATAATTTTACCGTGCAGGAAGTTATAAAACAACATTCTGTCATGGCAAAGCCGCACCCCTCTTCAGTAAACACCTTAAGAATGGTTACTTTACGCTGGAATAACGAAATAAAATACCTATTATCATTTGCACGTTTTGGAGCAAATAATGCAGTAAGAGATAACGCAGGAATGGGCGGACTATGTGTTGGGATAACAGAAGACGGTGAATTCCTTGATATTGCTATTGATGAAAATGCTAAAGTGTACACACACCATCCTACAACTAATTATGACTTTAAAGAGTATGCTAAAATACCAAATTTCGATAAATTTAAAGACTTTGTAATTGAATTGCATCATAATATACTGCATCATGATTTCGTTTCTTGGGATATTGCTGTAGGGATAAATAATGAACCCGTCTTTATCGAAGCTAATTACAGAGGCGCAACTTGGCTATATCAATTGGCTGCTCAAAGACCATTATTCGGTGATCTCACTGAGGAAATCCTAGAACATATCAAAAAAGAAAAAGATGTTAATAAAGATGTAGGTTCCAATTTAACAAAAATAAAAGCTAACAATAAAAAATTGAAACAACAAATTAATAAACTAAAAAAGGAAAAAGAAATACTTGAATTACAAATAGGTGAAGAAAAAAGACGTTCAGAAATATATTTTAGGGAAAATCAATCTATCAAAAATAGTAAAAGTTGGAGAATTACTTCGCCTTTAAGAAGAATTGCTAAGAGAATAAAATGATTAGAATCGAGTAGAGAGGATGGGCGACTCCCCCATCCATTTACACCACCGTCCTCAACTGAACATGTAAGTGTGAGTGTACGTTGAACGATTAGAGGCAGCCAAAGCCTAAAACACTACTACTGCCTTTGTCTTTTAGGACTTCCTCCTGAAAAATGTGTGCATGCAATGTCACACAAAAAAATTAAACTGCTAGTCAATAGCAGTTTAATTTTTTATAACACTAGTTTCTTTTTAATTTCCTTAAAACATTTGCATATTTCCATACTTTACTATTCTGTATTTCATCATACTTCCTTCTATAAAAGTCTCTTTCCTTTTCTATTCTCTTATATTCACTTTGTTTTATTGAATCTTTTCTCTTCTTTTTAACAGGCTTGCTGTCGATTATTTCAAAACCAATTTTCACTGGTCTATCCCATTTAGATTCGACAAAGTCTGTTAGTTTTAATTCGGAAAAAAGTGTTTTCTTAAAATTATTCACTCTATCTGATTGTCCAGAAATGATTATCTCTAATACACTCTTTCCCTTACTTTGTATAAAACCATGTAGTTCAAGTCTTTTTGCTATTTTATGGACTCTCCTTTTAGTTACTAACGTTTTATCAATACTTTTAAAGATATAACGGTAGCTTTCTAACTCACCTTGTGGGTGATCTGGAATGGAGACTTCTTGTAAAGTTCGATCTTTAAATCCTTTAAATACACTAGCTATATCAAAGTAATATAATGGTGAATTGTGATTTGCTTTTGTTTTCGGGAAATAATAATCAATTATAGCTTTAGGAACATCCCTAGCAGTACCCTCAATTGGAAATAGATGTGTTCTGATACTTGGTAATGAATTTATTTCCAAGACGGCTAGATGATTGGTTGTAGAGTCCCAAAGTATGTCTACCCCCCCCTGCACCAATCCAGGTATAGCTTGAACAGCTTTAATCGCATTATTTCTTACTTCATCCGTTATAATATCTGTTGCGTCGATAGGTTCCCCACCAGCAGAAATATTGCTTTTTGTTTTTAAAAAAACTCTTTCGCCATTAGCCGGTACACTATCCATTGTATAACCAATGTTATTCAATAATGTCATCATTTCTTTATCTTTTCTAATTGGACTACTTTTTAGAGCCGGATTTTTTCTTTTTTCTTGATTTTTTTTATCCAGCAATTCCTGTATTGAACTAACTCCATTACCGACAACATTTGCAGGGATTCGATTAATTGCTCCTATAACCTTATCCCCTATTACAAATACCCGATAATCTTTTCCCTCAATATGATTTTCAATAATAATTTTTTTATAATTTAAATCGTTTTTAACATAATCAAGTGCTGCAGAAAAATCCTCTTCACTTTTTATATTTGCAATTACTCCTTTACCACCTTCACCCGTAATTGGTTTAATGACTAGTGGAAAACCCAATTTTTTTGCACTGTTTAAAATATCCTCATCACTAACTGTTTCATCAAAAAAGTTTCCTTTGGGTATAGAAACTCCTGCTTCTGAAAGGTATCTCTTTGTTAAATATTTATTGTTGCAAATTTTGGTCGCTTCATTTGTCACCATGCTACCACGTGAACCTCTAAAGTTATAAGTGTTTTCTCCATCAGAGAGGGAATAATTTATATTGGAGTTATTTCTATTATTATTTTTATACTTTAGAGACAAACCTCTTCTCCAACCTTCAAGGGCTATAGAGTACATACTTATTGGATAACCAAAAGCCTCTTTAGGGATAGAATCTTCTATATGCGGTAACCATTCATATAACTTTTTCTCCATATTCACACTGCCTTACTATTTATGATTGGGATTGGAATAAATTATGTTATCTCTAGGTCTTGGATATAAGTTTGAAGCCTTTGCTTTACGGATTCATAAACCTTTTTTGATTCAAATTTGCCCTCTTCCATTTCTATATAGCTATTATCCTGCATGTATTCTTCAAAGCGGTTTACAACATACTTCATTCTTTTTTCTCTTTCTACAAAGGATAAGTTGTATTTAGGTTTTTTTATTTCAGTTTTTAATTACTATATGGCATTGAAAGTTCCAGTGATAATATACCACCTATTTGTCTATGCAGTCCATTCTAACCTGTAAAGAAGTTCCCCGAAGAATATGCTACAAATGTCTTATTTCCTTTAGAATTTTTAATCCACTAAGGCGGCTGCAAAACATGTGGGTGGTGGCCAATTATTACATCTAAGCACTCTTATGATCTTCAGCTGATTCATAAGAATCATTATATTCTAATCCAATCTCTTTTAAATTGGAAATAGATTTCAGTAACCCTTCCAGTTCCTCATATCTAATACATGGTTATTTGCGAGTGTTATTATCTCAAAACCTAATTCTTTTAATGTATATCCTAATTCAACTGGTCCATGAAACTTTGGGAATGAGGAAAGCCCTATTTCATTTCCGGCTATTATCGATTCCAAATTCCCCATTGTTATGTCTGATTTTCCGAGCAAGGATTCAACATTAATTAACTGATTCATAAAATCATATCCTGACTTTTTTCTCAATCCACCATACACTCTTCCATGCATAAGAATATCTCCTACTGCTGTGAGTGTAAAACTTTTATCTCTCTGAAACTTCAACAAATGCTTCACCTGCTTTCTATCTCCCTTAATTTTTCTCCTATATTTACCCCATTTTATATTCTAAGGAAATATAATGCGAATATTAGCTGATAAATGATATTTTACTTTTTAAGCTTTCTTCCAAGTTTCCTGATTGGTGCTGTAACTCTCCACGATGAACTATTCAAAATATGCTCATTGTCTTTTTCAATTCGATTCTTCTGCTTTGTCATTCTTTGTAACTCTTTATCCATTTGTCTGATTGCGTGCTGTACGGATTTTATATTGGACATATTATATCCTTCAGAAATCTCAAAGCCAATGGTAACAGGCTCTTCATAGATTTCTTCTTTTATTTTCGCCACTTTCGATCCTTGTGGATATTTGTCAATCAGCTGCTTGAATTCCTGAATATTCTCTTTATCTGTTCCAGCAACGACAATTTCAATTTCGTCAAATACCATACTTTTCACATAACCGTTCAGATTAAGCTCAAGTGCATGTTTCTTTAACCATCTATGATAATTGCTTCGTGTCACATTACCTGACACGATATATTTCCTAGCATAGAGTTTCCCAAGCGGGGCGGGGGCAACTTCAACTTCAAGAGCTGTCCGGTTCTCAAGAGGTTCAAGAATAGTGACCAAATCAAAATAAATCATTGAAGTTGTTGTGTCTACTTTATCAATTGTTTCAGGGAAATAATAATCGATAATTGCTTTTGGAATATCCCTTGCCTTTCCTTCTAACGGGAATAGTGCGCCTCCAATTTGTGCCGTTGGGTTTAATTCGAGTACGACCGCTGCTTCATCGATATCTTTGCCCTCATTAACAATAATGTCCACACCTCCATGGATGAATCCAGGAATAGCTTTCAGTGCATCTATGGCGATTTGTTTATATTCATCCGCAATCGTATCGGTTACGTCAATTGGATCCCCTCCAGATGAAACGTTTGTTTTCTCTCGCAAATAGATAAGTTTTCCCTTTTCGGGTACACTTTCCAATGTATATCCTGCTTCGGTTATGAAATCTAATATTTCATTATCCATATGGATTAAACAACTGTTTAATCTGGCATTCTTCTTACGCCATTGGTTTTTTAAATCGATAAGTTCTTCAATTGTATGTTCCCCGTCACCAACAATATTAGCTGGTATACGATTATATACAGCTATTACCTGATCATCCACAACATAAAAACGATATTCTTTCCCTACGACAAACTGCTCGACAATTATTTCCGGGTAATTTAATTGAACTCGTACATAATGAAGCGCCTTTAATAATTCCTCATCTGTTCGAATATTTGTGATGACCCCGTTTCCTAAGCTTGCATTTGTCGGTTTAACAACAAGCGGATAGCCTATCTGTTTACAATACGTAATAATTTCTTCATTCGTAGCATCCGGGGCAAACCCTTTCCCTTTGGGAACTGGTACCCCTGCATTATTTAAAATTATTTTCGTATCGTCTTTCTCTGAACCGACTTCAACCGCTTCATTTGAAACAAGATCACCTCTTGTCCGGAAGAAGTAATGTGTCTTTGTTTCTGAACTTAAGGAAAACAATCTACCAGGTGGATTCACTCCAAATATAATCATATCTTTATAATGCTCGGAGTCTTTCGTATACCACTTTAATTTTAACCCTCTTCTCCAGCCTTCCAGAGCTACGGCAAATGCATCGAGACGAGTTTTACGAGCATTTCTTACAATCTCGCCGGTTAAATGCGGCAAACTGATTCCTTGTTCTTTTTCATTCATCATTGGTCTTTCCTCCTAAGTCCTTAAAACTCACTCGTCTATTGCATCCTCTTTATGATTGCACCAACAAGACGAATCGGAGAGGTGATTCTCCATGACAAGCTTTTATGGAACTTTCTTCGCTGTATTTCTGACTTTTTCATCGCAATTTCAGTATGCTCTAATTCTTTTCGAAGCATCTTCAATTCTTCAACTTGTGTTTTTAAATCTACTTTAATCTCAAAGCCGACTTTCACTGGTTCATCGTGAGGTACTTCCCGAACCTCGATAACTTGTGCTCTTTCCTCGTCTTCCCAGATACCCTTTTTAAAGTCATCAACCATTTCCGGATCTGTACCTGCCACAACAATTTCTATGTCTCCATCTCCAAGCTTTGTGATAGAACCATGTAAGTATCGTTCAAATGCATGTTTTCTTAACCCTCGGTGGTAACCAATATCATGGACGTCACCGCTAACTAAGTATTTTTTCGACGTAAGTTTTTGCTGTGGACATGGTGTTACTGTTGTGGTCGTTGCGTCACGAGATTGCAATGGTTCAAGCACATCATGCAGATCAAAATATGCATTTATTTCGGCAGTATCTTTATTTTTCGTTTCAGGAAAGTAAAAGTCGATGATGGCTTTCGGTATATCTCTCCCTTTACCCTGAATTGGGTATAACAGTCCTCCTAGTTGAGCGGTAGGATTAATCTCGATTATATAAACTTTACCTGTACCTTGATGCACGATTAAATCAACCGCTCCATGATGAAGTCCAGGTATTAGTTGAATAGCCTTGATCGCTTCCTCTTTTACGTCGTCTGCTATCTCATCTAGTACATCAACAGGATCTCCACCTAATGAAATATTCGTTTTATCACTTAGTAATAACTGCTTACCTTTTTCTAGAACGGTATCAAGAGTGAATCCATATCTTCCTATATAACTTTCAACTTCTTCATTTACGATAATCGGACAGCTGACAAGTCTAGGATTTAGACTTCTCTCCTCATTCTTCAATTCAATAAGCGATCGAATCGAATTAATGCCATCTCCAATAATGTTCGGTGGAATTCGATTCATCGCACCGACAACTTCATTACCAACAACATACATTCGATATTCTTTTCCCGGTACATATTGTTCAATAATGACATCTTTAAATCCAAGTTCATTCCGTACATAGTCGAGTGAATATTCGAGTTCACCAGAACTTGTAATATTTGCAATGACTCCTCTTCCAAAGCTTCCGTCTGTTGGCTTTACAACTACAGGATAGCCCAGCTTATGAGCATATTCCAAAATTACTTCATTCGGGTCATCTTCCTTAAACTGCTTTCCTTCGGGTACAGAAACACCTTGTGACTCTAGCACTTGCTTCGTCCGTTCCTTATCTTTTCCAATCATAACAGCTTCATTAGACACTTTATCCCCTCGAGTCCGGAAAAAATAATGTGTTCTTTCCTTTGAACTTAAAGAAAAAAGCTGTCCCGGCCGTTCCACAAACCAGGTTGCCATATCTTTAAATTTCTCCGAGTCCTTCACATGCCATCTAAGTGTAAGTCCTCTCCTCCAGCCCTCAAGCGCTATAACATATGCATCCAATAAGTTGCCATGCGCGTCTGCTACAATATCGCTGGACAAGTGTGAAAGCCATTCTGCATGATTCTCTTCCATCGGTTCTCCTCCTAGTATATAAGAACACGTTCCTGTTATTCATTGATATTTTTGAGTAGTTGCTTATAATAGTGGAACTCTTTTCCACTTAGTAAATCCTGTTCCAAACGAGCTTCTGCTTCTAAGTAGAAGTCACCAAGCCATTTGTCTGTCGGGGTGTCAAATTCATCATAATTCCCCGGCTTTGGCGTCAATTCTCCAAAGACCAATTTCTCTTCGCCTCTTAGGAAATCAATTCGAATAAATGGCGCGGGTATTTCCCGGCTGATTTCTTCTGCCATCTTTATTTCCTCTTCGGTAACCCCTTTTCCTTCAAAGCTGCTGTATTCGTATTTCCCGGTAGACACTCGCTCGCCGGTTGCCGTCCACCAACAATACTTCAATTCTGGATAACGGACGATTTCTAAAACAATCCCTACTTTTCCATAGAAGCAATAGAATTTAACATCTCGAGCAGGTGTATGTGCTTTGGCATCTTCTGTAATTAGTTCTTCCACTAGCCAAGCATCCCTATCCACTCTGCCTGCTTCCAGATCCCTTTCCATATTTCGACGCAGTACAGTGAAGTTTGGCACGGACTTTGCTTCTCGTACATCAATTATATCATCATTTCGATAGACAAGGTATACTCCCCTTGCTCCAGCTCCGTCAATCGGTTTAATGACAATGTTTTCCCGCTCTTCTATTTCACTTAGCTTATATTCTTTTTCATCTATTCTAGGTGAGCTGATGTGTAACATGTCCATGAACTGGTAGGCAATCTTTTTATCATCAAGGACCATTTCAGGCAGTGAACCTGTAAGCTGTAATTTCCGCATTCTTGCTGTTAAACTTCCCCGAAAAGAAGCAGCTTGATGTAAAGAAACCTGCTCATCTGATAAAGCAGCCCGCACCATGAATTCAGGTATATCTTCTTGATTCAGACCTGTTAAAATTTTTTCATATACTGTTTTTTTATAAATCGGATTTTCATTTATAAATAATCTTGCCGCAGCTTGTAAAAATTGTTGGTGATTCATATCCCGTAACTCTTTCGCTGCAATCATCTTATCAAGATGTTCGATTAAAGATCCATCCTGTTTCTTTTCCTGAGCCATACGCCAGATAGTTTGGTAATCTATTTTTTGATTGCTGAACTCCATATTTCTCAGTTTCTCTTTGATTTGATGCAACTCGGTTTCAAGCATTGCAGTTTGGAGTTCAAGTTCCTTTATATATGCTTCTCTTTCCGCTTTGCCAGAGATGAACTTTCTTGCCTTCCTTGTTTTCCGCCAGGAGTTACTATTTTTCATCTGTTTGATTTTCTTTTCACAGCCTCGAATTTCTGCTTCGAGCTTGTCCGCTTCAGCTTCTCGCTTTATTAGCTCTTCAATGAACTCCTTTGTCACAGGGGAAATATGCTCATCCTTTACCGGTGTGTGCGTTGTTTCTTTATCCTGCTCATTCGTCATCGTAATCCCCTCGGTTCCCTAGCTTATATTGATTCTGTTCCGTTTGCCAGTCGTCGATATAATTTGCGATGGTTGTCTCCGTTATATCATCTTCAAACCAATTTTCCTTTGATAAGCGGATGGATCGTAATTCTCTCAAATGATTTTCTAATAGATTTTCTCTTACTTTATTATTTAATGGATACCATGTACTCGTTGTCTTCCCATAACTTTCAATTTTTCGTGCACAAGGACGCAATCTATATTTAACTTTAGCATCCCTTGGCGCTTGTGTTACAATTACATGAATTACCTTTGCTGTCACTTCAGGAATATATTTCTGCTCCTCGCTGAAAATCCCTGGGTGATTCACAAGAAGAATATCGCAGTTGATAGATTCCCCGTAGACGAGCATTTGAATGTTATTTCCATCGATATATTCTCGGACGGATGGATGGATTTGTTGCTTTGCTTTTAGGTCATATACTCCCATTTGCACAAGACCTACTCGCTTATCCCGCTCCTTCATTTGCTGGAGAAAGCGTCCCAGATGCGCTTCAATTTCTTCACGGAAATCACATACAATAACAAAATCAACTTGACGTTCGCCATTTATATCTATCTCACGTTGCGGCCACATTGGTTCTGGTACAGGGAAGGGCCGTTCTGTTTGAGGGTATGGTATATACAAAGATGCTGCATGGTTATGGAACCAGTGCTGACTCTCTGCATATTCCTTTCTTATTCCTTTCAGATGGCCGTTATACCCGAATGCAGAACTTCCTGTAAGAGAATTTGCTGACTGCATTGGGAATGATAAAGGGCCTGTCTGTAAGTCAATCACTTTATCAGTCCCAAATATCTTTATTAAACGCTTTTTAAATTCACTATCCGCCGCAAAACGTAGACTGTCCCAATAGCCGGCATTATTAAGCACAGGATCTTTCTTAAACATAAGGGATGACATATTGGAAAAAATATACTGACCAGGCATTCCACGCCGATAGAACTTTAATTCCTCCGTTACCCTTGCGTGCTCACTCGTATTTGCAATTCGGTCCGGATTCTTCAGAAAGTCTTCTACCTGTACGGCAATCTTTTCTGGATGGGACCAATCATCTGCATCATTAATTGTTACTAGTTCTCCACTTGCTTGTTGTAAGGCGAGGTTTCTAGCAATGTATGGACCCCCATTTTCTCTCGCGGATAAAAATTGGACCCGGGAATCTTGTTCTGTATATTCTTTTAGCACACGAGCGGTCTGATCTGTACTGCAATCATCCACCGCAATTATTTCCAAATTGCGATAGGTTTGTTTTAGCAATGATTCGATCGCAATATGGATAGCTGCCTCTGCATTAAAGGCAGGAATAATGACGGTTACTTTCGGTCTATTCCTATCTGTTTGCTCCAACTGTTGCGTCGTTAATCTTTCATATAACGATAAATCTGTTTCAGGGGCTAATTCAATTGGGGCTAGTTTATACATTTTCAATGCTTCATTTGATGCCTTAATTCTTGCTTGTATTTCGTCTTCTAGATTAGCTAAAGCGAGATAAAGATCGGGATGTTTTTGCTTTCTTAATATTTGCTGGATTAACTTTTTACCGTCCGCTTTATTTCCTAATAAATCAAGTGCTTCTGCTTGCAGGATGGTACCTTTTCTTATAACTTCCTTTCTTGTCTCTCGCTCTAGCGCTATTTCCAAATAATGAAGGGTTAGTGTTGCTGTTTCTTTATTTAACTTATTTGCATACCATAAAGAAAGCTCCCAAGCGACAGCTTTCCGTAAGTAGCGATTTGATGTTTCGTGAAATAAGCTTTGAAGATCGGCAAGCACCTTTTCTTCAAAGCCATAATTGTATAAGTAGCTTTTATACTTCTTTAATCTATTGCTAGCATCTTTTAGTTTATAAGATTTGCTGTAAAGCTGCTTCAAGTTTCTTCTACCTAGTAAGTAAGCAGGAATAGAACGGGTGAATGAGATTATATTTCGCTTTGTCCTTTTCAAGCTGTCTGTGAGGTATTTCGCCTTTCTAAATTCCTGCTCAACTTGAGCATACTCTTCTCCAAGCTTCTTTAATTCCTGCTGCTTCCTTAGGATATCCGCATCTATTATTTCTCGGTATGTTTTCAGCTCTTCGTTGTTCGTGTTCTTATTCATCATTAACCCATCTTTCGTGAAACACTTGGTTGAGTTTAGGAGTTTCCGCTTGTGCAACACAAGCTTTTTCCACTTCAGAATCCACTGCATGCCAAGTAGCTTCCGATTGGAAATAGGTTGTAAGATTTTCTTTGTACACTTCGATATTTCCCTTTGTTTCCGTTGCGGTTAAAATAACAAACGTCTTCGTTGCGTTCACTTCTGGAACATAATGCTGTTTATCTTTGAGCACTGCTGCATCCATTATAAATAGTTTATCTGTCTTGATCTTCTCTCCATAAACAAGGAAGGAGACCTTTGATTCGTTAATTAAATTCCTGATTTCTTCTGTTAGGTTCGTCGCCTCTATCATATATTTATTCAATTGCACAATTCCAATTGTTTTCTTCGATTGTAAAGCTTGATCGAGTAGAGAGAGTAAGTGCTCATCTGGATCTCTAAAGTCACTAGCAATTACAAGATCTAACTGCCTAAACCCATTTTGCTTCTCTAGTCGGTTCGGCCACATCGGTTCAGGCACTTGGAATGGTCTTTCCATCATTGGATAGTCGTAATAAAGTGATTCAGCTTGCTGATGGAAAGCCTCCATCGCTTCCACATATTCTCTGCGCACTCCCATAAAAAAGCCGTTATAGCCAAAAGCCGAACTTGCAGTTAACGATGTAACAGATTGCCTTGGGAGTGATAGTGGTCCTGTCTGTAAATCAACATAACTCTGCCTACCAAATACTTGGAGGAGACGACGCTTAAACTCACCATCTGCAGCAAAGCGAACACTATCCCAATGACCAATTTTCTCTACTACTTGTTTACGTCGGAACATAATGGAAGACATATTTGGGAAAATATATTTACCAGGTGTACCACGGCGATATAATTTCAAATCCTCCGTTAGTCTGGCATGTTCCGAAGTATTTGCAATGACATGTTGATTCTCCATTAAATGCGTTACTTGCCGTTCTATCTTTTCTCTGTGTGACCAGTCATCCGCATCATTAATTGTGATATATTCTCCTGTGGCGTGCTGTAGTGCAATATTTCTCGCAATATATGGCCCACTGTTTTCAGGAGTCGTTAACAATTTTACTCGCTCATCTTTAGCCGCATATTCTTGAATAACAGCAGCTGTACGATCTGGACTACAATCATCAACAGCTAATAACTCGATATTCTGCCATGTTTGTGAAAGGATCGATTCTATTGCAACACGTACTCCCTCCTCCGCCTTAAATGCAGGAAGGATAACAGATACCTTAGGGCCATCCGTAATCTGTCTATCCATTGCTTTTGTTTCTAAATCATCATATTCTGGTTGCTTACCGTTAGCGGAAAAATAGATTGATTGAAGCCCATAGGTATTCATTGCTTTATTGATCCACTTGAGCCGTTCTTCTATTTTCTCTTCCATGTTAGCAGCAGCAAGGTAGAGATCTGCATGTTTTTGGAGCGCAAGCATTTCCTGAATGACTTGCTTTCCTTGCTCGATACGCCCAGTTGCTTCCAAGCATTCCGCTTCCAATATTGCTATTCTTCGCAACT
This sequence comes from Oceanobacillus sp. MO10714A, assembly GCF_037072045.1. Taxonomy (NCBI): domain Bacteria; kingdom Bacillati; phylum Bacillota; class Bacilli; order Caryophanales; family Bacillaceae; genus Oceanobacillus; species Oceanobacillus sp. MO10714A. The sequence goes on along the minus strand of NZ_JAXHDC010000047.1, from coordinate 13,593 downwards.
GGTGGATATCTTTTTCATTATCTCTTGCTGCCTCTATATAATCCAGCGCATGCTTAGAACCTGCTTCTGTGTTTTGATTCGCATGCCATAATGTTAATTCCCATGCGGCAAGCCGTTTGAGCTGGGGATCATCTATCGTCTGATAGTAATGTACCAAATCAGCGTACGCTCTATCTGTAAATCCTAAATTATATAGTTGGTATTTAATTTGTTTCAGTTTTTTTCTTTGGGCCTGTTTCTTACCGAATAGAGCCTTTTTTATCTTTTGCTTTTGTTCAGCTGAAAACTTATCCGTCAAATTTTTTCTTTGCGTTTCACTTAGTACGGAGTATATAAACCAATCTACTGGGCCAAAGAATATTTTTTTTATCGTTTGTTTCATTTGTTCATCACCAAGCCGATCGCTTTATTTGTTCGCATTGGTTTGTTGCCTTTGTTTTCGCTTTTTATTTCTGCGGACGACAACTTTCTTATTCGTCTCCTTGCCAACTCCAAGTGATTCCCGATATGCAGCGACAGCTTCTTCCGCTGTCCCATCAAAACGAATCTGGCCTCGCTCCATCCAGATCCCTCTCGTACATACCTTTTCTACAAAGTTCATACTATGGGAAACGATGATAACGGCTTTTGCATGAGACATCATTTCTTGGATTCGTTCACTCGCTTTTTGCTGGAAGGCAATATCTCCCGTTGAGAGAGCCTCATCAACAATAAATATATCCGGTTTTAATGTTGCTGCAATGCTAAAGCCTAAACGGGATTTCATACCTGCTGAATATTGTTTAACTGGCTTATCAATCGCTTTTCCGATACCCGAGAATTCTACAATTTCATCAAATTTATCCTGTATTCTCTTCCGTGGGATACCGAGAAGCATAGCATTGAGGAAAACATTATCTCGCCCTGTGAGCTGGGCATTAAAGCCAGTTCCATAACCGAGGAGGGAAGACGTCTCTCCGTTAATCTCAATATCACCTTCATCTGGTTTTAAAATATTCGTTAATACTTTACATAGGGTAGATTTCCCTGCTCCATTATGACCGATGATCCCAACAACTTCGCCTTCTTTGATTTCGAAATCCAGATTTCGTAGGGCCCAAAACTCTCCTGTATTTAATTCAAAAGAAAGTCCAACATTTTTGGCACGGACGATTGTTTTATCCCTAACATCTGCCTCTGTTTTCTTCAGATTCAAACTGCGCTTCCTTCTCACTGGCGCTGGGACAGTTGCCCGGTAGCTTGCAACAACTTCTTTCGGGTCACCAATTTCTCGCACAACTCCATTATGAATCCACATCAGGCGATCACAGTTCCGCTCTGCATATCTTAGGCTGTGTGTGACAATGATAACCATTTTCGCTTGTTTTACAAGTTCTTTCATCTTTTGTGCAGCTTTCCTGCTAAAGCGGGCATCACCCGTATTCAGCGCTTCGTCTAAAATGAGAACTTCTGGTTCTAAGTGTGCTGCAACACTAAAACCTAGTCTTGCACGCATTCCACTTGAATAGTACTTCATTGGTTGATTGATAAATGCTCCAATATCTGCAAACTCCTCGATATCAGCCATGTAACGGTCTATGACACTCTTATCAATGCCGAGCATCATACCGTTTAAGTAAATATTTTCTAATCCTGTTAATTCTTTATTAAACCCCATGCCAAAAGAGAACAATGCTGTTACTTTTCCGTTCACATGCATTGTTCCTTTATCTTGCGCGAGGATTCCAGCAATTATTTTACTCAGCGTCGTTTTACCTGCACCGTTTGAACCGATAATTCCAAGGATTTCCCCTTGATAGCCTGTAAAGTCAATATCCTTTAATGGCCAGACTTTTTCTTTTTCCTTCTTTTCTTTCTTTTTGAACATGCTAAAGACACGCGATTTAATATCATCTTTATACGATTGATTATCGAAATAAACACCGATATCCTTCGACTTGATTATTTCTTCTCTTTGGTCTTTCGTTTGTTCTTGCATGCTTTTCCCTCATTTATCTCCTGACGTTATAATGCTTTGATAATCTTATGTTCATTTTTACTGTAGTAATTCATCATGTAGATCACAACAATCGTTGCTATGACAAACAACCCGCCAAGCCCAATCCAGTTCGGCTGCTGGTGGTAAATTAAAATATCTCGGTAGCTTGTGACAAGAATGGCTACCGGGTTATATTCGACGAGTGGAATTAGCCAATCGGGAACCTTTTCGCTGCGGAGTAATCGTGCCCCTTCCCAAATAATTGGTGATGCGTAGAAAAATATTCTTGTGATATACGTCATCAAATTCTCAATATCTCGTACAAAAATCGTAATATAACCAAGAACAAGTCCAAGTGCAATATGAACAACCAATTGCAGTACGATCAGCACCGGTAAATATAGCATGAACCATGTTGGCTTGACACCATAGACGGCAAGAAATAGCGCAATCACGACAAGGCCAAACATAAAGTTAAATAACTGGGTCAATGTAAACGATATAGGAAATATAGCTTTCGGCAAGGCAACTTGATTCACAATTGAACTATATCTTAAAATAGATCTGGACGATGAGTTAATCGTTGTACTAATCCAACGCCAGACAACTAATCCAACGACTAGGAATAGTGGATAGTCTTCCCCACCACGGTTTAAAACAATTACTACCAAAAAGTAATAAACTAGCACATTCAATAATGGATCAAGGAGCCACCAGAAATAGCCTAAATAACTATTCCTGTGTTCTGCTTTTAGACCTGACTTTACTAAATAGTAAAGCAAATCTTTTCTCTTCAGCATTTCTTGTATATATTTCTTCATTAATTTTGACACCGCCTACTATTCAAACGAAGCTTTCTTCAAGAACATTATCGCTTCGTTTTCCACTTAATCAAGTCTCTAATAGACCTTACAATGTAATGAGCAAAGTACCAAATGCTTTTTGGTAAGCTCTGCTTTTCAATTTCTCGGAATACATACCAATTTCGTTTTGCAGCTTTCCATTTATTACTGGAAATTGAATTACCGACAAGCCGATATTCAGCGAGAACTTCTGGCAGTCCATATGCTAAGAAGCCTCTTTTTGTAATATGCAGCCAGAATACATAATCTTGTCTTGTCCGGATATTAACCATTCTCATATCACCTATTTTATCCATATCGAGCATTACTGTCAGACATCCAATAACACAACGCTTCATTAAATCATCATAATTCACTGATTCGGGAGTGTTACTGATTGCCTTCGTTCTCGTTCCATCTTCTTGCATGCGGACATAGGTAGTAAAGGAAAAAGCAATATCCTTTTCTTGCATAAATTGTAGTTGTTTCTCCAACTTTTCAGGAAGCCAGCGGTCATCACTGTCAAGAAATGCAATGTACTGGCCGGTTGCTTCATCCATCGCTTTATTTCGAGCGATAGCTGATCCACTATTCTTTTCGAGTGTTAAGAGCTTAATTCGTGGGTCATTGCTTTGATATTCTTTAACAATTTCTCTCGTATGATCCGTAGAACAATCATCAACGATAATCATTTCCCAGTTCGTATATGTCTGCTCTAATACAGAGGAAATCGTTTCTCCTATAAAGCGTTCTGAATTATACGCAGGTGTAATTACCGATATTAGTGGTTGTTGTTTCATTTATACATCGATTCCTTCTTGCTTCCTTGTGGCTTGTCCTAACAGTTTGTTATACCAAGCAATTAATTTCTTTTCTTCTGTTCCCCAATTCAATTCTTCTTGTACTGCTCGCTTACCATTTTCCCCCATTCGTCTTGCTTCCTCTGGGTTATCTTTCAGATATAAGATAGCATCTTTGATTGCTTCATCATCATAAGGGTTCACAGCAATACCACATTCATACATTTCCATGAATTCTTTCCAAACTGGAAAATCGGAACAAATAATTGGCAGTCCAGCGTTCATATATTCAAAGAACTTTGTCAGTTCTTTTTTCATATAATGCTCTGTTGGCGGGAACAGTGCAATTCCTGCAAGCCAATTCGTATTCAAATAGCGAGCCTCGATTACTTCTTTTTCGATAAATTGATCGATTCCTTCTATGAATAGTCTATCTTTGTTGTCCCCTGCTACCTGATACATCTTCTCTGCAATGCTGCTCGGACATTTCCCTACCACATGTACTTCGATGTCTTGATCAAGCTGCGGAATTCTAGCATGCTCCATGGCTCCTCTTTCGAAAGTTACGTTTCCTGTATACAATAGTTTATATTCTACCTGACCTTCTCGTTTATTGTTTAAAAATGGATCATTTATTGTTGGGTAATTTAAAATGCATACTCCGGCTGGATAGATATCTTTATAGTACTTTTCCGCCAAACACAAGGCTGCATCCCTAGCAAAAAAACGCTCCGTCCATTTATAAAAGCTGGCAAGGAGCTTTTTCACTGGCATGCTTGCATAATCTTTTTGCAAAATACTTGTACGATAATCTTCATGAATATCGTAAATAACGACATTATCTTTTCGTTTTAAAAGCCAACCGACAGGCAAGAGCTCTGGGTCATGAAAGTGGTACACATCCGCGTTTAAATATTTTGCTTTTTTATAAGCATCATAAACCCCTAAAGTCATTCGCTTAAGACGGTTATTATATTTCTTTAACGGGATATGTCTGATTGGCTTATCTTGTATATCGTCGTTTTCATTCGATTGTGCAATCAGCGAAACATCAAATCCTGCTTTCTTCAGTGATTTGCATTCTTTATGATAAATCCTCGGATCTGTAGGATGATGTACAGTTGTCAGGTGCGCTACACGCTTTGGAGCAGTCATACTCCTTCAACTCCTCGTATTTTCTCTTTCCTTCAATCTAATGTTTCCAAAAACATTTTTTCGTATTGTCTTACTATCGTTTTCGCATGAAAAGTCTTCACGCGTTCCAAGCCTTGTTCAATGACAGTATTTCTTTCTGCATCTGTCCATGCTAATGCTTGTATTATTTTGTCTGCTACATCCTGTTCATTACCGATCTCACACAACAGGCCAAATTTACCTTTATCTAAAACCTCAACGGCACCTGGTTCTGCTTTTGTTGAAACGACCGGTACTCCTGCTGCCAGTGCTTCTGCAAGTACATGGCCAAATCCTTCTCGCTTTGAAGTTAGGCAAAATACATCCGCCTGTGAAAAATAAATATAAGGGTTTTCCTGAAATCCTAGGAAATGGATGACATCCTGTAAATTAAGCCTGCTTGCAAGTTCTTTTAATTCGGTTTCCCGTTCCCCTTCACCCAAGATAATCAGCCTTACGTTCATTTTATCACGTATCTTAGCAAAGGCTTTGATTAGTGTCTGCTGATCCTTGTCATCAACAAGTCTTCCAGCTGTAATGATTATCTTTTCGCTTCCATTAAATAGGGCTTTATGTTCTTCTTTTAATTTTCCCTTTTCGATACCTGTTTTGATTTTTTGTACATCAACTGGATTATAAATTACTTCAATTTTATTTTTATCTACCTTGTATCGGGAAATAATATTATTTCTCACACCTTGTGATAACGCAATTACACGGCTGGAAAATGTGTATAATAGACCATATAATCTTAATTTTAGATCCGCTTTGCGCGAGCCACCCAAGTAGGCAGCTTCTCTTACTATATTTTTTGCCCGTGTAAAAGAAAAAAGCCTGCCAAGAATCGCGACTGTATTATAATTCGGAATCGTGCTAAATACAATATCTGCTTTTTCCCGTCTGATTACTTTTGCTAACGGGAATATCGCTGAACGTAACTGTTTCGTATCTAACTTAATAAATTTAATATCTGAGTTTAAATACTTCTCATAATTCCCATTATAGTTTAATGTTACAAGTATTGGGGTAAACTTCGACTGATCGATGTTATTCAATATATTTAATAATGTACGTGCAGCCCCTCCTGCACCCATTTGATAGATAAAAAATATAATTCTTTTCTTCTCCACTAAAGCTTCATCCTTATCTTTAGTATCTCATTGTAAAGCGAATTTACACTCTGGTAATTATACCATAGCAACACCAATTAATAAATTATCCCCGGTGGTTCGCTCGCTATAAAAATAGCTGATCGATACAGCAAGCCCACTCTATAGTTTAACATATTGTATATACCTATCAAATTTTTCAAGTTGTCCTGTTGCTTTTCTCTAATGTAAACTATCAAATTAACTAGATGTCTGCAGCTACTATATAATAACTTGAATAATCAATCCCATTGTGAAGTTTTGAACATTTTGTTAAAAAAGTTCGGGACAGCAGAATGTAACTTGCTGTCCCATTCGTCAAATATTTTTACCATCCTACAACAATCGATCCTCCATACGTTTCTTCAACAAATTGCTCCACTTCATCCGATTGATAAATATCGATGAACTGTTGAACGGCTGGATCGTCTTCGTTTTCTTTGCGTACCGCAATCAAGTTAACAAAAGTGGAATCTTGTTCAATGAAAATCGAGTCTTCTCCAGGTACAAGTCCTGCTTCCATTGCAAAGTTCGAGTTGATTGCTGCGATATCCACTTCACCAAGCTGACGCGGAATTTGTGCAGAATCGAGCTCAATAAATTCATAGTTATGTTCATTTTCTGCGATATCATTGACAGTAGCGTTTACGCCAAGTCCTTCTTCTAGCGTGATTAAGCCAGCTTGTTCAAATAATAATAATGCACGTCCACTATTTGTCGGGTCACTTGGAAGACCAATACTTGCACCGTCTTCTAAATCAGCTATATCTGTAACTTTCTCAGAATAAATTCCCATTGGGAAAGTAATCGTATCGGCAACTTTTACTAAATCCAGGCCACGTTCTTCATTCATATGATCAAAAAATGGCTCCGTTTGGAAACTGTTGATATCGAGTTCCCCTTCCGATAGACTCACGTTCGGCATTACATAATCACTGAATGACACAATTTCAATCGTCAAGTCTTCCTCTTCCGCAAGCTCTTTCACTTTTTCTAAAACTTCTTCATGCGGTCCTGCTGTTACTCCAACAACGAGTTTTCCATCTTCGAGCAGTCCTTCCCCTTCATCCGAGCCGCCGCCACAAGCAGCGAATAGAATTAATACACTTGCAAGTATTGCTGTTAATAATGTCTTTTTCATTTATTTCCCCTCATTCTTTCATATTTTATTTTCGACATAGAAGATTGCTTTTTCTAACATGTCTTCTGTCACTTTTTCTTCCATTAAATGGATTGATTCTTGTGGAAGTAAAATCTTTTTAATGATCCTTCCTAGTAATTCCGTGTCCTTTACATCTACGGATAAATCTTTTAATGATGTTGGAAGTTCCCATTCTTTATAAAACTGCAGCAGTTTGTCGAGTTCTTCCTCTTTTCCTTCTATCGCAAGTTGGACTAACGTACCGTAAGCAACAATCGATCCGTGCAAGAAATCTTTGACACTAGGCGCATCCGTTAAACCGTTATGAACCGAGTGGGCCCCGGCAATCCTGCCCGCTTTTTCACCGAAGCCACCGACCATGCCGCCTGTCATAATAATCGTTTCGATGATGCGGACAAGTGCGTCGGTAACTTCTTGCTTCGAAACCGATTCAAGTGCAGCTTTTCCGTCTTTTAATAAAATATCGCGGCATGCTCTTGCAGCGAACTGGGAAACTTGCAACCAAACTGGGAATTCTTGATTCTTGTAAAAACTGCGAACTAACGCGTCTGCTTCATAGTATTTTGCCAAAGTGTCACCGATCCCAGCCTTCAAAAATCGAATCGGTGAAGCTGCAATGATTGCTGGTTCAATCAGGACGAGCGTGTTCGCTACCGGGAACTCGGTATAGTGGGAATGAGTTCCGTCCGCTTCATAGAATACGCTAAGCGGTGTCCAGGCGGCACAGGTCGCTGCGATTGTCGGTATTAGAACCGACTTGATTCCAGATTGGACGGCTGCTGCTTTTGCAATATCGAGTGCAGTCCCTCCGCCGATACCGATGACAGCATCCGCTTTTTCTTTTTCGCACATTGCTGCTAATTGTTCGCTCGTTTCTAATGTGCAAGGACCATCGACGAATGTTAATGCTTGGTGATCCAATTCTTCCGGAAGATAGGGTGATGTCGCTTGCCATGCCTTTCTGCCACTTACAATATGAATATTTTTTACACCTAAATCTGCCAGATGCGTCGGTAATTCTTTTAAAACACCGGAACCGGTCCGGTAATGGCCTGGTGCTCCTTTTACAATTGCTGTTGCCATCTAACGTGCTCCTTTTTTCGCCTACTTCGCTTAATCTTTCAAAATATGAATATTTCGCGCTACCTTGACACTCGACGCTCCGGCAAGCGCAAGGGAGGATCTTGTCTGCTGCATAAAGTTTGTGAGTACTTTTTCAACACCGGCTTGTCCAGCGAGGGCTAGCCCATATGCGTAAGGTCTGCCGAGTAAAACCGCGTCGGCACCTAGCGCAAGTGCTTTAACGACATCTGCTCCGCGGCGAATGCCACTATCGATTAAAATCGGGACTTCCCCTCCAACCTCTTCTACAACTGCTGGGAGCGCGTCAATGCTAGAGATGACACCATCTAACTGCCGACCGCCATGGTTGGAAACGATAATGCCATCGACCCCGTTTTCAATCGCGAGTCTTGCATCTGTCGGATGTAGGATTCCTTTTAATAAAACCGGGAGAGATGTGCGTTTCTTCAGTTCAGCAACATGCTTCCAGCTTAACTTCGGATGGTAAATGTTTTGCAAAATTTCTTCTACGACAGATGCCTCGTCGTCCTGCTTTAATGTGGATAGAAAGGCACTATCTGTAATATAATTCGCTTTTCCGTAGCCTGCTTTCAGCGGTGAGAATCGGTTCGTCATGTCCTCCTCGCGCCAGCCGAACATTGTTGTATCGATAGTAAGGACGATTGCTTGATAGCCTGCTTCTTCTGCACGCTTTACCATATTAAAGGAAATATTTTCGTTATTGGACCAGTACAACTGGAACCATTTTGGACTACCTTCTGAAACCTCTGCCACTTCCTCGATTGCGTAACTGGAAACCGTGCTTTGTATATAAGGTACATCCAATTTCGCAGCTGCTTTTGCAACCGCAAGTTCCGCTTCTTCATGCGTAGTTTTCAGCATTCCGATCGGAGCGAGCAAAAATGGGTGGCGGTACGTATGACCAAATAGCTCAATACTTGTATCCACGTTGGAGACATCATTTAAATATTGGGGCAGAATAGAATATTTCTCGAATGAAGCGGTGTTTTTCCGCAACGTCTCCTCCCCTCCGCCTCCTGAGCGGGTGTATCCAAATGCATTTTTCGACATTTTTTCTTTCGCTTTTGCCTCTAATTCTTCTACACGAAAAGGAAAAGTCTCCGTTGTTTCTAGGTTCGTAATGAATGCATCTTTCGGCTTTGTAGTCGTCAAGACTTCTACCTCCTAAAGTTGGCTTTCTTCCGTTTAATCCTTTTTCAAACGTGCAGCGATCCGGTTACCAAGGGACTGGATTCCTTGGACGAGGATGATTAAGATAAAGACCGTTGCATACATGACATCTACTTCATAACGTAAGTGTCCGAAACGATACGCAAGATCTCCGAGTCCCCCTGCACCGACTAGACCGGCCATTGCGGTCGCACCGATCAAGCTGATTGTAACAATTGTTAAGCCTAAAACGATGGATGGACGTGCTTCCCGAAGCATGACACTCCAGATGATTTTATGTGTTTTAATCCCCATTGCTTTATATGCTTCAATAATTCCGCTATCCACTTCGAGTAGAGAACTTTCCAGTAAGCGTGCAAGATATGGTGCGGTGTAAATAACGAGTGGAACGATAACACCTTGCACGCCAATCGTTGTGCCGACCAAGAATTTCGTAAATGGCAGAATAAAGAATAATAGAATAATAAACGGAATCGAGCGGACTATGTTTATAACGAGATTCAATAATTGATAGACGAATTTATTTTCCAATGATTGTCCCGGGCGTGTCAGTACAACAAGTATGCCTAAAGGCACCCCAATCAAAATCGCAAAAAATAAGGAAATGATGACCATTTGAAACGTTTCAATGATAGCTTGGCCAATAATAGGCAGCCATTGTTCGATAAAGTTTTCCATTTTATTTATTCACCCTCCACTTCTTCTGTTACGACCCCTTGATCGTTTAAGAACGTTAAGGAGGCATTGATTTGATCCTGTTCACCAACAAGATGAATGATCAGATTTCCGACGATTCCGTTTTTCAATTCCATAATATTCGCCGTTAAAATATTCGGCTTCACTTTAAACTTCTCAATCACTTGTGCAAGTAAAGGCTCCCCGGCACTCTCTCCAATAAAGGTAAGGCTCGTCACCGTACCATTTAGTTTCAATTGGTTGATGAGTGATGCGGATAATTTACGCTGAGAAATCGTATCTAAAAACTTCTTTGTCGTCTGATGACGGGGATCGGTGAACAATTCGATACTGGAACGCTGTTCAACGATTTCTCCATTTTCAAGAACCGACACATCGTCACAAATCTTCTGAATGACACTCATTTCGTGGGTAATGAGTAAGATGGTTATCCCCAGTTCTTCGTTAATCTTAAGGAGTAGATCAAGAATTGAATTAGTTGTTTCGGGGTCAAGGGCACTTGTCGCCTCGTCGCTCAGCAGGATTTCTGGTTCCTGTGATAATGCACGTGCAATGGCGACCCGCTGCTTCTGTCCACCAGATAATTGAGAAGGATAGCTGTCCTCTCTGTCTGCTAAATCAACAATTTTCAAATATTTTTCTACACGTTCTTTCACTTCTGTTTTGTTAAGCCCTAGAAGTCTTAGTGGTGTTGCTACGTTCTCATAAACGGTTGCAGTCTTCATGAGATTGAAATGCTGGAAAATCATTCCGATCTTCTGTCTCATTTTCCGCAAATTTTCATTTGATAGGGCTGTTAGCTCTGTGCCATTGATTGTTACCGTTCCACTGTTCGGCTTTTCCAGTAAATTGACGAGCCGGATTAAGGTACTTTTACCAGCACCACTGTAGCCAATGACACCGTGGATTTCACCTTTTTTTACATGAAGGTTAACATTGTTTACCGCTGTAACATTCCCATTTTTAGATGGGAATACCTTCGTGATGTTCTCTAATTTGATCATCTATCTACCTTTCCCTTCCAATCGTCTTTAGATTAAGAAATAGTTGGTATAAAAATAGCCTCTCTTTTCTAAAGAAAGAGAGGCTTTGTATGTATTCAGAGGTCCTCTCTTATCTTTCAAAACATCACGTTTTGCTGGAATTAGCACCTCTTTTATGGTTGACATAAAAAGGTTGCCGAGCTTCATCGGGCCAGTCCCTCAGCTACTCTTGATAAGAGATAAAACTATTTAATTATATTGATATAGACTACAGCAAAAGTTACGTGTCGTCAACTCTTATTTTAGTAATCTTTCAGACTAAGAGAAAAGTTTAAGTTTTTCAATCCGTTCGACTGCTTCTTCAAGACGGGCTTCATCAACTAGTAAACCGATCCGGATATAACCTTCCCCGTACGTCCCGAAGCCATTTCCGGCGGCGACAGCAACATCAGCCTTTTCCAGTAGCAAATCAGCAAATTGCTCACTTGTATACCCACTCGGAACCGGCAGCCATGCAAAGAACGAGCCACTAGGAGCTTCAACTTCCCAACCAATCCGTTTACATGCCGCGATTAATGCATTCCTGCGCCCTTCATACAGCTCGACTAATTCCTCCACACTTGATTGCTCTGCAGTTAAGGCAACAGCCGCCGCATGTTGGACTGCGGGGAACAGACTAACGAATAAATGATCTTGCAGGAGATTGATCGCTTCAATCATTTTCGCGTTGCCAACAGCAAAGCCTACTCGCCAACCGGCCATATTGTATGTTTTCGATAAGGTATAAAGCTCGATCCCGATATCTTTAGCGCCCTCTACCTCGAGGAAACTAACCGGTTTTTTCCCGTCAAAGCCTATTGCACCGTAAGCAATATCATGGACGATACCGATACCGTGCTCCTTGCCTAACTGTGCCGTCTCTTCGAAAAATTCTTTGGAAGCGATGGCTCCTGTAGGATTATTCGGATAATTTAAGTAAAGTAATTTCGCTTCTTCTAATTGTTTCGGCGTGAGCTTGTCATAGTCTGGTAAGAATGCATTTTCTCGAAGTAATGGCATTACTTCATGCCGAACATTCGCAAGCTTGACGCCAGATAGATAGTCCGGGTAGCCTGGATCTGGCAGTAACAGCATGTCGCCTTCGTTCATTAAGGCGAGGGGTAGTTCGACTAAGCCAATCTTCGTCCCAAATAAAACAGCTACTTCCGCTTCCGGGTCTAAATCGACATTGTATTCCCGCTTATAGAAATCGGCTGCTGCTCGTTTCAATTCCGCTGTGCCACGAAACGGCGAGTATTTATGTGAATTTGGGTCTGCGGCAGCTTCTTGCAAAGCTTGCACAATATTGGGTGGAGTTGGTTGATCCGGGTTCCCTTGCCCCAAATTAATGACATCGCGACCTTCTGCGTATGCTTTTGTCACTTTTTCTACGAGAGTTGCAAAAAATTGAACGGGCAACTCCTTTAGGCGATTCGAAAATTCCATTGACATAACCTCTTTATTTGTATATTTAATATAACTCTGGGACACGGCTTTCAAAGATTGGGACACTTTTTCTGACTTCAATTACCCTGTCCGGATTGATTGTGCCTCGTAATGTTTCTTCTTTATCTTCTGAACCTTTTACGAGAACATCTCCCCAAGGGTCTGCGATTAAAGAAGTTCCGGTGTATTTAACCTCATTCAGGGTGCCGACATTGTTTGCAGATACGACATACATTTGGTTTTCAATTGCGCGGGCTATTTGCAGGTTAACCCAATGATTGGTCCGCGGTTTCGGCCATTCGGCAGGGATAAATAATACTTGCGCCCCGTCTAACGCCAACTTGCGCGTGAGTTCTGGAAAACGCAGGTCATAGCAAATAATGACACCCATCCGAATCCCATCGAGTTCAAAAGTTTGCACTTTTTCCTTGCCACCAGTCAAGTATGCTGGTTCGTTCAACATCGGTACGAGGTGCATCTTGCTATATTCATAAACAAGGTTGCCGGCGCGGTCAAAAACAAGACTCGTATTATATAATTTGTCATCCACTTTATTCGCAATCGAGCCACCGACAATATTAATCTTGTATTCCTTCGCCAATTCACTTAAAAAAGATTTAGTAGGCTCTAATGCATCATCTGCAATTGTTTGGAGCTCTTCCAGCACATAGGATGTTGTCCACATTTCCGGCAATAGGATGATGTCTGGCTTATCATTCTTTACTTCTGATCCAACCCAACGCTTCACCTTTTCCCTGTTATCATGCGGGGAACCTGGTACAAGTTCCATTTGGTAAACAGCAACTTTCATCATATCCATCCCCTTTCAAATATATATCATATTAGCACACTTCCACCTATCATACATAAAAAACATGGACAGAATATCGTCCATGTTTCCGCTGGGACATTGGGGTTGGTGGGACATTGGGGTCAGAGCAAGTGTCCCAGTTATGAGCGGGACATCGGTGGGACATTGGGGTCAGAGCGAGTGTCCCAGTTATGAGCGGGACATCGGGGTCAGTGCAAGTGTCCCAGTTATGATTAAGATA